>JAKSOW010000110.1 GCA_024405395.1 Kiritimatiellia bacterium | reverse complement strand
TTGGCCGTGGCTTCTGCCTTGCCGAAGGCAACAAGACGCCCGACCAGGAGATTGGACGCATCGCGATCGATTCGATCTTCTCGCCTGTCACGCGCGTGAACTTCCTCGTGGAGAACACCCGCGTCGGTCAGCGCACGGACTACGAAAAGCTTGTGTTGGACGTCTGGACCGATGGTCGCGTGACGCCCGATGACGCGCTGAAGACCGCTGCCGCCGTGCTGCGCCGCCACCTCGACGTGTTCGTTGACTACTCGAACGATGAAGCGCTCGAGTTCGATGCGGACGACAAGAAGGGCGCCGATGAGCGCGAGCGTCTCCGTAAGCTGCTGAACATGTCCGTGAACGAGATCGAACTTTCGGTCCGTGCCGCGAACTGCCTCAACAACGCGAACATCACTTCGGTTGGTGAGCTCGTGCAGAAGACCGAGGCCGACATGCTCAAGTACCGCAACTTCGGCCGCAAGTCGCTGAACGAGATCAAGGAAAAGATGAAGGAACTCGGCCTCTGCCTCGGCTACAAGTTCGATGCGGATCTGCTGGAGTCCAAGAAGTAATTAGGAGTTTAGACAATGCGTCACCAGAGAGTCATGAAGAAGTTCGGGCGTTCCATGGAACACCGCAAGGCCATGATGAAGAACATGGTCACGAACCTCATCCTCGCGGAATCCATCACGACGACGCTCCCCAAGGCCAAGCAGGCCCGCAAGGACGCTGAGAAGATGGTTACCCTCGCCCGCAAGGGCACGCTCGCGGCGCGCCGCCTCGCGGCTTCGCGTCTGCTGCAGCCCAAGGCCGTGCAGAAGCTCTTCGACAAGATCGTCCCCGCGATGGACGGCCGCAAGGGCGGGTACACCCGCATCCTCAAGGTCGGCAACCGCAAGGGCGATGGCGCCGAGATGGCGATCCTTCAGTGGGTCACTGCCCCCGAGGCCAAGGACGCGGCAGCGCCTGTGGCTGAAGAGGCTGCGCCTGCGGCGGAAGCCAAGTAAGCGATTGATCGCTTAGGGTTAACAAAGACCAGCGTCTCATTCGGGGCGTTGGTCTTTGCCTTTTCAGGGGAAGCCTTTCAACACAGGAGGAAGCGATGGCACGATCCGTACTCGTCACCGGTGGTGTACGCCGAATTGGGCGCGCGATAGCCGAGACGCTTGCCGCCCAGGGATGGCGTGTGCTGGTGCACGCCCGTCGTGCGGATG
The DNA here is from genome assembly GCA_024405395.1 of Kiritimatiellia bacterium. Classification (GTDB taxonomy): domain Bacteria; phylum Verrucomicrobiota; class Kiritimatiellia; order RFP12; family UBA1067; genus RGIG6720. The sequence continues at coordinate 11,845 of JAKSOW010000110.1, read as the reverse complement.
ACGACGAGGGACGCGAACTCGCGGCAAGATTGAAGGGTGGTTTTCTCTTTGGCGATCTGGCGGCGAAAGGCGCGGCCGATCTCCTGTTTCGGGGGGCGATTGGGCAGGCACCCGATTTGTGTGCCGTGGTCAACAATGCCTCGATGTTCTCCTTGGCGGCGAATCTTCCCGAGGATGACGCGCAGGCGTTATGGCGTGTGAATGCCGAGGTACCTCAACGCTTGACCGAATTGCTGCATGCCCATCTGCAGAATCGGGGTGGGGCCGTCGTTGATCTGCTGGATACGCGTATTCTGCCGCCTGCGCCTGCGGCCGCCACGCCCTATGAGGCTTCAAAACGCGCTTTGGCGGATTCGCTGGCTCCGCGCGCGAGGCGGTTCGCCGATTTGCTGCGTGTGAATGCCGTGGCGCCTGGCCCCGTGCTGAAGCCGAGCCTCGCCGCCAACAGCGAGCTGGGTGGTGAGACGCTGCTGCCCACACGTCCAACTGTGGCGGATGTCGCCGCCGCCGTGGCCTACCTCCTTTCCGCCGAGTCTGTGACAGGGCAGATAATCGCGGTTGATGCGGGTCAATCCCTGCTGCGCGCGTCGTCGTGGCGGCATTGACGCAAGAAAGGCAAGTGTGGTATCATACATGGTGCTGTGGCGGTGAATGGTTCGCCTGGTTCTTGGGAATGATAGGGTAGTCGAAGAAAGATGGTGTGTGATGGAAAACGTTGCCTTTAGGATAGTTCGAGTTTCCTCTGAGGTGTTGGCGGCCGTGTTGGTTGGCGTCGGTGCGCTGGTCGCGCAAGGGGTGACATTCACGCTCAAGCCCTCGGTTTCAGGAACCGATTTTGACTGGTCGAACGGGGCGAGCTATGTGGGGGATCCCGCGACTGGTCCGGCCGCGGGCGACACGATCGTCATCCCTAATGGCGTCACGGCGAAGGCCAGCGCTGCCGCCAGGACGACGTCGGGCATCTGTGGCATCTGCAATATCCATGTCGAGGAGGGAGGCGTGTTCGAGGTCTATACGGCCGCAGCCGCGCGCACGCAGACGAGTGTGCGCACTGTCACTGGTTTGGGTACGCTCATGCAGCCAGATGCCGCCAATGCCTTTGACCTCAACATCCTTGAGCCCTGCACGTTTGACGGCAAGATCGTCGGCAAGCTCAACTACCGCGTCAACAAGGAATTCACTCTTACAGATGCTGACCAAGGGCAGTGCACCGGTTCTCCGATCATTCTCAGCAAGGCGCGTCTGCGATTGGCGCGGTTCAGCGCCAACGGCAACAAGATTCTGGGCACAGGTAGCTTCAACATGTACACCCAGTCCGTCATCGAGTACGTCGGCGGTCCGGACATCTCGGGCGAGGTCTGTGAGGCGGCCATCTGGAGTGGCCTCAATATGGTCTTTGATGCGGGTGCCTATGGTGACTTCACCTACGGGGGCAAGTTCGGAGCGGATTCGGTTCCGTGGAACATCGTCTTGACCGGTTCCAACACGGTGGCGGCAGTCTATTCCGGCTACAGGGATGTGACTGTCGGAAAGGCCGCGCCCGTCGCCTTTGCCAAAGAGGGCGTGGGAACCTGGCACATGGCGAGGAATGCGAGTGCCAAGGTGGGCGGCGTATTTGAAGTACGCGAGGGTGTGCTGAGTTTCGACACGCTCGCGCCGATCGGCGAGAATTGTTCGTTGGGCCTGGCCAATGAACTCTACCGCTTCGGCGCGACTGCCGTCACGGAGGAGAACCGCGCGAACTACGCGATTCTCCTAGGCGGCAACGGCACGGCGGGCTTTCTGCAGTGTGCGCCAGGCAACGTCGGGTTGGTCTCAAATCACGATCGCCAGATTTCACTCCATGGCGCGGGTGGTTTCCTGAGTGGTGGCGGGCGTGCCCACTACGTCGGCGTCACTGCGGATTCTGCGGGCGAAAAGACTCTGATCCTCGACGGCACGGAGAATCGCTACGACACCGTGACGGCGCTCACGAATGGGCCAGGCGTTGTTTCCGTGGAGAAACGCGGCATAGGCTCTTGGTCGCTATGTGCTCCGTTTGACTTCACGGGTCGGCTTACGGTGAAGCAGGGGCGTCTCGACATCTGGAATGGCTCGGGCGAAAAGTACGAATGGTACCGTATCCGTTTCAAATGCAACGCCTATCAGGATCCGCTCTTCCGCGAGCAGGCTCTGGCGTCCTACAGGGAAAATCTCAAGAAGGATGCGTCGGCCTCGGAGCAGCGTAACGTTACGGTGGGCGAGTTCATGTTCTACGATGCGGCGGGTAACCGCCAGTGCATCTTTCCGCTCGAGCATGGGCTGAAGGGCGTCACCGCCGAAAACGAATACACCGTCTTCGCCCAGGCCACGAATGCCAGTGCGGTTCTTTGTCGGCCCGGTGAGTTTGGCATGGTGAATCCCGCACACAACGCCTGGTTCACAAAGTACCGTCCGCCCGCAGGTCTGTTTGAGGGTGGGGCGAATGCGTCCGGGGCCTACGATTTGCCGTTCCACTATAGCGACTGGTTCTCGCAGTCTCCGGACGTGGCTCTCGACCCGAACGATCCTTCGACTTGGGTGGGCGTCATACTGCACGTCACGAACGGCACGCCGCCGTTGGTGGCATGCGACTTCATTAATCAGTACAATCTGGTCGATGGTTATTGCGGCCGTAATGTGACGATGTTCGATGTGAGCGCCAGCGCGGATGGACTGGCGTGGGATGTGCTGCTGGATCACCGTTTCACGGAACTCCATGCGAACGGGTCGGTCTGTGATTCAGGTGCCACCGCCTCCATGCGTTCGATTGGCGCTGCGAGGCTCGCCAAGTGTTTTCAGTTCACACGTACGACCCCTGAGCAAGCGGCGGCCCCCTTGGCGATTCCGGCTGAGGTATCGGTCGCGCCTGGCGCACAGCTTGTCTGCCATGGTGCCGTGACTATTTCGCGCCTTGCGCTCACGGCGGAGGGCCTGGGCGAGATCTGCGGCGAAAACGTTTCACTTGCGTCCACAGGCACGATTGACGTACCTCCGCTGCCGGCGGGCGCAGTCTTGCAGACCTTTTCCACGGGGTTGAATGAGCTCGTCGGCGCACCGAACCTCGCAAATTGGACGCTCACGATTGGCGGTATCGCGAAACAGGCCTACAGATTCACCTGCAATCCGGAAACTGGTGTCGTGATGGTCATGCGGCGTGGATTGGTGATTTCCGTCAAATGAGGAAGCTCGGACCTCAAGAACATCAATCATCACGAAGTCGAGCGTACAGAATATGAGATCTTTAAGCGCTTTTCTGGGTGTAGCCTTTCTGGCGGGATCCTTTTGTGTCTGGGGGGCGTCCTTACCGAAGGCGTGTCCCCCCGTGCGCATGGGGCATCCGCGACTCTTCTTCAATACCGAGACATGGCCGGCCATTGAGGCCGCCGCACGAGGGGCGGCGAAGGAGGACTGCCGGCGTCTGCTGCGGCGCTGCGATCGCTACACCGACAATCCGGTGTGCTCGGGGACGGAAGGCGTGTCGCCCGATTGGTCACCGGCCGTACCCCTGCCGCCCATCAACGAGTTTGGTACGCAGGCGGCGGAATGTGCCTTGGCCTGGCGCTTTACGCATGAGACCAAATATCTCGAGAAGGCGAAGAAGATGCTGCTCGCCAATGTGGCGGGGTATGCGGAGAGTTACCGCAACCGGCGCGCCGTCAACTGGTACTGCACCACGCGCGTCCTTTCGCTTTGCGCCTACGACTGGATTCATGAAGGCCTCACGGACGACGAGCGTCGTGCCATCATCGTGCCGTTGGTGCAGCATTGCGCCGATGTCCAGGTCGGTAAAGGGAAGCCGCGGATTGTCCGCCTGAATACGGGCGGCAAGCAGACGGGGTTCTATGGTCCGCCGGCGTTGCCTTGGTATGCCGGCGTGGCGGCGGCGGGCGACGGACTCTGCGACGAACTGGCCGCAAAGCTGTTGCAGACGGGCTACACGCGCATGGTGGAGATGCTGGACTTCCGGGCGGACTCGGCCGAGGACGACGGCGTCCTTTCCACGGGCGTGTTGGGGTATGCGATGGGCGAGTATCCCTTTGCGCATTTCAATTTCTTCCACTCGCTCAAGTCCGCGACCGGCGTGGACGCGGGAGTGCACTATCCGGGACTCGCGCTCTTCCCCAATTTCGTGTGGTGGAACTGGATCAAGGGCGAACGGTATCCGCAGCAGTTCGGCTTTGGCGACACGACGCATGCGGACAATCTGCTGAACATGGGGTCGCTCTACACGCACCTTACGCAATATGCCTTCTTCTTCGCCGATTCTAATCCCGAGGCCGCGCGCCTGGCGGCGACGCTACGAACGGAGCTGGAGCCCAAGTCGCTGGGCTCGGAGTGGCCGATGTATCCGTTCCTTCTGGCGTCCGGTAGGCCCGTGCAGCCGTATGCGGCGGGGGTACTGGATAAGACGCCGCTGCGCGCGCGTTTCTTCGAGAGCTCGGGGCAGCTGTTCATGCGGAGCGGATGGCAGAAGGGCGCGACCTATGCGCTCTTCACGGCGGGCGGCAAGGTGAAGATGCATCGCCACTACGACGACGGCAACTTCGTCATCTACAAGCGCGGCTTCCAGGCGCTGGACTCGGGATCGCGGGCGGCGCAGACGGACTACAACCTCACCTACTACTATGCGCAGACCGTGGCGCACAACTGCGTGCTGGTGCACAAGCCCAATGAGCCGCTGCCCAATTACTGGGGGCTCAAGTACAAGGGACCGGAGGGGAAATTCTGCGATGGCGGGCAGACGGTGAGTGCTGCCGCCAGGGCATTGGCCTTCGAGACGAATCCGCTCTTCACCTATGTGGCGGCGGATCTGACGCCGTCCTATCCCGGCAAGTGCGCGGCCTGCACGCGGCAGTTTCTGTATCTAGGCGAGGACTGCTTTGTGGTGTATGACCGTGTGGCCGCGGAACAGGTGGACTATGCGAAGGAGTGGCTGCTGCACACCGAGCAGGAGCCGACGATCGAGGCGAATCTGGTTTCGTCGCGGGCGGACAACGGGGCGCTCTTCTGCCGTACGCTGCTGCCGGCGGCGGCGCGCCTGGAGAAGATCGGCGGCCCCGGAAAGGAATACTGGAGCAACGGACGCAATTGGCCGCTCGCCGAGAAATATGTGGCGAGCGCGGGGCGTACCTGCGCCAAGCTGAATGAGGGCCCCTGGTTCGGCCAGTGGCGCGTGTCGGTGCGTCCGGCGGCGGCAGCCGCAGAGGATCGGTTCCTTCATGTAATCAACGTCTCGGGCGAGGCGGCGACGGCCCAGCCGGTCGCGGCGCAGCTCATTTCGTCCGGCGCGTGTGACGGGATGCGCGTGATGATCCCCGAAACTGCACTGGAGGGGCAGAAGGGCACGCTTGAGGCGGAGGTCTTCTTCAATCGAGCCGACAAGGTCGGAGGGGCGATTGTCTGGCGTCTGGTGGATGCGGACGGGAAGGTCATCGCTTCCGGACAGCATGATTTCACGGAAAGGGTAACGCCGCAGGCCGGCGTCTTCTGCAAGGGAGAATGAGAAGATGAACACGACACGCAAGGATTTTCTGGGACTGGCCGGCGTCTTCGCCGCCGCGGGCTGTACGTCGGCACCCTCCATCAAACCGCCGCGCTTCAAGCCGATCGAGATTGCCGGGCTTGAGCCGAAGCCCGATTGGTGGAAGTGCCGTCCAGACGAGATCATCGCCCTCTGCGAAGGCGCGAAGAAATGTTCGCGCAAGGAGATCATCTGCCATACGCCGCTGGGCTATCCGGTCTATGCGCTCTTCTATGGCGACTTCAGTGAACCTGCGCCGCAGACCAACTGGTCGGCCGGCCAGGGGTCCACGACCTACCGCAACTACTATGGCCGTGCACAGGGTGGCAAGCAGACGTTCTATTTCTTCTCGGGCGTGCATGGTGCCGAGCCGGAGTCCGGCGTGGGGGCGGCGAACATCATCCAGATGCTCGAGACGGGCAAGGATTTCCGCGGGCAGAGCGACCCCGAGCTGCTGGAGCTCATCTCGAAGTACCGCTTCATCATCACGCCCTGCGTGAACATGGACGGCCGCTCCATTTCGCCGGACCATTTGCGCGGCGTCGACTGGGTGACGTTCCGCCATGCCTCGCAGGGCACCTGGAAGGCCGACGGCTCGCGCGTGGGCTGGCGGGGCAGCAAGTCCTGGTTTCCGCTGCCGCTCGACAAGGTGAGCTATCCGGGCGGCTATCCCAATTCCGAGGGCTACAACATCATGCATGATGCCTGCCCAGGCGATCTGCGCACGGCGGAGGCGCGTGCGATTCTGAACGTATGCTCCCGCTGGCGCGTGGACGCGGCGCTGAACGGGCATTCCTACGAATCGGCGCCGTCGATTCTCCGGCCCACGGGAATCGACTACCCCGAGAAACTGGCGCGCGGTCTGCAGATCCGCTACAAGTGTAACAAGGCACTGTACGAGAAGGGCCTCTACCTCACCAAGCCCGAGCCACCCAAGCCGGGAGAAAAGGTGGGGCGAGGCATCAACCTCAATAATCTCATCTCTCTCGCCTCGGGTGCGCTCGCGCTCACCCTTGAGTGTACGGTGTCGTTCGACTGTCCATGGCAGCGTCCTGGCGACAAGCGTGTGCCTAAGAAGAAATACACCTTTGAGGAACTGGCGGCACCTCCGGCCATCGTGCTGAAGGAATATCTCAAGGATGGCCTGGAGAAGCCCTTCCTCAACCGCGGCCCCGAGACGGTGTATCAGGACTGATAAAACGGCTGGGCAAACGTGATGACGAGCAAACGCCTAGGGCTTTTCGAAAAAGCCTTTGCACCGGTGATGGAGCACCCTTCACCGGCTTTGGCGCTTTCGTCTTTGACAGGCTCGTCGTCGGCGTTTGCCGCGGCCACGTTGGCGCTCAAGGCGCCCCAGGCGGGTGTGCCGTTTGTGCTGGCGGTCACGCCGGGCCTCCCGGAGGCGGACCAGCTGGCCGATGATCTGGCCGTTCTCGCCAATGAGTGCGACATCCGCACACTTGAATTTCCGCCGGCGCTAGAGGATGATCCCACCGCAACATCCGCTCGGCTCAAGGCGGCGGCGGTTCTGGGGGCGTATCGGATGCGTCCGTATCCGCTCGTGATGGTGGCCTCGATGCCGGCCCTGCTGAAGGGGGTGCCCGCGGCGGCGGCCGTGGCGGCGGCGACCATCCGCCTGACGCTGCCCGAAGACGACGCCGCTGAAGCCGCACCTGCCGCCTTGTCTTTTGCCGCGCTCCAGCAGAAGCTGCTTGAGAATGGCTATACGCGCGCTCCTGAAGTTGACGCGCCCGGCGCCTTTTCGGTGCGTGGCGGTGTGTTGGACGTATGGGCGCCAGGCGAGGCTAAGCCTGCGCGTGCTGAGTTCTTCGGTGATGATCTAGAGTCGTTGCGCCTCTTTGATCCCGCGACGCAGACTTCCGTTTCGAAAATTACCGCCATTGAGATTCCGCCAGTTACATTGGGGACGCAGGAGGCGAAAGGGACTGCCGCCAAGAATCTGTTGGAGGTGTTGCCGGACGGCTGCACGGTGCTGTGGCTGGAACACAATGCCTATCCAGAAGGACTCCGCGACGTCACGAATGCGGCCCGCAAGATCTACACGGGCGACCCTGCGCCCCGAGGCGTGCCATCGTGCCCATTCACAAGCGCGCCTCTGCCGGGATTCGCGGAACTGGGCGCCGAGGCCGTACGCAGCCCAGAACTGCTGGATGCGGCGCGGGCACGTCTGGAGGCTTATCTGGCGGCGGCGCGGAAGCGCGGGGCGCTCGTCAGCGAGGACGAGAAGCTGTCGGGCGGCTTTGAGGTGCCGGGGTTCGTCGTCGTCACGAAATCCGATCGCGTCTTTGCGCATCGCCGAGCCTCGGCGGCCCGTGGGCGTGCCGCCGTGACGGGCGAGCGTCTGGTGGAGACGCTGGACCTCGAGCCGGGCGAGCTCGTAGTGCATCTCGACTACGGCATTGGCCGTTTCCTGGGCTCCACCGAAGTGGAGGTGGGCGATCACCGCAGCGAAGTGTTCACCATCGAGTATGCCGATGGCGCCAAGCTGCATGTGCCGGTGGCCCATGCCCATCTGTTGTCGCGCTATGTGGGCGTCAAGGGCGAGAAGGTCAAACTGCACCGTATCGACGGGCGGCGCTGGATCCGCGAGAAGGCGGACGCGCAGCGCGCCGTGCAGGACCTCGCGGCGTCGCTGCTGGAGACGCAGGCGCGGCGTGCCGTGGTGCCGGGTTTCGCGTACGATCTTTCCTTGCCGGGAATCGAGGCTTTTGAGGCCGCGTTTCCCTATGAGGCCACGCCGGACCAGGCACGCGCCATTGAAGAGGTGAAGCAGGATCTTGCCAGCCGCAAGCCCATGGACCGGCTGATCTGCGGCGACGCCGGCTACGGCAAGACGGAAGTGGCGATGCGCGCGGCCTTTGTGGCCGCGATGAACGGCAAGCAGGTGGCGCTGCTCGCACCGACCACGGTGCTGGCGGAGCAGCACTACGAATCCTTCCTGGCACGCTTTGAGGGCACGCCAGTGCGCATTGAGGCCATGAGCCGCTTCCAGTCGCCCGAAGCACGGGCCGGCACGCGGGCGCGTCTGCTCTCCGGCGCCACCGACATCGTCATCGGCACTCACGCGCTCCTTTCCGCCAAAGTGAACTTCCACGATCTAGGGTTGATCGTCATCGACGAGGAGCAGCGCTTCGGCGTGAAGCACAAGGAATGGCTCAAGCATCTGCGGGCCACGGCGGACGTGCTCACGATGAGCGCCACGCCGATTCCGCGTACGCTCTACCTTTCGATGACGGGCGCGCGCGACCTTTCGGTGCTCAAGACGCCGCCGCGCGAACGCGTGGCGGTGGAGACGAAGATCGTGCGCGACACCGACGCCACGGTGCGAACGGCCATCACGCGCGAACTGGCGCGCGGCGGGCAGGTCTATTACCTCTACAACCGCGTGCTTACGATCGGCCGGATGCAGGAGCGCCTGCAGGCGCTGGTGCCCGAGGCGAAGATCGAAGTGGCGCACGGACAAATGGATGCCGCCACCCTTGCCGCCAAGATGCAGCGCTTCGCGCGTGGCGAGACGAATGTGCTTCTCTGCACGACGATTGTGGAGAGCGGACTCGACATTCCGCGCGCGAACACGATACTGGTGGATCGCTCCGATCGCTTTGGCATGGCCGAGCTCTATCAGCTGCGCGGCCGCGTGGGGCGTTCGTCGCGCCAGGGTTACGCGTTCTTCCTGCTGCCCGAGGAGGGCCTCATCGACTCCGATGCCCGCGAGCGCCTCACGGCGCTCAAGAAGCACGCCGGACTGGGCGCGGGATTCAACATCGCCCTGCGCGACCTGGAGATCCGCGGCGCCGGCAATCTGCTGGGCAGCGAGCAGTCGGGGCATATCGCGGCGGTGGGCTTTTCGCTCTACTGCCAGCTGCTGCAGCGCACGGTGGCGCGGATGCGGGGCGAGGCGGTGCCCGACATCGTCGACGTCACGATCAACCTCGACTTCCTCGACTTCTCCCCGGGCTCGGCCGATCCGGACGCGGGCGCCTGCCTACCCTACGATTACGTGGAGGAGGACGCGCAGCGCATGGCCTTTCACCGCCGTCTCGCCGAGACGACGACGCTGGGGGCGGTGCGGAAGCTGCGCGCCGAACTGGCCGACCGCTACGGCAAGTTGCCACGGGCGGCGCTGCGGCTCATCAAGCTGGCGGAGTTCCGCGTCTTGTGCGCGCAGCAGCACGTCAGCCGCCTCGACGTGCGAAACGGGCGGGCCGTGTTCTATCGGCAGGGTTCGCATGACGTCGCGTTTGTGGGGCGCGTGTCGGGCACGACGCCTGAGCGCAAGATCTCGGCGCTCTTCCATATCCTCGCCGAACATGAGGACGATTGATTTGAAAGGAACAATAAGATGAAGAACTCCAAATTGACGGTGGCCCTGCTGGTTCTCTGCTTTGCCTTGTGGGGACTGGTCAACAACATGTCGGACAATCTAGTGCCGTCGTTTCAGAAGATCTTCATGCAGGAGCAGGAGACGTCGGCATTGGTGCAGGTGGCGTTCTACGGGGCCTATGCGGTGCTCGCGTTGTTCACGTCGATTCTGGTGCAGGAGTTCTCGTTCCGCGCGGGCATTCTCATTGGCCTGGGCGTCTACGTGTGCGGCGCGCTGCTGTACATTCCCGCCTGCCTCAACCAGAGCTTCGAGTCCTATCTCGTGGGCATCTTCATCGTGGCGGGCGGCTGCGCCATTCTCGAGGCCTCCAGCAATTCGTGCATGCTGGCCATGGGCGATCCCAAGTCGGCCATTCGTCGGCTCAACTTCGCCCAGGTGCTCAATCCCGTTGGTTCGCTCGTGGGCATCTTCATCGCGCAGAAGGCCATCCTCGCCAACCTCAATCCCGCCACGGTTCCCGAACGCCTGGCGATGGAGCCGGCGACGCGGGCGGGCATTGTGCATGAGGAACTCTTCTGGGTGTGTGTGCCGTACGTGAGTCTCTGTCTGGTGATGCTCGCCATCTGGATATATTTCGCCCGGCATCCGATCCATACGCGGATGGAGGAGGAGAACGCCGCCGTGCCGCGTGCCCCTCTTCTGCGCCGCCTGGGGCGGGTGGTCCTGGCGATCGCGTTTGCGGCGGTGCCGCTGGCGGGGGCATGCCTGTTCTTGCCGAACCTGCCGCTGCTGGGCAAGATGCTCTTCGGCATGATCGGGCCGTTCACCTGCATTCTCGTCACGCCCGCCTATCGCGCGTCCTTCTTCGCGCTGCTGCGGCGGCCGCGCTACGTGTGCGGCGTTCTGGCGCTCTTCGCCTATGTGGGCATGCAGCTGGGCACCTGGACCTACACGAACGCCTATTGCGTGAAGACCCTGGGCGTGACCACAGACGCGGCGGCGAACTATTACCTGCTGGAGATCGTGTTCTTCATTCTCGTGTGCTGGGGCGCCACCTATTCGATGAAGTGGATTGCGCCGTGGAAGATCATGGCGGTGTTCTGTGTGGGCGGTTTCGCCAGTGCGCTTGGGGTGGTCTATCTGCCGGCGGCGGCGCTGTTCTCGGTGAACGGCCTGCCGTTCCCGCCCTCCGTCATCTCGCTCATCCTCATCAATGCGTTCATGAGCATCGTGTTCCCCACCATCTACGGCATGGCGCTGGATGGTCTGGACGCAAAGTGCTTCAAGCTGGGAGGCCCCGGGATGGTGATGGCCATTCTGGGCGGTGCCGTGATCGTGCCGGCGATGGCCGCCATCATCGGCGCGAAGGACTCCGTGTTCTTCCAGCTGGTGCAGGGCTTCTCCTTCGATTTCGACGCCAATCTCCGCACCTCCGATGCGGCCATTCGCGCCTCGTTCTACGTGCCGGCGATCTGCTTCGTGGTGATGTTCCTCTATGCGGTCGTCTTTCGCGGCAGTCCCGTCCGCCGTGGGGCCTAACCTCAAATTGATAACCCCGAAACCAAGGATCCTAAAATGAACAGAAGAGATTTCATCAAAAGTGCGGTGCCGATGATGGGCGCGGCCTGTCTGGCCGGCACGGGCGCAGCGGCCGAGGCGCCAAAAGCCACCCCCAAGAGCAAACGCGAATTCCATTCCTTCTCCCGCGTGTTCCAGTTCCTGGGCATTGAGAAGGCCGCCGAACTGCTGCGCGAATGCGGCTATGACGGCGTGGAATGGACGGTGCGCAAAAAGGGTTTTGTGGAGCCGTCCGACGCCAGGAACATGCTGCCGCGGGCAATGGCGGCGGCGCGCGCCAATGGTCTGCGGGCGCAGACGATTGTGGTGGAGTTCCTGGATCCCTTCGAGGGAGACAACCTAGACCTCCTGAAGGTCGCCGCCGACAATGGCGTCGAGGC
>JAKSOW010000011.1 GCA_024405395.1 Kiritimatiellia bacterium | reverse complement strand
ATACTTGACCTGAAGCGCCGTGTGGCGCGTCCCCTCGCGGAGCTCAACAGCGCCGAGTCGGACAGTTATCACAACTTCGACTCCTCTGGACGCTGGTTCATGTTCACGTCGCGACGCGACGACGGCTCGTATACGCGGCTCTACTTTGCGGCGTTCGATCCTGAGAAGGGCGTCTTCACCAAGCCATTTATGTTGCCGCAGCGGCGTCCGCTCGACAATCTGCGCCGCTTCAAATCGTACAACGTGCCCGAATATTCCCGTTAGGCGCGGGGATGCTGACGTCCACCCCGCCGCCGGGCTTGCGCGGAAATCCGTCCGCGAGGCGAGAGGCGCCCCGTTTTACCATGCGATGGGCGTGCGGTTGTGGGCCTCGAGGTATTCGTTGGCCTGCAGGAAGTGTCCGCAGCCGAAGAAGCCGCGGTAGGCGGAAAGGGGAGAGGGGTGGGCCGATTCCAGCACCAGATGGCGTGTGCGGTCGATCAGCGCACCTTTGCGCTGGGCATAGGAGCCCCAGAGCAGAAAGACCAGGTTCTCGCGTGCGGCGGCCAGCTTCTGCACCACGGCGTCGGTGAAGGTCTCCCAGCCCTTGCCCTGATGGCTTCCGGCGCGTCCGGCCGCCACGGTGAGCGTGGCGTTCAGCAGCAGCACGCCCTGGTCGGCCCAATGCGAAAGGTCGCCGTTGCGTCCGAGGAAGGTCTGGTGGTATTCGGCCTCCAGCTCCTTGTAGATGTTGACGAGCGAAGGGGGAACGGCCACGCCGGGCTGGACGGAGAAGCACAGGCCGTGCGCCTGGCAGGGCTCATGGTAGGGGTCCTGGCCCAGAATGACCACCTTCACCTGGTCAAGCGGTGTGCGGTTGAAGGCCTCGAAGATGAAGCGCCCGGGCGGATAGACGACGCCGGAGCGGTAGGCGTTGCGAACGAATTCCGTGAGCGCACGGAAATAGGGGCTGGCGAATTCGGCTTCCAGAAGAGCCTTCCAGGATTCGTGTATCTTGACGTCCATGGCAATATTGTAGCACATTCCCGTGAATTTATGCTATACTATGAAGTCCTAAACAAGAAGGATGCACAATGAGCACGAAGAAACTCCTTTCGGCTAATGAAGCGGTGGCCTACGGTGCCGCCCAGGCTGGTTGTATCGTGGCGAGCGCCTACCCCGGCACGCCTTCCACCGAAATTCTCGAGAACATCGCGAAGTTCAAGGACACCGTCAAGTGCGAGTGGGCCGTGAACGAGAAGGTGGCCATGGAGACCGCGATCGGCGCGTCGATGGCCGGTGCGCGTGCGCTGACGGCGATGAAGCACGTGGGCCTCAACGTGGCGATGGATCCGCTGATGACCTTTACCTACGTGGGCGCGACGGGCGGCATGGTGGTCGTTTCCGCCGATGACCCGGGGCTGCACTCGTCCCAGAACGAGCAGGATAACCGCAACATCGCCAAGTTCGCGCGTATGCCGGTGTTCGAGCCGTCGGATTCGCAGGAGGCGTACGACATGGTGCAGGCGGCCTTTGAGCTGTCGGAGAAGTTCCGCGTGCCGTGCATGCTGCGCCTGACGACGCGCACGTCGCATTCGAGCTCGCTGGTGGACCTCGGCAACTTCAAGCCGGCGCCGCATCCCGTGATCCCCTACAAGAAGGACATCACGCACACGATTCCTGTGCCGGCCTTCGCGCGCGGGCACCGCCTGGCGGCGCAGAAGCGCACGGCCGAGCTGGTCAAGGTGGCGGACAAGAGCAAATTCAACCGCATCGACGCCGGCAAGAAGCAGATCGGCATCGTCACGAGCGGCGTGAGCTACCAGTACGTCAAGGAGATCTTCCCCGAGTTCACCGTGCTGAAGCTGGGCATGACGAATCCGCTGCCGGCTGGCCTCGTGAAGAAGTTCGCGAAGACGGTGCGCCACCTGGTGGTGGTGGAGGAGCTGGATCCGTTCCTGGAGGAGCAGATCCGCGCGCTGGGGCTCAAGGTGCAGAGCCACAAGACCGAGCTCAACATGATGGAGCTCAATCCCGACCGGCTGCAGAACCTCCGTTACGAGCTGCTCAAGGACGTGCCGAAGGCCAAGGCGGTGAAGCCGGACGCGACGTTGCCGACGCGGCCGCCGGTGCTGTGCGCGGGCTGCGGGCACCGCGGCGTGTTCTACACCCTCTCGAAGCTGGGCGCCACCGTGACGGGCGACATCGGCTGCTACACGCTGGGCGCGTTCCCTCCCCTCAACGCGATGGACTCCACCATCTGCATGGGCGCCTCGATCGGCAACGCCGCCGGCATGCGCAAGGCGGGCCTCAAGGGCCGCATCTGCGCGGTGCTGGGCGATTCCACGTTCTTCCATTCGGGCCTCACGGGCATCCTCTCGGCGCACTACAACGGCACGCCGGTGACGACGGTCGTGCTCGACAACCGCATCACGGGCATGACGGGCCATCAGGACAACCCCGGCTCGGGCAAGACGCTTGCGGGCGATCCGGCGCCGGTGACGGAGATTGCCGACGTCGCCAAGGCCATGGGCTACAAGAAGGTGGTGAAGGTCTCCGCCGACGATCTCGCCGAGCTTGAGAAGGTGCTCAAGGACGCGATGGACAACGACGAAGGCGCCGTGATCATCGCGTATGCGCCGTGCCGCATCGCCGCCAAGCTCACCAAGGAAGGGCTTTGCGAGGTCGACGAAGCGAAGTGCAAGGCCTGCGGCGCCTGCTTCAAGATGGGCTGCCCGGCGATGACGCGCGGCAAGGAAGTCGCGCCCGGCCGCTTCCAGATGAAGATTGACCCCACGCTGTGCGCCGGCTGCAAGCAGTGCGGCCAGGTGTGCAAATTCGGTGCCATCAAGAGGATTCGCTAGTCTTGACTCTTTTCCAGCAGTTCAAGCACAACCGCGACACGCGGGCGGACGAGGCGGCGTTTCTCATCGCCGCCGGCGATCGGTCCGTGCCGATTCTGTGGCGGCAGTTCGCCGATGACATCGAGGCGATTGCCTGGATCATCCAGAAGTACGTGCCAGGCGCCACGATCGCGCTCCTCGGCGCGAACTCCTATGAATGGATGACGGTGCACGCCGCGTGCGTGTTCTCGGGCGCGGTGGCGTTGCCGCTGGAGGTGAACCTGTCGGCGGAAGACATCGCCGAACGCCTTTCCTTCACGGGCGCACGCGTGCTGATGCACTCGGCGCTGTTGGCGGACCGGGCGCGCGAGGTGAAGAAGATGCTGCCGAAGCTCATCATCGGCGGATTCGGCACGCGCGTGACGGATCGGGTGCTGTCGGCGGCGCACAAGGCGCTGAATGCCGGTGATACGCGGCTTTTCGACTTGCCGGAACGCAACGAGGACGAGACGGCGATGCTGGTGTTCACGAGCGGCACCACGTCCAAGCCGCGTGGCGCCGAGCTGACGGCGCACGGGCTCCGTGCCTTCTCGGACTTCTGGAGCGCCATGCTCCACTTCGAGTCCGGGCAGCGCACGTTGATGCTGCTGCCGCTCCACCACATCTTCGGCATCAGCGTCACCTACATGATGCTGGCGCATGGCGTGGCGCTTGGCGTGTGCCCCGACTTCCGGCGCATCTACGAGGCCGTGGAGCGCTTTGACGCCAATTTCCTATTCCTGGTGCCGGCGTTGGCGGAGATGCTGGCCGACAAGATTTCCCGCAAGGCCCAGACGGCCGAGGCGGCCGGTCTGTCCCTGAGGTGGCTGCTGGCGGGCGGCGCACCATTGCCGAACCGCACGTTCCTCAAGCTCCAGGATCTGGGGATCCGTCCGATTGTGGGGTATGGCCTCACGGAGACGACCGCGCTCTATTCTTGTGCCGAACTGGACGATCCGCACCCCGGCAGCGCGGGCAAGTGCTGCCAGGGATATGGCGGCATGGAGGCGCGGGTGTCCCCCGAGGGCATCCTCCAGCTGCGCGGGCCGTCCGTCATGAAGGGGTACTACAAGGAGCCCGCTCGGACGGCTGCCGTGCTGGATGCGGAAGGCTGGTTCTCGACTGGCGACTATGGCCGCATCGATGAAGACGGCTACGTCTGGATCACGGGCCGCGCGTCGCGTACGATCATCCTGTCGAGTGGCAAGAAGGTGGCCCCCGAGGAGCTGGAGGAGAAGCTGCTTTCGGTGCCGGGCTTCCTCGAAGTGGTCGTTTCGGGCGATTCCGAGACGCGCGAGGTGCAGGCAGAGGTGTATGCGTCCGTGTCGGAGCAGACGGTGCATGAGCAGATTGCCATCGTCAACCAGAAGCTGCCGCTGCACAAACGCGTGCGTCGCATTGTGGTGCGCACGGAACCGTTCCCGCGCACGGCCTCCGGCAAGATCTGCGTGGCCGCCAAACCCAAGCCGCAGGCGCCGTCGAGGAATGTCGCGCCGCCGGCTGCCGCACCCGAATTGCCGCAGGCCGAAGCCAGCAAGACGTTTGTTCAGACGGCGCTGGTGAAGAACGCCGCGATCACGGTTTCGCGTCAGGTCGGGCGTCTGCTGGAGAATCGCTGGACGGGGCGGGTGCTGCTGGTGGCCACGATAGCCGCCATCGGCGTGATCAGCCTCAATTTCCTGCAGATGGCCATTGTGCGCCTAGGAATCGAGCTGCCGACGTGGGCTAGCCGTCTGCTGGCGCTGCTGGAGGAGTCCGGTGAGTTCCTGCTGGCGTTGGTCGTCTTGCCCATGCTGCTGCTCGTCTACTATCTGATGCGCCAGATCAAGGATCGGGGTGCCGCCGGCAACTAGTTTGTTTTCTCCCGTCATTGTCCCTTGCGGGATGAATATGGTAGAATATGCACATGAACTTCACTTGGACTTTTCTGCTGGTTTCGATGGCATCGCTTATGGCGGTGGCGGCGCCTGTTGCCGCCCAGCAGGAGGAAAGTGCGGCTGAGAGCGCCAATGACGCGATGTCGGAGTCTCCGGGGTTCGAGCGGTACAAGACCATTCTGGACCGCATGCCATTCGGCGAGCCGCCGCCCAACTACGATCCCACCCAACCCCCGGGGTCCGCTTCTGCCGCTGCAGCTGCGGCGGCCGCGGCTGCAGGGGAGATGACCGAGGCGGAGCGTACGGAGGAACAGCAGCGCGTTGCATCATCCGTGCGTGTGAGCGTACTCAACGTGAATCCCTCAGGTCAGACAATGGTCGGGTTCACGGACAGCAGTGTGCAGCCGCCTGAACACCACTACATCCCGGTGGGGGTGCGCCGTGACGGATGGCTGGTCAAGTCGGTGGACGCTTCCCAGGTGGATGACGAGAAGATCACGCTGGAGAAGGACGGCATTGAGGTCACCGTGAAGCTGGGCGAAGGTCCCCAGGGTGACGCCAAGGGCGGCAAGCGCGGGCCGGGCGGCGGCAATCGTCCAGGGCTTCGGGGGGCGCGTCCGCGGCTGGGGCCTGCGGCGCAGGCAGCCGATACGGCGCCTGCCGGTGCTGGCGGCGCCATGGCGCGGCTGCGGGCGCGGCGTGAACAGCAGGAGCCGGATGAGGCCAAGCGCCGTGCCGCCGCCGCTGCTGAAGAGAAGGCTGAGAAGGAGCGGCGTGCCGCTGAGGCCGAGGCCGCTGCCGCCGAGCGTCAGCAGCAGCGGGACGCGTTGCTGCAGATTCAGGAAGAGCTGCGGCGTCAGCGCGAGGAGAAGGCCGCACAGCAGGCGCAGGAACAGAACGGCGCCGACTCCGAGGAATGATCATGGCGAAATACACACCCACCACGCTTGAGGTTTTCCGTGAAGAGCTGTTGAGGACCGGCGGCTATACGACGCCGCCGGAACGGCGTGCGCCGAAGCGCAGGGGCAAGGGCTGGTGGACGACGGTACGTTTCTCCTGGGCCCCGTTCAGCGTCTTCCCCAAATGCTCCATTTACGAGACGCTGGGGATCCTCGACACCGAGAAGTGGGCGCATTTCTGCTTTGCGACGATTCGCACGGCCGAGATGTTCGGCATGAACGTGATGGTGGAGGGCTGGAAGAACCGCGAAAACTACAAGGGCCCGGTCGTCTTCCTGTCCAACCACATGTCGACGCTCGAGACGCTCATGCTGCCGCCGATGATCCTCACCTATTCGCCGTTCAATACGGTGGTCAAGGCGTCGTTGTCCCGCTTGCCGGGTCTGGTGAAGGCTGGCGCGCACATGGGCCTGGTGCCCATCGGGCGCAAGTCGCCGCGCGAAGACCTGATGACCATTTTCGACGAAGGCTGCAAGCGCATCGCCCAGGGTGGTTCGTTCCTCATCTTCCCCCAGGGCAGCCGCGAGCGCGTGTTTGCGCGCAAGGGCTATTCCTCCATTGGCGCCAAGTTGGCCGAAAAGGCGGGGGTGCCGGTGATCCCGATTGCGGTCAAGACCGACTGCGAGCCCACGCGCCCGGACGGTAAGGGCTGGTTCAAGGACTTCGGCACGGTGGACCCTTCGCAGGACATCAAGGTCGCCTGTGGTCCCGTGCTGACGGGGTCGGCGCGCGAGATGCATGCGGCTTCCTTTGAGTGGATCAAGGGCAAGCTCGATTCCTGGGGCCTCCCGACCGAGGGCTGATGGGGCGGCCTGCGTGCCGTGCCTGCGACGATTTTCACAGAAACCGACAGAAAGGACAGACGACATGGGCATCCTCACTCAGAAAGATTTCGAGTCCCGCATAGCGGCCGCGCGCGAGATCGTGAAGCGCAACAAGCTGGACGCCATCATGGTGTTCTCCAGCGAGTGCGAGCCTGCGCAGGTGCGCTACTTCGCCGACTACTGGCCGAGCTTCGAGACGGCGGCGGTGCTTATCCCCGCGAAGGGCGACCCTGCGCTGCTCATCGGCCCCGAGTCGCTCACCTACGCCTCTGCCCGCACGCGCATCCCCAACATCATCCAGCTGATGGATTTCCGCGAGTCGTCCCAGCCTGACTATCCGGGCTCGAAGCTGCCGAAGTGGAAGGACGTCGTGGCGCGCTACAATCTGAAGAAGATTGGCCTGTCGGGCTTCTATCTGATGCCGTACACGATGATGCTGCCGCTCGCGAAGGCCATGGGCGGAATCAAGAACGTGGTGCCGGCCGACGACATCATCCGCCCGCTCTACATGCAGAAGACGGCGGCCGAGATCCGCTGCCTCAAGGCGGCGGCAAAGGCAAGCGAGGCGGGCTTCAAGGCCATTCTCGAGGCAATCAGGCCCGGCATGACCGAGAGCGAGCTCTGCGGCATCGCCACGCAGGCGATGACGGCGGCGGGCGCGGAGTCCACGGGCTATCCGATCTGGTGCTGCTCGGGCCCCAACTCGAACCAGGCCATTTCGCGTCCCACGATGCGCAAGGTCAAGCGCGGCGAGATCATCCATTTCTCGATCGGCGCGAAGGTGGAGGGGTATTCGGCCTCCATCGGCCGCCCGATTGTCCTGGGCAAGTGCCCCAAGGCGACGCTGGACTTCCTCCAGGTCGGCCTTGACGCGGCCAACATGACGTTCGACGAGATGCGCGCGGGTCGCTGCGCCGGCGATGTGGCGAAGAAGATCCACGGGTTTATCGCCGACAAGGGTTATGGCGACGCCATTCTCTACGGACCCTGCCACGGCACGGGCCAGATGGAATGCGAGTACCCGTTCCTCGAGACGTCCTCCACCTATACCCTCACGGCGGGCATGACCTTCATGCAGGACATGTTCCTGCATCGTGGCGCGCAGGGCTTCCGCTGGGAGGACGGTCTGCTCGTCAAGGCCAAGGGCCCGGCCGAGATGCTCTCCAGCTTCGGCCGCCAGATCAACATCCTCGATCGCTAAGGAAGGAACGCCAAAATGAAGCAGAAGATCATTGACATCCACGGTCACCTCGGCAACATCAACTTCGTGCCTTTCTGGGCGGCGGATGCGGACAAGCTCACGCAGTACTGCCAGGAATCCGGCGTCGACAAGCTCTGCCTCAGCGCTTCGCGCTCCATCATGTACGATGTGCGCGAAGGCAATGCCGAGCTGGACGCGGCACTGAAGACGCATGAGACCTTCTATGGCTACGTGGTCGTCTCGCCCACGTTCCCGGAGTCGGTCAAGGACCTCGCCTATCTCAAGACGAACAAGAAGTTCCGCGGCATCAAGATCCATCCCGACTACCACGGGTATGCGCTGTCTACGCCCTCCAATTTCCGGTTTGTGGACGCGGTGCTGAAGAAGGTGCCGATGGCGCTCTTCCACTGTTCCTGCATGCCGGGCTCGGGCAATTCGCCGCTGGCCGTCATCGCCGAGCTGGCGCGCCGCAACCCCAAGACGAAGATTGTCGCCGCCCATGCCGGCGGACTCTATCAGAACGGCAACTATCCGTTCTTCCCCAATCTCGATTCGCTGGAGTGTGTGGCGGACAAGGGCCTGCCGAAGAACCTCTGGATCGACACGGCGCACTATCTGCTCTACGCCTATCCCACGATCCTCCAGAAGATGGTGAACATCGCAGGCGCCGACCACATCGTGTTCGGCACGGATGCGCCGCTTCAGGGCCCGATGCAGATGCGCTTCATGGCCGAGCTTGTCGAGTCGCTGGATAATTCGCAGGCCGACAAGGACAAGATCTTCTACAAGAACGCCGAAAAGATTCTCGGCGTCAAGCTCTGATGGGCGTCAATCCCATCGCTGGAACGGGGGTGTTCCTTCTCGGCGGCGTGGCGGCGGCGCTTTATCTGCTGCCGTTCCGCGCCGTGAAGGGCTGGTCCTATGAACGGGGCTGGCTGCTTTCCGTCATTGCGGGCTGGCTCGTGTTCCCGCTGGTCTTCGACTGGTTTGTGGTGCCCGATGTCTTTGCCGTGATCCGTTCCGATGGTTGGGCCACACTCGCCCGAACCGTGGGATTTGGCGCCCTCTGGGGCGTGGGGGCTCTTGCCTGGGCGCTGATGGTGCGTTACCTGGGCGTGGGCCTGGGCCTGGCCATAGGCGCTGGCCTGTGTGCGGCCGCAGGCACGCTTCTGCCGCCGATCGTCACCGGCAATGCGGCCAGCCTTGTGGCCACACGCGGGGCGTGTGTGGTGCTGGGCGGCGTGCTCCTCTCGTTGGTTGGCATTGCCCTGGTGGGGGCTGCCGGCAAATTCAAGGAAGGGGAGATGGACGAAGCCGCCAAGAAGAAGGCCGTGGCGGAGTATGACTTCCGAAAGGGCGTGGTGACGGCGGTCATTGCCGGCGTGGCCTCGGCTGGCATCAATTTCGGCCTGCAGGGTGCGCCCGCCTGGGAGAAAGTCGCCCTGGATCAGGGCACCAGTCCGCTCTGGGCGGGCATGCCGGTTCTGACCGCGACGTTGTGGGGCGGCGTGCTCACCCAGGTACTTTGGGTGACGTATAAGACCTTTTCCACGCGCGGCGCCACGCAGAATCCCAAGGCTCAGGCCTCGTCTTTGGTGCCCAACCTGGCGCTTTGCGTGCTTTCGGGCGTGATGGGCGTGTCGCAGTTTGTGCTGCAGAAGCTGGGCGAGCCGCTGATGGGGGAGATGCGCTACATCTCCTTTGCGGTCCTGATGGCCAGCGCCATCTTTTTCTCGACAGGCGTGGGCCTGTTCCTGGGCGAATGGCGTCAGACGGGATCGCGCACGCGCTTTTGCCTGGCGTTTGGCATCGGCATCCTGCTGCTGGCCTTCATTGTGATCAGCCTGGGCGGTCGCCCCGACTGAGCCCGTCTACTTGCGAGGAATGGGCCGTTGGGGGAGACTTGGCGCTGAAATTGTGCTATAATTTGGGACTGTATTCGCCAACTCTGTAACCTTCCTGGTTCTTGTTCGTATACGAGGCAAAGGATTTAAACGGAAAGAGGCAAAAACATGGCACTTGACATCAACGCTTTCAATCACTTTGTGAATCTGGCACAGAATGCCCAGATTGACGACAACTCGCGCATCACCCTGCAGAGGAATGCGGAGGGACAGATCGCAGGCCTGCGCACTACGGAGACGAGCGGCTTCTCGCGCCTGATGGAGCGGACGTTCCGCGGCGCAGATGCGAAGGCGGCTTACACTGACGTACGGAGCGAGGTCGTTGACGTGCTGAAGAACCTCTTTGGCGTCAAGGATGTCGATCACCTGCCAAGGGCCGTGCGCAACGCGTTTGTCGATGGCGAGGTCGTGTGTGACAGGCCGCTCACGCAGCGGCGCCTCAAGGCCGTTCTGACGGCGGCGAGCCAGACGTTGGGTTACGGGTCGCTGTCCGGACTCAAGAAGTTCGTGACCATGAACGTGGACATCCAGAAGAAATTGGGCGTCCTGCAGAACGACAATGACGACTCGGTTGAGCAGGGGCAGTCGGTTGTCAATCCCGTCCGGGAGAATCCCGTCGACGGCGAGGACCTGGATGATTCGTTCGAGAGCGATGAAGACGGGCGCCTGTACGAGGATGAAGACGACTTTAATGAAAAGATCGACACATTGGCCTCGGACGAGGGCGGGAAAGGCGTGTACACGGCGGATGAGCTGAAGACCTACGCCAAAGAGATCTACGGCGAGAAGGACTATCTGGGCCGCCAGGTCGGCTATTTCTTTGATAAGGAAGTAGCCACGCGCGTCAACAACGAGATCGAGGAAATCAAGAACACGCCTGAGACGCCCCAGCTGACGAAGATCTACGGCAGCCACACGGAGGCCGAGCGCGTGATGGCGAACGTCAAGGCGATCCGCAAGTTTCTCGACAACCAGAACAGCCTGGGCGCGCAGGACAACCTGCTGATGGACATGCGCCTGGCGCTGGACCAGGCCCTGGATATCCTGAATGACCGGTCGGTGATGCTCGCGCAAGGCAAGCCCAAGATCACGAAGGAGAAGGCGGCCAGCTTCCTGCGCGGCCTGCAGGCTCCCGTGCTCGGCGACCAGGAGTCGGTTGTCGCGATGATCAAGTCGTTCGGAAACTCCATCATTGACATCAAGAGCCGCTACAGCAAGATGACGGATGATGCGTCGACCCGGGTGAAGACGTACATGGACAACCTGATCGGGAAGGCTACGGGGGACGACAAGGCCAACCTCAAGGCCGACAAGGCCCGCATGCTGGAGATTCTGCCGAAGCTCAATCCGCTGGGCAAGGACCTTCTGAACATCGCCAACGGCAAGGAGGGCTTCCTGGATACGCTGAAGTATCTGGTGTTCGCTGAACGCACGACCCATGTGAAGGTTCATGATTCGCGTCTCGGCAACAGAGCGCTTGATGAGATCAACAACAATTGGGCGCTCGGAACGAGTAACGCCATGCCCCTGACGGCCGAACAGCTGATCGGCGAAATCGACGACGGCGGTACGAGCTTCGACCTGAACAATTGACGACGAAGCGTCCCGGCGGGATGTTCAGCAACAAAAAACAGGAGAGTGGTGTAGCATGGAACTGAAGGAACTGATTGACGGATTTGCCGCGGCGCTTAACATCAAGGGAATGGCGCTCAATGAGGCGGGGATTGCCGCCTTCGAGGCCGATGGCATGCTCGTGCGCATCACCGAACAGGCGGCCGAGCGCCGCTTTCTCCTTGAGGGCGGGATCGGCGCGCCGCCGCCCGAAGGCCGCGACCAGTTCGAGCGTGCGCTCCTGAAGCTCAACGCCGCGCTCGTTTCGACGTCTGGACTGGCGGTTGTGCTGGACAAAGAGGATGAGTATGTGCTCAAGGCGCTTTGGGACTACGCGAACCTGTCGCTTGAGGACTTTGCCGAGAAAATCGAGTCTTTCCTGAACGCGCTCGAGCGCGTGAGGGGGCTTCTGGGCAGTTTCGTCCCCGTCTGCAAGCAGTCCGCCGCCGAATCCGAGGATATCAACCGCACCGCGTTCATGCAGGTCTAAGCCCACGGTTGGTCGTGGTTGACTCTCGCGTATGGTTTTGGTACAATCCCATCTTACGCTTGAAGAGGAACAAAGATGGAACTTAATGTGATTGCGCAGGATTTGGGGAACCGTTTGGGGATCGAGATCGTGGTTTCCGAAGAAGGAAGCTTCGGCCTGGAAGTGGACGGCATGTCGATTGTCGTGGAGACGATTGCCGGTACCCAGTCGGTGGTTGTGTCCTCCTTGATTGCCCAGCCGCCGCCCGAGCGGATGGAGGGGCTGTATGGCATCCTGCTGAAGGCGAATCACCGCTTTGCGGCCACGGCCGGCTCGACCCTTTCGCTGGATCCGGAGTCCGGCGAAGTGGCGCTGGGGCGTATTCTGGATCTGCGCGCGATGGATGGTGAGGAATTCTTCAATGCGCTTGAGGGCTTCGTCAACACGCTCGAGACATGGCGCGAGACGGTCAGCGAGTTCCGCGCCATGCCGCCGCCGGTTGAATCCGCCGCGGATGACATGCCGCAATTCGGCGGCATGAATGGATTCATGCAGGTGTGAACAGAGTGCTGAGTGTTGAGTGCAGAGTGCTGAGTGTTGAGTGCTGAGTGTAGGCCATTCGGTTTCGGCAACCACGGATTACGCGGATTTCACGAATTAATTGCCCTGCCTTCCCCCATTTGGGGGTCTGTAGACATGCAGTCTTCAATTCGTGTAATCCGTGAAATTCGTGGTTAAAAACAACAATCTGCAGGCGATTCGTGGTTGAAAACAGCGATTTGCTGGTCGTCTGAGTTGAGAATAAGTGCAGCTGAGCCAAAGTTGTTCAGTTTCTTGAACAATCATCAAGACGGGGGCGGAATATGGTACAATAAGGGTGTCGGCGTCTTGCGCGCACACGCCTGGATACGGTGGGCTGCATAAAGGTTGAGGGTCAAGAAGATGGTCTGTAACCTTTGGTGGGCGGGATCGTATACGGGGTGTACAACGCAGGTTGACGAACAAAAAGAAAGGATGTGACCCATGGCCATTACAATGCAGCAGATCAACGCGTTCCGGAATCTTGACGCGTTCAAGGCGTTTGCCGATACGAAGGACAACGGCGACTCCATCGTCCATTTCGCGCAGGCCAATCGCGGGCTCTCGATTGACACCAACGACCGAATCCGTGGCTTCACGACGTGGACCGCGCCCAACCGCAACATCGAGGCGAATAGAGCCACGCGCGAGGCGTTCAAGAATTCGCTTCTGGCCCTCTTCGGCAAGCAGGAGCTGGCCCAGCTTCCGGACGCCGTCAAGGACGTCCTGAAATCCGGCGACTTCGACGGCACCGGCAAGCCGCTGTCCGTGCGCCGCATCAAGGCCGTCATGAACGTCGTCGTCGAGACGGCCGAGTATCAGAAGACGTCGGAATATGCCGCGCTCACGAGCTTCACGGACGCCAAGCTGGGCACCACGGCCAATGATACGATGGATTCGATCATCCAGAAGAATATGGATTTTTGCGCCAATCTGACCACCAGCGGTCGGCAGCAGGGCGGCAATCTCATCAATGTGCTCGACACGATTGGCGGCGGTCTGGGTATGGAGTCGATGAAGAGCGCCACCGTGGGCTTCTTCACCGGCATCCAAGTTGCGCTCAAGCACGGCGGTTCCCTCAACTTCTCGACCGACAAGATCATTGGGCAGGGGCGCTTTGGGAATCTCCCGAAGAAGGAGTGCATCACGGTGGCGCGCTCCGGCAACTCCATCAAGGATCTGGACGCCTTCTTCGACGCCTGGAAGACCTACGCCATGACGAAGTTCCGCGCCGAAAACAGGAATGCGGATACAAAGACCGTCGAAACGGCCCTGAAGGCGATCACCAACGAGGTCAAGAAGCTCGTCGACAAGCTCAAAATCCGCATGGCCGCGCTCGAGTGCCTGGACAGTATGCCCGGCACGACCACGGCCGAGAAGGTCAAGAACTTCACGACAATCACTACGCTCATCAAGAAGGAGGACAAGGACATCACGGCCGACGAGCTCAAGTCCAAGGCGTGCCAGCTGGCGCCGATGCTGTTCTACAAGATCGACAGGTCCAAGCTCGAACAGGCCAAGACAGAACTCGCGGCCTATCTGGTCAATGAGTTCAAAATAGCCAAGGCCAAAGGCGGAGCGCAGCTGAATCCCGTCACCGGCGTGAACGCCCTGACGCTGCGCGAATTGAACGACAAGCCGTTCTCAATCAACGGCAAACTGATCCCAGAGGTCAATCCCGACGTTCTGAGTGAGGGCGTGGTTGTTCACGGCGCCAATGCCAATGAGCTGAACCCCAATGTCTGGAAGAGCGGAAACACCGGTGTTACCGGCGCTGCGAGCGATAAGGCGGTCGGATCCCACAAGGCACTCTGCAAGGCGATTCCCGATCGCCGGATGCGCGAGTTCGTGTCGGACATCATTTCGATGACGCTCGGCGTCAAGGGCTTCTTCGAATCCCAGATCGAAAGAAACGGGACGGAGGGGGATACCCTCAATCTGTTCGGCAACGGAAGGACTGGTACCATTCCGATGAGCGAGAACAACATCATCGTCGTGCCTATTCCGGGAAGCGTCTCGGGGGATTCCTATGCGATCACGACGAACGACGTCGGTGATGTGCTGGTGACCGCCAAGTTCTCGGTTGGTACGCAGGCTATGCCCAGGAACGAGGCCGTGGGTGAAATCTACTCGAAGACCGACTTCGAGGTCACCATCGACCTGAAGCCCGTGTTCAACGAACAGGGCATTCCGCAGATGAATATCCTGGGCATCGATGTCGTGGATTAAAACATTGTAACCTTGACCGTCCTCGTCCGTATACAGGGCAAACAACGAAACCTAACGAAGGAGACCGCAAATGGACATCACACTCACAGACATCGCCAAATACGCCTATGGCAACGGATTCAACGAGGGCATCAAGGGCGGCCGCGGCTTCCTGACGGTCAGCGACAGCGGTGAGCTTTCCAAGGTCTATACGCATCGTTCCGACGCCAAGAAACTCAATACGCTGTCGGCGGACGACTTCCAGGCGCTCAAGGCCGGTTCGGATCGCCTGGCGCAGAGCCTCTTCCAGATCGCGAAGACGAAGCTCTCGGGTCAATGGCTCGCGACGGTCTGCGACCGCCTGGGCCTGGACGAGACGGGCGTGCCCCGGGAGGGCGGGGAAAATGCGCCGCGCGCGCAACGGCTCCTGGATCGCAAGGTCGTCGCGTCGGTCGTCTCGCTGATCGATCCGGACGTCTGGAACGGCGGCAAGGAGGGTGGCGTCTCAATCGCGAAGAAGGCGAAGGAAGTCACGACCGCGAAAGCCAACACGGACGGCGCGGAAGTCCTCGCGAGCCAGCGGGAAGTCGCCGCTATGGTTAAAGAGCTCGACGTTACGGGTATGCTGAAGTCCTGGTTCAGATCATCAGTTGAGAAGCCGCTTTTTGATGATGAGGCTGACGTCCAGGATGCGAAGGATCCCAAGGACCCTCAGAAGGTAAAGGAGAGCGCCGAACAGCGTGTCAAGGACGTCGAACGGTTCGGCGCGAAACTGGAGACGCTGATCGCCCAGGAACTCGCCCGGTTGCCGAGGGACGGCACGCTCATCAACGGACGTCCCTCCAAGTTCCGCCTGTCGATGACCGAAGTCATCGTGGATCTGATGATAGAACATCTCCAGCCGCTGCTGGAAAAGAACCCTGATTTGTACAAAACAGAGCCGTCGAACCTCAATCTGATCAGCCTCATCAATGTCTGGCCGCAGACCACCCCACCCCCAGAAAAGGTCAAGGAGACGGTCAAGATGGTTTACGATGGAGAACCCTTTACGATCAATCTCACGCGCACACATAAACACGACTCCTCGCCGCATCCCATCGGCAATCTCAAGCGCTATGGGGAGTTGAGTGATAGCCTTCAGAACGAGGTGGACCATGCCATGCGGATCGTGATCAAGAATGCGCTTCCGGACGTGTATCTGCAGGGGCAGATGCCCAAGGAGACCCTGGTCTATCGGCCCCACATCGCCTAATCCAAACGGATCTCAAGGAACAAGCCTGAAAGGAAACCTCAAATGGACGTCACACTCACAGACATCGCCAAATACGCCTATGGCAACGGCTTCCGCGAGGGCGTCAATGGAGGTCGGGGCTATCTGGCTGTCGGTACCGACGGCAACATCAGCAAGATCTGCACGCACATCGGCAGTTCCGGCAAGTTGGACAACCTAACGAACGCCGACTTCCGGATTCTGAAGGAAGGTTCGGACCGCCTTGTGACGATTCTCTATAATCAGGCTGCGCAAAAGCTCAGCGGCCCGGCGCTTGCGGAGGTGCGTCAGAAGCTTCACGTCGATGAAAAAGGCCAGCCGCTCGCCGTGGCGAATGACGTGCCGCGCACGCAGCAGCTGATCGACCGCAAGCTCGTCGCGTCGGTCGTCTCGCTGATCGATCCGAATGTCTGGGAAACCCGGCAGGGCGGGAAGACGATCGCCGAGATGGCCAAGACCGTCTCCATGAAAGGCATCGAGACGGACGGCACGGACATGATCGCGGACGAAAAGATGAAGGACGCCTTGAGCGGTGTCGAGGAAGCGCTGGACCAAGTCGCCAAGAGGGCGGATCCCTCGTATCATAAGACGGGCCTTGGGAAATTCGATCCTGCGGATGTCAAAAGGTTTGTGACTGCGGTCAAGGACATCATTCGCCGCGATCTGTTGCGTCTGCCCAAGGACGGAACGATGATTGATGGCCGTCCGACCGCCTGCCGCGGGGAGATGGCCCGCGTGGTTGTCCCCATGTTCCTCAAGCGTCTTGGGGAGGCCGTAATGACGGTTCCCGGGATGATGAAGGCCGATTTGAGCCAGATCGACCTCGTCCGCGCGTACAAGGCGCTGCCCAACGTGAAAGAAAACGTAAAATACACCACCCAGCAGGGCGTGGAGGTCCAAATCATCGACACGGCGGAGAAGCGCAATCCGATCGGCGCGCTCGAAAAGACGTTGAGCGAGGACACCCAGAAGCTGTTGGAACACGTGGTCGGCGTCGTCATCCAGAACGGCACCACGCTGCCGGGCGGCAAGGATCTGACCTTCCAGAACGGGTATCTGTACCTGGCCCGCGATGTCTCGCACGCGCAGAAACATAAAAAGATCCCTCGACAGTCTCCGGAATCAAAAGCCCAGGAGCCGGCTCCGTCGACAGCTCGGGCGATCGAGGGCGCTCGGGAGGGGTATGGTAAGACGCCTCCGCCGAATGTGCCCTCGATGATGGATTTGATTGCCAAGTCAGGTCCTTCCGTAAAAGAGAATGTCCCTTCCGTCCAGCCGAAGACATCGGAGACGGTTAAGAAGCAGTCGACGGAACGGAAACCCGAAAAGGTGGATCCGAACGCGTCGAGCCATGTCGCAGAGTACCGGGACGTCTCGACGGTGGAGGTGGACAAGCTTTCCGACAGCGCGAAGAGCCTGCGGCAGCAGCTTCTGGACATGGAGGTTCCCCCGGCGGAGCAGAAGAACGAGGAGGACGGGAAGTGTCTGCCCGTGAAGTACTTTGATCCCGACACGGGCAAGGACTTCATGTTCGACGAGTACCATCAGGGCGGCGGCGACGGTAATCACTGCTTCTTCCTGTCGGCGCTTCGCCTTCTCGGCCTCACGCCGAGCAACGGCAACGCGAAAAACCTCCGCGAATTGATGTGGAAGGATGTCAATCGCTTTGTGAACGTCGTGGACATATCAGGGGTCCAGTCTTCGCTTTACAAAAACAGCAAGGGTGAACTGACATTCCACGACATGTCGTTTGATGAATTGCAGACGTCGTTTGAAGAGGGCGTCTTCGATAGGAATTCAAAACTCCCGGCCGATGCGTCGACGGGTGTCATCCTGGCGCACCTCCTGCAGCGCCCCGTCGTCATCGTCACGACCGAAACCAACCGGCCGAATGTGGCGTCGTTCCAGACCTACGACTGCGATTACGTTATTGAGGATAAATTTGATGGCAAGGACGCATCCCCCGTCTACATTCACTACAGCTGTGAGCGTGATCCGGTATCCGGGAGGATCAAGACCGGGCATTTCCAGGCGATGGAGCTCAGAGGAACCGAGATGCTGGGGACGTTGAAGGAACCGCGCTTCCAGGCGATTTCGGACCATCTGCTCCCGCAGGAGCTCAAAAAGCATGCTCGCGAAAGGATGACGCGCAAGCTCTTGGCCGGTCTTGACGCGAAGGCGAAGGCCCCTCAGAGCCGTGAGGCGCATCAGGCCATTCTCGCGCGAGTCGAGTCTCTGCTGAAGGACAGCGAGACGCTGGCCAGGTTCCGGGCAGAAGCGATGACGGGGGTGGCCTTTCCCGATAGGGATAGTCTTCAGGCGAAGCTGATGAAGTATTTTGACTGAAGGTGGAAACGAAAGGAGTAGGGCATGGAACTGAAAGAACTGATGGCCGCGTTTTGCGGCAAAGCTGGCATTGAGCCGGTCGAACCGACCGGCATCGGTGCCTATGAACTGATGGCCGGCGAGACGGCCTTCTCGGTCATCGCCTCCGACGAGCGGGGCGAGGCGGCGCTTTTCGTGGCTGAAGTCGGGCTGCGTCCCAACGTGCGCGCGGGCGAACTGGCGGAGCTGCTGCTGGGTGTCAACTATCTCTTCTCGGCCACCGGCGGGGCGACGGTCGCCTATGATCCGTCGCAGCAGCGGTATATGCTCCAGCGCGAGGTTCCGCTCGTGGCTCTCTCCGTCGACGACTTCGTCGCCGCGCTGGACGCATTCGTCACCAAGGCGGACGAGCTTCGAATGTTCCTGACGCAGGCGGACGAAACCCTGGAGGCCGTGGATGAGGCGGCTGCCGAAGAGACGGCGATGGGTTCGGTCAATTTCATGCAGGTCTGATTCCGTCTGTAACCTTGACCGTCCTCATTCGTATCCATGGCAAAGGCAACATAGAACAGAAACGGAAAGACAAACGTCATGTCCCTGACACTGAACACAGGTTTCTCATCCATCGACCAGCTTCACGAGATCAACCGGATGGCGCATTCGGCGGCGCTGAAGACCTCGGGTAACATCGGTCTTATCGGTTCGCAGATCGTCAAATTCAATACGCATCTCTCGGAACGACTTTTCTCGAAGCCGACGGCGGAGATGTTCGAATCGTCGCGTGCGATGCGCGAGACCCTGCGGGGGTTGATCGGTGACGTCCTTTCCGGCCCCGGAGACGCGAAGCTCAAGGACAAGCTGCTCGCCAAGCTTGATGCCGGGGGCGATCATTCCCTGCTGGAGCGCAAGGTCGTCGCGAAGGTCCTGGACGAACTTGGTCAGAAGAAGGGACTAGAGGGCGTGCTGCTCAAAGACGCAAAGGCCGAGGTCTGTGCGTCGTCGCGTGGGGTGGCGACGGACTTCGCCAACGTGAGGATTCGAGCCCAAGTGGCCGACGCGAACTGGATCTTTGATCTTCGCGATGAATTTGCGGCCCAGATCAAGGATGTGGCCAACAACTTCGGCAGTATCCTGACGAGCAAGGAGGTGGGATTCACGCCGGACCAGATGCGGACCTTCAACGTCATGGTGGCCGATTTCGCGAAAGAACTCGCCAAGATGAACGTGAGCAAGGAGAATCCGCATCCGGTCATCCCCCAGAAAGATCTGATTCCCCGTTTCGTGTACATGGTACGCGTCGCAAGCGGCAAGGAAATGTCGAACCTCAACGATATCCTGAAGCCGTTCCGGTTCAAAATCGACCCAGAGACCATGAAATCGATTGAGTCGGCGATCAAGGGCTGCGTCAATGGTTCGCCGGGTGACTGCTTTGTCGGACTGGCTCGGCGGCGCATGTCCGACGCCGCCAAGCTGATGGCGCATTTCGACTTTATGGAAGGTGTCGACGTGGAACTGGTGAACGCGATCCTGTCGAAGACGAAGTCTTTCGTCGAGATGTCGGACCTGGACCTCAACGAACCGCTCACCCGAGACAAGATTCACGAGCTGCTGGTCGGCCAGCCGCCGGACAAGGACACGAAGCTCGATGCCCTTTCGCCGAGTGAATTCAGCTCGAAGCTGAACGATGCCTATCTGACGAGCCTGGAAAAGCGCTGTGAGCAGGGCAAGAGCAATGATCAATTGCTGGATCCCGCTAATGTCAGGGGGGCGGTGAATGGTACATACTCCGTGACGGTTTCGGAAGAGAATGCGATCAAGATGCGCAGTCCGCACAAGGAACCTTTCCATTTTACCGAGAAAGACATCCTCGCGAAGGGGCCTGGCTACAACCTCGAGTTGCTGAAGAAGGAGACTCCAGAATCTGCTTCGAAACAGCTTTTGGCCGACGTTTTGCGGTTCCGCCACGCTGTGAAGTTCATCGGAGGCGACCTCAAGCCGAATACCGTCAACGACTTCAAACCGGCGGAGAATATGACGACGGACAAAAAGGGCAACGTCAAGTTGAGTGAAGTCGGCAAGAATAACTTCAACGAGCTGCACGCCAACCTCAAGAAACTCGCCTCGTCGGAGAAGCAGCGGCTGGTGGTCGAATTTTTGCTCACCCAGGCCAGTCTGCCGCTGACGAACGTGTTCCCGTTGTCTGTGACGGGCCCCAGCAAGGCCATACCGTCCTTTACCGTGACCAAGTTGGATGACAGTGATACCCTTTGCGTGCACGCCGAGATGAAAGGCGTGGGCGGGCGGACGCTCTCGTTCTCCTACAGCGTCGAGTCGGACGGCAACAGCAATCTCTTCGAGCTCGACTACACGGCTCCCGCGGATGCGTAACTGGTGGACACGGAAACGATATTGTGATACAATATGGCAGTTTCGGAATGAGAAGGCATTGTTATGGCGGATAGCGTAGGACAGATTGGCCGCGTGTCGGTCGCGGAAGACCGGTTCATGGCGAACTGGGGCGTGAAGGTCTTCGACTACACGCACCGGGGCGTACGGACTGACCTTCAGGACATGCTGGTCTCGATTTCGCAGCGTCGGGCGCTGGCGATCGAGGACGAGGTGATTCCGCTCCAGAAGATCATTTCGCGGCGGAACCAGCGGCTGGAGCAGTATGGCGCCGTCCTCTCGAAGCTCACGGAACTGCAGACGCAGTACACGGGCGACGACTTGACGGGCAAGAGCGTGTCGCTTTCGGGCGTGCTCAACAGCTCTTTCTCGGCCGACGACTTTGCCGCGATCATGGCCAGCGTGGGCTACGACGGCGTGGTGAAGGGGTCGACGCTCGAAATGAGCAAGCCGGCCGTCGAAGGCGCGGTGGCGCGCATCAAGTCGCACATCGACGAGATGAACAATTCGGCGCAGAAGGACATGACGCGCCTGCAGGCGGTGGTCGACCGCCGCGACGAGTCGTTCTCCACGGCGACGACGCTGATGACGAGTGTTTCGGATACGCGGTCCTCAACCATCAAGAACATGTAAAAATGGCGAAGATCGAGGCTATAACGGCTGGCGTGAACAGCGTGAACATCCAGCACGGGCCGGAGAGCGAGAGTTTCCGGCTCGGGGACGTGAAGCTCTACAACTACGCCGGGCTCGAGAACCTGACGCTGGGCCAGCTGGCCAATGCGCTGTGCGTGCACATCGGCGTCGCCCTGGAAGACCAGTCCGTCAACAAGATGAACGTCATCACCCTCAACGCGCGTCGGCTCAAGGCCACGGCGAAGGTGCTAGAGGACATCATGGCCGGCATGGGGGACTATGCGACGACGCTGGCGATCCCCGGCTACGAGGGGATGACGTATCTGGATTTCCTCACGAAGGAGATGGGGCTTTCGTCGGGCCCGGACGGGGTGTTGCCGAGCGCGCTCAACACGTATGACGAGCGGATGAAGGTGTTCTCCTTGCTGAAGGAGAAGATGACGTCCGACGCGACGGCGTCGCAGCAGGACATGGTCGATCTGCAGACGTACATGTCGCGGCGCGACGTGGCGTATGCGACGGCGTCTAATGTGATTCGGGCGACGGGCTCGACACTGCAGTCCACGGCGGCGGCCTGCCAGTGACGAACGGGAAAGGTGAGCAGAGATGACATTTGACACGGATGCGATCACGTTGTCGTTGCGCAATGCCCAGACGGGCAAGGCGCTGACGGCCAATGTCTACGAGGTCACGTTCAACGACGGGGCCACGCGGACGATGTCCATCGCCCAGCTGGTGATGGCGATCTGCCTCGAGCGCGCGACCGAGATGGAGGCCGACGTGGTCGACATCATGGAGCAGATGGCGCGCGTGACGGCCAACATCGAGGCGATCTCCGACATCGAGAAGAGGCTCCTGGAGCTTGGCGACGGCGATAGCCTGTCGACGATCGAAGGCCAGTGGTCGATCGCCTACGAGGACGAAAACGGCAACGTCGTCGAGGGGACCTTCACGAACGCCCAGGCTGTCCTCAACATGCTGGGCATCGCCGCGGCGCCGTCGATGACGAGCGACGCGATCATCGACAACATCGAGTCGAAGCTCGACGAGCTCAACACGACGAGCCAGGAGCAGATGATCACGCTCCAGAGCCAGACGAACAAGCGCGACCAGTCCTACGAACTCATTTCCAACGTCGTCAAGTCCCTCTACACGGTGATGACGGGAATCAGCAACAATGTCTAGTCGTCTTTCGACATTCTTCGCGTTTCTTCTTGCGTTCCCGCTTGCGCTGCAGGCGGGCTACACGAGCGTGACCGAGATCTCCACGACGGGCACGCGGACGCTGTCGTCCGGGCTCTACCGGATCAAGCGCGGCCTCTCCCTGAAGACCGACGCCCCGAACGGCAACGACTGCTGGACCGTGGTCAGCGGCGCGACGGCGGTCGTCTACATCCCGAAGGACACGACGCTGACGCTGAACGGCGGTCGGGCATTGGATCCGGTGGATCACGAGAAGTCGGTCACGACCGATGGCAATGCCCTCAGCTGGAATGGCTCGAACGTCGATGGCAAGAAGGCCGGCAAGCGAGCCGGCGCGGGCATCTGCGTGCCCAAAGGCGCGACGCTGATCCTCACGGGCGAGGGCACGCTCAACGTCACCGGCGGCAAGGGCGCGAACGGCATGAAGGGTTTCAAGCCGTGTCACCAGCCGTACCAGGATGGTTCCGACGCGCGTACGGGATGTGGCGGCAAGGGCGGCACCGGCGGCGGCGGCGCCGCCGCCGCGATTGGCGGTTCGGGCGGCGCGGGCGGCGCGGGCGGTCCGGAAGTGGACTGTTCGAGGACGCCCTATACGAGCTATAAAGTCTGGGAACAGGTGACCTCGAACAACAACAACCATGACGGCAATCCGGCGAGCGACGGCACGGCCGGTACCGACATGGGCGATGTCTACATCCTCGGGACATTGCACGTGGTCGCCACGGGCGGCGCGGGCGGCGATTCCGGTGGCGCCGCCGGCCCGCCCTCTGACGATGGTTGTAACAAGACCTGGTCGAACCACTGGTTCGTGGGTCCCGGCGGCGGCGGCGGCGGCGGCGGCGCGGGCATCGGCGTGAACTACGCCATCGGTGGCGGCGCGGGCGGCGGCGGCGGCGGCGGCGGCGGCGGCACGGGCCATTTCGCGGTGTTCGACGACTTTTACGACGACGGCTACGGCGCCGACAAGAACGGCTATGCGCGTGGTGATGGTGGCGACGGCGGCGAATCGGTGCCGTCCTCGCACAATGGCACGAAGGGATCCGTCAACGCCAATGCCGTGGACGCCATCACCAAGAAGAGCGGCGACATCGGCCAGTCGTTCGTCGCGGGCCCGAAGGGCGGCGCGCGCGGCGTTCACGGCGAGTACGGCAAGAACGGCCGGCTCTTCCTGGCGCAGCCCACGAATGTGGTGAGCGGTTCGTCGCTGCCGCTGAGCGAGACCTATTCGGCGGCTGTCGACGGTTACGAGGTGGCGCAGTACACGATCACCTATCGCGTGACGGGCGACATGAGCTTCACGCGGCAGGCGACGATCGGTTGCACGTATCCCGTCGTGACGCCGCCGAGCCGCGAGGGCTATGAATTCAAGGGTTACTACTCTGGACGTAATGGTACGGGTACGCGCTACTACGACGCCGACGGCGCCTACTGCCACGAGGACAGTGTCTACGAGATGTGCAGCGACCTCACGCTCTACGCCTGCTGGAAGATCTACGGCGACGAAACGCGCATCGTCGTGGAGCCGGGGCAGAACGTCACGTATGACGGCCGCATCGACGGAAAGGCTCAGGTTTTGGCGCAGCCGGACGATCTGCCGCTGGTGCACGTCAAGCGCGGCGGCAAGCTGACGCTCCTCAACGTGGCGATCTGCGGACCCTCCGCCGGCGGGGACAGCGCGATGCTCAACGAGGGCACGCTTGTCGTCTCCAACTGCGTCTTCCGGGAGTGCTTCTCGGCGCTGGGCTGGGGCGGCGTCTACCGCGACCGTCCCGGTGCGCGGGCGCTCTTCTACGGCTGCACGTTCAAGGGCAACTCGGCCCTTGAGGGTGGGGTCCTCGCGGCCGAGGGGTCTGAGGTGTCGGTGGTCTATTCGTCGTTCCTGGACAACGCCACCCTGCTCGAGGGCAATGGCCATCGGGCGGAGAGCTGTTCGTCGCCCTACATCCTCGGGCAGGCCGAAGGCGCCATCGCGATCGCCGTCGACAACGCGAAGCTCAATCTGATCAGCTGCACGGTGGTCTCCAACCTCTGCCACGCCATCTCGGGCTGCAACATCGCCGTGTACAACTCCACGAACCGCGACGACATCGTGCTGATGAACAACATCATTACGCGCGAGCACAACAGCGTCGAGCTGAGCGGCAGCACCTACACCTGGGACGAGCCCGTCGTCAATGGCCTCAACAACAAGGGCTATGTGGACGGCAACAACCTCGTGTGCGAGAGCTCGGGCGCGGTTCTCAGCGCCGAGATCACGCGCGAAGTTGAGGGCGTAACGCACGTCGCGCGGCGCCCGATCGGCGCGGCACGCACAGGCGGCGACTCGGGCCGCCTCCATCAGGGCGGCGACTTCACCCGTTTCTCGACTGCCGAGACGGCGACGACGCCGTTGTTCCTCAGCGCCGACCAGTTTGGGCAGCATCCGCTCGACGGGTGGTTCGGGGCCATCACCGGCAACACGCTGCAGTATCTCATCAACCAGACGCCGGCCGGCGAAACGCTGGTGGTGCCGGCCGGCCGGTACGATCCCGTCTACGTCGACAAGACGATCCACATCGTCGGCGAGGACCGCGATCACACCTACATCAACGGCGATCTCCTCGAGCCTTGCGTGGTGGTGCAGCCGGCGGGGGCGGCGTGCAGTTGGACCGACTTCACCTTCTACAACGGAAATGGCGTGAACGGCGGCGGCATCGCTGCACCAATGTCCCGCGGTGCGTATGTGACGAATTGCGTGTTCGTGTCGTGCGTGGCCACGAACGGCGGCGGGGCGGCCTACCTCAGCACGGCCTCCCAGTGCGTGTTCACGAACTGCGTGGCGGCGGGCCAGGGTGGCGGATCGTATGCGTCGGCACTGATCGACCGGACGCTCCTGACGGGCTGCGTCGCGGGCGAGCGCGGTGGTGGCCTCGCCGAGGACGTGATGGTGCGTGCGTCGATCCTTTCGGGCAACGCCGCGAAGACGGGCGGCGGCGGCTACGGCACGAAGTTCTACAACTGCACGTTCGACCGCAATGTTGCGACGGGGGGCGAGGCCAGCGAGGGTGCCGCCGCGCACGCCTGGCTGATCGGGTGTGTCCTGTACGGCAATACGCTGCCGACCGAGACGAGCCCGGACGAATACACGCGCAACAACACGCGCGTCTCGGCGGAGTACAAGGCCGACAAGTTCTACGATGCGCCGCGGGACTTCCACCTGCGCCTGCGCAACTACGACCCCCTCTTGAACACGCGTACGCCCGTGGACCACAGCCAGATCTGCCTCAATGTGCTCGACTCCACCACGACTTCGAAGGCGTTGGAGGAGAACTGGCTCGACTTCGAGGGGAATCCGCTCGTCACGATCCATCCGATGACGGGAAGCGTCTTCCACTACGGCGGCTGCTATGCCTATTCACCCTTCAAGTCCTCGGGCCTCGTGGTGAACGGCGAAGAGGAGTGGTACGACTACACGAACGCGAAAACCTCGCTGCGCGAGGCCATCGAGACGGCGCTGATCGATCCGGCCTACGCCTCCAACGCGGTGGCGGTCATCACCTTTGCCGACAGCCTGGTGCCGAAGGAAGACGAAGACGCGGTGCTGCTGAAGTTCGGCGAGGCGCAGATCGACGTGGCCGCCTTCACCAACCGTACGCTCGTCATCCAGGGTCCGACGAACCGCGTCATCGCCATCGACGGCAACGGGGCCTTCCGCGCGTTCCGCGTGCAGCCCGGGAACAACCTGAAGGTCGAGAACCTCCTGTTCCAGAACTGCCTGGGCTCGGAGTACGGCACATCGCCCCAGGCCTCGGCGCATGGCGGCGCGATTCTCAACTACGGCACGCTGGACGTCTCGAACTGCGTGTTCCTGGCGAACTCGACGGGCACGCGCACGGACTACATGGGCGTGACGCGCCCGATCGGGTACGGCGGCGCGATCGCGACGATGGCGTCGACGTCGAAGGAGCAGCGGGCGACGACGACGATCCGCAACACGAGCTTCGTGCGGAACCGCGCCCAACGCGGCGGCGCGCTCTATGCGGACAAGGATACGCGCACGGACGTCTACTTCACGACCTTCGGCGAGAACATCGCGCAGGGGGCGGGATCGACCGAGGCGGCGGGTGGCGCAATCGCCGCCGACGTGACCTCCACAAACGCGCTCCTCACGCTCGTCAACTGCACGGTGGTGGGCAATTCCGTGCTCGAGAAGACGAACGCGGGCGGCGGCATCGTGGCCAAGGCCGGTCTTACGCTGCTGGATTCGATCGTCCTCGGCAACATGTCGGGCGGCGTCACGAACGATCTGGTGCTTTCGGGCGGGTCCATGACGCAGAAGGCCGGGACGCGCGCGATTTCGTCCGTGATCGGCGCGCGGTCGAAGAAGACGAACGTCATCGACTATCTCGACGATGTCGTCTACGAGCCGCAGACGCTGGGCGAATTCATCTCGACGACGAATGCCGTGGCGGCGGACACCGCGTTGCCGCACATCCTTTTCCCTGTGTCGGACAACGTGTCCGAAGATGCGCTGAACGTGAAAATCCTTCCCACGGCCGATGCGCTTGGGTATCAGGCGCGTGCGGGGGTCGCCAGCGTGACCACGAACTGGTTCGAGGAGGCGCGCGGCGGTATTGAATATGAGGTGATCACGAACTACAACTACCGCTTGACGGCGGTTCGCGGCAGCACGACACGGCTCAACCGCGAAGGCGAGGCGTTTGCCGTCGACCAGCTTGGCGTGGAACTGTCCACGGCGATCTTCGGCGCGACTACGCGCGTTTCGTCGCCGCAATTCCCGGAAAACCAGCAGCAGGAGGAGCCTGAGAAGGATCCGGAGGACCCGAAAGATCCGCTGGCGGGCGCGAAGGTGGTCATCGAGGACTATCTCGGCAACAAGACCGGCTACAAGACGGTGGAGGAGGCCCTTGAGGCCTACCACTACGGTGATACGATCCAAGCCACCGATACGGAGGATTGGGAGACGCTGGACGCACTGGACACGGCGTTCTGGGCGCCCATGCGGGAATTCGTCAAGGAGCATCCGTGGTTCACCTTCACCGCGAGCGACGACCTCACGACCTATGCGTTGACGCTCAACGACGAGGCGACGCCGGTGGCGGGCGAAATCGAGGTCGAATACAACCCCACGGAAGTCGCAATGCGCACGCTTGGGAACGTGAAGCCGGAGCTTTGGTATGCGCTCGGGTACTCCGATTCGCCGGCCGGCCCGTTCCAGGTGGATGTGTGGCGGCAGGCCGAGATGTCGATGGGCGGTGAGCCCTGCATCGATCCCGACAAGCCGCTTACGGCGCCGAAGACGGGTACTTCCGGATTCTATCGTGTGATTGTGGCGCCCTATGTGCTCGAAGAGGCGCCGGTGAAGAGTGGGCAGGTTGGCGAATGAAGACTTTTCTCAAATATGTTCTGGGCCTGATCGCGATCGGCTGGGCCGGTCGCAGTGAGGCGGGGCTGCCCGACAAGGGCAAGCTCACAAATGGCTCATCCACGGTTTCGCTCCAGGAGGGTGTGTACACGGTTGAGGGGAATGTCACGATTAATGGCGGGTCGTCCTCCAGCGGCATTTACGTTTCCAGCACGAAAGCTGCCATCTACTTGAAGAAGGGTTCAAAACTGACGGTGACGGGCGGCAACGCCAGTGGTACGTCTGGTGCCGGCGCGGGCATCAACGTCGGAGGTCATACGCTGATCATCACCGGCAACGGCACGGTTGAGGCCACCGGCGGCAATGCGGCGAAGGGGGCGGATGCGTCGAGCGACAACGAAACGGGCTATGTCAATGACGATGAGAGTCGTGGTGGACAAGGCGCGACCGGCGGCTCGGGCGGTGGTGGCGCCGGTGCGGGCATTGGCGGCACCGGCGGCTCGGGTGGCTCTGGCGGTTCGGGCGGCGCCAGGCATGTGCGAGACACAGATCGGTGGGACAATTTTGAGCGCCAGGGTAATGCGGGTTCCTCTGGTTCTAGCGGTTCCAGTGGTTCTACGGCTGGTACGCTGTATGTTCTCGGGCAGGCTCAGGTCAAGGGTAAATCGGGTAGTTCCGGTGGCTCCGGCAACAGTTCTAGCAACAAGGATGGTGAAGTCAACCACTGGACGTGGGAGTATACGTCTGGCGGCGGCGGTGGTGCTGGTGGCGGCGGCGGCGGCGGTTCCGCTTATGCCATTGGCGGCGGCGGCGGCGGCGGCGGCGGTGGTGGCGGCGGCGGCGGCGGCGCTTTGGACTGGTCTGCCCAGGGTCAGACCACGTGGCATCCGAATGGTGGCCATGGCGCCGGTGGCAGTGGCGGCAATAATGGGGGCTCAACCGGTTCTGGCACCTATTCAGCCGGCTCGTCAGACAATCACAAGTATTATGGCGGCAATGGCGGCAGCGGCGGTTCGGGCGGAAGCACGGGCAGCGGCGGCACGCTTTATGTGGCCTCGACGGCCTCGGCGACATCGCTTTACGGCGGTGTTCAGCCATCGCAACAGACGGCGACGACGCACGATGCCATTACCTACACGATCTCTTTTGCCGACCCCGACAACCTCCTTTTGACGAAGCCCGATTCGGTGAAGGGGTATCTGGGCGTCGCCATGCAGCAGGAAAACCTGCCTTCCGCCTGCAAGGATACGAGCAAGTGCGTGGCGGGCTGGTACACGGCGAAGAACGGCGGCGGTACGCTTTATTTCGACCGCCTCGGCAAGAATGTCCAGCCGACATACGAGGTGGTGGGGGATTTGACGCTCTACCCGAAGATTGTGGATGCCACGGAGCTTTCCACCGACATCTTTGTGAACGGGGAGGAAGTGGATCCGAGCACGGGCAAGACGTCCGGCACGGGGTGGAGCTATGCTGCGCGCACGCTCACGCTTGATCAGGAGGATGGC
The DNA here is from genome assembly GCA_024405395.1 of Kiritimatiellia bacterium. GTDB lineage: Bacteria > Verrucomicrobiota > Kiritimatiellia > RFP12 > UBA1067 > RGIG6720. Next base: position 15,967 of record JAKSOW010000011.1, on the reverse strand, counting down.
CTCTTTGAGATCAAGGGTACGAACCGCCTGAATCTCGTTTCGATCAAGGTCGCGAAGTCGGCGGATCTCGTCTTCGATCGCGTGGAGCTTATCGCGTCCCAGGCGTTCGCGGACGGATTTGTGACGGTCGTCACGGGGGCGACCGCCCGAATCGAGCTCAAGGGCACGAACACGCTCGACGCTCTGAACGCCGCGGACATGACGGCGATCCACTGCCCCGTCGGCGCGTCGGTTCGTCTCCTCTCGAAGGAAGATCGGGGCCTCACCTCCATCTCGGCAAAATCCGTGCCCGAGATCACGAGCCAGGGCCTGGCGCTTCCCCAGCTTTTGGCCCGTGGCGGCGAAGGAGCGGCTGCGATTGGTGGGCGCAAGGGCGAGCCTTCTGGTAACATCACGATTGAGAACTGCAACGTCTACGCTGATTCGAAGACGGAGTCAATCGGCATCGGCTGCGGGCTGTTGGTCGCGGCGGGCGATGTTCGCAAGGCCGAGCAGATTACCTTCATCGGTTTCCCCATCGTGCGCAACCTGAAGACCGGTGTTGTGGCGTCCGCCCTGCGGCCGAGCATTTCGCCGCGTCCGCACAACGAGTACGGGCGCCCGCTCTATCCGCGCGAAGGTTCGGGGAACGACAATTGCCTCTTCGTGCCGGCGGGCTGGCTGAAGTACACGCATAAGACTGACAAGCCCCGGCGGTGGACGACTTTCCACGACGCGTCGCGCAACACGGCGGAGGATTGGCCATGAAGAGATTGATGACTTTTGTAGGGGTCGTGTGGGCCTGTGTCGTGTTCGCGTCGGAGACTGTGTACGAGTGGGTTGACGCGTCGGCTGGTGTGACCTATACGTACGCGCAGGATGGCGCGGGGGTCCGCCTGTCAGACGTCGAGCTGGACGCGGCCGTCTTCGAGGGCCGGCTGGAAATTCCCGACACGTTGCCCGTCGATGAAGGCGCCCTGCCGGTTGTCTCGCTTGGTACGGAGTCGATATCCGGCAATTCGATCAGAACGGCGCGCATTCCCGCGTCGATTACCAAGATCAGTTCCTATGCGTTCGGCAGAAACGCGATAACCAATGTGATCTTCGCCTGCAGCAAACCCGAACTTGAAGTGGCCTGGACGGGTACGCTGGATCCCGATCGCTGCATCTTTTCCGTGCTGCCGTCGGCAAAAGGATGGGGAACGCTTCCGGGGATCGTGTCGGTTCCGTTCATCATTGACGGCGAGGTTGCCTATGAGTTCAAGTTCCAGATCGTCTCGACGGCGCTCAATCCCGACTACGTGGTGACGATTTCGCCGGAAGGCGGCGCATTTCGTGACGTCGACTATGTTCAGGTCTCGCTGACGCAGAATGCCGTGCCGGAAGAACGCGGCATTGTCACCAAGATCTACTACACGACTGATGGGGCCGATCCTGACGAAGATTCGTCGGTCTGGAATCCAGAGCGCCCGCCGACAATCGGGACGACGACAACGGTCAAGGCGTATGTGGCCGTTTATCAGGAGGGCCGGGAGGGCCAGCTTATGCTGATGGCGATCGGCCCGACGGCGGAGGCGACCTACCAGTTCCCGCGTGCGAACGGCGGACCGTATGTGGAAGAAGTGGACGGCACGAACTGGACCTATATGGTGAAGGGCGGCAAGGCGACGATCGAGCGCGTGTCGTTCGAGCAGCCGGCCGTGCCTGTCGAGACGGCGGGCGAGCTGACGCTTCCGGCCGAGCTCGGTCTGCGCCCGGTTGCGGGCGTGGGCGTTTCGGCGTTTGAGCGTTGCCGGTATCTGACGAAGGTCGTCTTCCCCGAGACGGTCACGACAATCGCGAGCTTCGCCTTCAAGGACTGCCTGCGGCTCAAGGATGTCGTCTATGCGGGCGAAAAGCCGGCGATTGACCTCGCGGCGTTTGACGGCTGCCCGCTTGCCGTGGTGCCGGGGCCGATCGTGACGGTGAAGGTGGCGGTGCCGATCGAGATCCAGGCCGACCCGGATGACGGGACGCTCGATATCCCGGAGAACTGGCTGGACCTGATGGCCGAGCGGTTTGGCGGCGAGACGTGGAAGACGCAGTTTACGGACCGCTTCGGCGACGGCTCGACGAATACCCTGAAGGTGGCGACGGGGAAGGTCGACCGCTCGGGGCATGCGCTCCAGGTGTGGCAGGAATACGTCGCAGGCACGGATCCGCTGGACGCGGACAGCGCGTTGAAGGCGTTCGTCGAAATGACGGCGGAGGGCCCCGTCATCACCTGGTCCCCCGATCTCTCGGACGAAGGACGCGTCTACACCATCTATGGCATGAAGAACCTGACGGACCGTCAGAAGCCGACGGACGTGACGGCGCTCACGCCGGCGGAAAGGCAGGCGGCCGGCTATCGGTTCTTCTTCGTGGCGGTTCGGCTGGCGCCTGCCGCAGGAGGCGCCGAATGAACGCGGCGGTGGCGAGATTCGTGACGGCCATCGGCTATCCGATCGAGGAAATCGAGCGGACCGAGGGGCCCGTTTCGCTTTTGGTGGACGAGCTCACGATTCAGGTGCTGGAGGCGCGCGGCAGCCTGGTGCTGCGGTTCGTCGTGGGGCGCGGCGACGAGGCCGATGCCGCCGAACTGGCCGGCTATGCCGCCGGACGCATCCTGAAGGAAGAGGCGACGCTGGCGTACGATCCCGAGGCGGGCGAGATCATTCTCTGGCAAAGGCTGCCCGCGAACGCGCGCGAGGACCTCTGCCGGACGGCCTTCGAGCTGTTCATGGTCTCCTGCGAGTGGTGGCACGCGGCGGCGGGTCGCCGCACGCCGGAGACGGGCGGATTCGCCGGAAGCGCGGACAATGAGATGCGGATCATGCCGTGAGGGAGTTGAGAGGAGATTTATGAAGAAGTATCTGATGATTCTGGCTGCTGCGGCGGCCGTGGCGGTTTCGGCCGGGGCGATCCCCTGGCGGCTCGAGACCTACACGCTGACGGCGCGTGAGATGAACCTGCGCGAGGCGCTCGACACGTTCGGCGTGGCGGAGGGTATCCCGGTCATCTCGTCGGAGACCGTGCGGGGCACGTTCTCGGGCAACTTCAAGGACGTGCCGGCCGCGGAGTTCCTTGACCGCCTCTCGACGATGCACAACCTCACCTGGTACTACGACGGCGCCTCGCTCTACGTCTACGGCGCCGGCGAGATCCAGACGACGCTCACGGATCTCCAGTACATGAAGGCGTCGGACGTGCGCGCGCTCCTGAACGAGCTCGGCGTCGAGGACGGGCGCTTCCCGATCAAGACCGCGTCGAACGACGAGCTCATCATGGTGTCGGGGCCGCCGCGCTATGTGCAGATCATTCTCCAGACGATCGAGCGCGCGGACCGCCTCAAGCAGATGCGCACCTTCAACGAACTGGAGACGCGCATCTTCCCGCTGAAGAACACCTGGGCCGATTCCGTGAGCCTGCAGGTGACGGGACCGGAGAACGCGAGCCAGATCAAGGGCGTCGCCCAGATGCTGCAGGAGATCATGATGTCCTCCTCGCAGGGCAATCTGCGCGACGTGTCCGAGACGAACCGGGCGGATTCGGCCGATACGCGCGCGCATGAGGGCACGCGCGCCTTCCAGCCGGTGATCCGCGCCGACAACCGCCTGAACGCCGTCGTCATCCGCGATTCGGTGACGCGCATGCCGATGTACGAAAAGCTCATCGCGGACCTCGACCATCCGCAGAAGCTCGTGGAGATCGCCGTCACGACCGTGGAGATGAGCAAGAAGAACGCGCTCGACTGGCAGCTCTCGGTGTCGGCCGAGGGCAAGCACAGCGACATCAACGCCGGCGCCGGGCAGAACGTGCAGAACCTCTTCACCCCGAGCACGCTGGGCGGCAAGGGCCTGGCGGGCGCGCTCACCTACCTGGGCGACAACATCACGGTGTCCGCCTCGCTGTCGGCGCTGCGCCAGAAGGGCAAGGCGCGGGACATTTCGCGCACGTCGCTCCTGACGCTCAACAACATGGCGGCGGAGCTTTCGGACACCCAGAGCTACCATGCGCGCGTGGTCGGCACGGAAGTCGCCAATCTCCAGGAGGTGACGGCGGGGACGCGTCTGGGCGTGAAGCCGCGCGTCGTGATGCCGGCCGACTCGAACATGCCGATCCGCGTGTGGCTCACGCTGCAGCTGCAGGACGGCGGCTTCGAGTCCGTCGTCGTCGACTCGATGCCGATGACGCGGCAGTCGACGCTGGAGACGCAGGCGTCGGTCCTCAACGGGCAGTCCATCCTGCTGGCGGGCTATTTCCGCGACATCCGCGAGGAGGCGGGGTGGGGCATTCCGTATCTCCGCGACATCCCCTGGATCGGCTGGATCTTCGGCGGCGCGTCCGTGAACAAGGAGACGGTGCAGCGGCTCTTCATCATCACGCCGTACGTGATGGACCTCGGGCCGGGCGACCTCGTGCGCGAGCCGGCGGCGCGTGCGCGCGACATCACGCTTGAGGAGCGGCTCGACCACGACCGCAAGCTCGACGACGAGGCGGCCGAGGAGCGCGACCTGAAGATCGAGGAGCAGGACCAGATCCGCGCCGACAACTTCGACGACCGCATGATGCGCGAGAAGAAGGAAATTGAATTCCGCCGGGAGAAGCGCAAGGCCGATATCGGCGACGCGAACAAGGTGTGGCGCGAGGACTACGACCGCCGCCGCCAGGAGTGGAAGGACGCGCGCAAGGCCCTTGCCGAACAGGAAGAGAAGGCCAAGTAAGACGACATGAACTTCGACTCGGCACAGGTGATGCGGCAGGTACTGCAGGCGGGGCGTTACGACGCCCTGCAGACGCAGGCCTTTACCCCGCACCAGGTGAACAAGGCCGCAGTCGAGTCGGGCCAGGCGATGGGCTTCAACCTGCAGACGCTCGAGGATCCGATGCAGGAGCTTCAGGACTCGATGGAGGAGCTTTCGTTCCAGTTCGAGGAGAAGGAGATGAAGACGGCCGGCTCGCGGAAGATGGGCGAGCGCAACTCGCTGCGTTCGGCGTACCTGACGGCCGTCGAGGGCTGGAACAAGGTCATGCCCGACATGCCGGGCGGCGAGTACATGGAGCGGATGCGCCGCCAGCTGCGGAACATGCAGCAGGGCGGCCGCCTGCCGGACAGCGACGGCCTCCTGAAGATGCTGGGGGAGGGGTCGAAGGATTCGGCGCACCAGTTCGCGATGCTGTCCGTGCTGGAGCAGTCGCTGGGCTCGGGCGACGAGGAGCTGCGGGCGCTGCTGGCGAAGACGAAGGCGGAGCTGCTCGCGACGAAGGGCGACGAGATCAAGGCGGCGATCAATCTCGCGAACGAGATCAACCAGACGGCGTCGGACACGAGCGAAATCGGCGAGCTGCGGGCGCTCTACCGCAACGAGGTGCTGGGCTTCACGAGCCCGCAGGCCTGCTTCCGCTCGCTGCTCGCCGCACGCGGCGCGGGTCGGCTCGCGGAGTCCATCGACTTCCTGGTGCGCAGCTGCGGAATCGACCTGTCGAGCCCCGAGCCGTCGCGCGTGCCGGAGGAGCTGCGGCGCATCATGCTCGACCTCCAGTGCGTGAACGTGCTCACGGCGATGGTGGACAAGCTGGGCATCCTGGCGGGCCGCATGAGCACGCAGTTCGCGGAGGCGTGCCTCCTCTCGGTCGAGCAGATGACGGGCGGCATTCTCGACCTGACCGAGCAGCAGTTCGTCAATTCGGGGCATATCGCGAGCTTCATCACGTCGTGTGGCATCCAGCAGAACCTGGCGCAGCTGTGCTTCTGCACGGAGCTGCTGAACATCTTCCGCGGGCTCTCCTCGCGTCTCTTCGCGAGCGAGAAGGACCGGCAGAATCTGATCGACGCGGGGCAGGAGCACCTCGACGGGCTTGTGATGAACGAGGCGGAAGACGACGCGCGGCGCCAGAAAGGGGAGACTGCGGCATGATTCCGGCATGGCTCAATGACATCGTCGGCGAATTCGGTCGGCAGATGGGGCTGAAGGCCTTTGCGCTCGGCGACCGCGGCACGGCGGGGGTGCGCTTCGAGAACGGCCTGACGCTGCGCCTGGAGTACGCCAATGAGGCGCTGATGATGCTGGTGGGCTTCGCGCCGCAGAACGCGCAGAGCGCGCAGGCCTTCGCGCTGCGGCTGCTCACGCAGGCGCATTACGCGGGCGCCGGCGCGACGGGGCTTCGGGCGGGCTATCTGCGGCGCACGGGCGAGGCGATCCTCGTGCGGCGCCTGGGCGAGCGGTCGATCGACCTGCCGCGCCTGGAGGAGGCGTTCCAGTCGCTGTGGCAGGCGGCGCGGGAGATGGGAGGCGTCGCATGAACGTCAAGCGTACGGCACAGTCGGTGAGCTTCAACACCGGCATCTCGATGGCCGAATACAACGAGATGCCGGCGGGCCAGACGCGCGGGCAGACGCAGGGGCAGATCCTGCCGGGCTCGACGACGGTCTCCGAGGCGCTCAACGGCGTGTTCCCGAAGGACCCGACGGTGGCCGCGCTCATCCTGGGGCAGCTTGCGAGCGAAGGCAGTTCGCCGGCGCTCAGGACCTCGAACGGCTTTTATCTGGCGACGCGCAAGGCGATTGACGGCCTCCGCAGGAAGGGCACGCCCGTGTCCAACCGGGCGGCAGCCGAATTGGACGCATTACTGGAGGACGCCGACCTTCTGGCCGACTATCGCGCGTCCCTATTGGAGAGCTAAGGCATGGGCAACAAGTTTTCGAACATCACGGCGGGCCTCGCGAAGTGGGGCGACCTCGTTCTCGCGGGGATGCTCGTGTGCATCATCGGGCTGCTGATCGTTCCGCTGCCTTCGCCGGTCGTCGACTTCCTGATCTCGCTCAACATCTGCATCTCGACGATCCTGATCATGCTGTCGATGTATCTGCCGCGGGCGCTGGCGTTCTCGACCTTCCCGTCGATGCTCCTGTTCACGACGCTCTTCCGCCTGGCGCTGAACGTCACGACCACGCGCTGCATCCTCCTGCACGGCTCGCAGGACCCGAACGCGGCGGGCTCGATCATCAACACCTTCGGCAACTTCGTCGTGGGCGGCAACTTCGTCGTGGGCGCGGTGATCTTCCTCATCATCACGATCGTCCAGTTCGTGGTGATCGCCAAGGGCGCCGAGCGCGTCTCGGAAGTGGCGGCCCGCTTCACGCTCGACGCGATGCCGGGCAAGCAGATGTCCATCGACGCGGACATGCGCGCGGGGGCGATCGACCTCGAGACGGCGCGTGCGCGGCGCGCGGAACTCGGCCAGGAGTCGCAGCTCTACGGCGCGATGGACGGCGCGATGAAGTTCGTGAAGGGCGATGCGATCGCGGGCCTCATCATCACGTCCATCAACATCATCGGCGGCATCATGATCGGCATGCTGATGTTCGGCAAGGACGTCGGCTGGTGCGTGAAGCGCTTCGGCATCCTCACGATCGGCGATGGCCTCGTGGGTCAGATTCCGGCGCTCCTCATCTCGATCACGGCGGGCATCATCGTCACGCGCGTCGGCGCGGAGAAGGCCAAGCCGCTCGGCCAGGACATCGTCAACCAGATCTTCGCCCAGCCGAAGGCCATCCTCCTCGGCGCGGCGCTTCTCGTGCTCATCGGGCTCATCCCGGGCTTCCCGAAGATCCAGCTCTTCGGTCTGTCGCTGGTGGCGGGCGTGATCGGCGTGACGCTCCTGAAGAAGCAGAAGCGCGACGCCGAGGCGGCCGCGAAGGGCGACGATCCGCTGGCCGCGGCGGCGCCGTCGACGGAACCCGGCAAGCCGAAGAAGAAAAAGAAGGAGGGCGACGACTTCTCGATGGTCATGCCGCTCATGGTCGACATCGACGCGGAGATCCGGAGCGTCCTCACCTACGAGGAGCTCAACGACAAGATCATGGACATCCGCCGCGCGCTCTACCACGACCTGGGCGTGCCGTTCCCCGGCATCAACCTCTCGCTGAACTCGTCTCTCGCGAACGGCAAGTACCGCCTGCTGGTCAACGAAGTGCCGGTCTCGGAGGGGCAGCTCCGCGCGGGCTATGTCTTCGCGCTCGAGTCGCCCGAGAACCTGGAGGCCACGGGCATCGCGTTCGAGAAGGGGCGTGCCTTCATCGCGGGCTTCGACACGTGCTGGGTGAAGGATGAGGACAAGGGACGGCTCGAGGAGGGCGGCATCCGCTATCTCGACAACAACGGCGTGCTCACGTATCACCTTTCGGGCGTCCTCAAGCGCTATGCGAACGAATTCCTCTCGATTCAGGAGACGCGTCTCCTGCTGGACCACATGGAGAAGGAGGCCCCCGAGCTCGTCAAGGAGGTCCAGCGCGTGCTGCCGATCCAGAAGATCACGGACGTGCTGCAGCGTCTCGTGCAGGAGGGCATCTGCATCCGCGACCTCAAGCGCATCACGCAGTGCCTCATCGAGTGGGGCCAGAAGGAGAAGGACACGGTGCTGCTCGTCGAGTACGTGCGCAGCGCGCTTTCGCGCTACATCTCGTACAAGTTCTCGGGCGGCCAGAACATGATCGCGGCCTATCTGCTCGATCCGTCACTCGAGGAGAAGATCCGCAAATCGGTGCGCCAGACCTCGGGCGGCAGCTATCTGGCGATGGATCCGCAGACGGTCCGCGCGATCCTTTCGGTCGTCAAGCGGACGATCGGCGACCTGGCGCGCATCCAGCAGAAGCCGGTCGTCATCGTCTCGGTGGACATCCGGCGCTACTTCCGCAAGATGATCGACAAGGACTACTACGAGCTGCCCGTGCTCTCATTCCAGGAGCTGAGTCCCGAGATCAACATCCAGCCGCTGGGACGGCTCAAGATCTAAGGCGATGGGCGAACAGGTTGGCTGAATTGAGGATAGGTTAGTGGTATGAATTGGCTGCTGAAGATAGTTGAAGGCCCGGTCAAGGGCGCGGAGATTGCGCTGGTCGAGGGCCTGCGCCTGAAGGTCGGTTCGTCCGAGACGTGCGACATTGTCCTTGCGGACACGACGATCCCGGCCGAGGCCTTCGAGCTTGACGTATCCGCCGCCGCGGTGACGCTGGTCGAGGCCGACGGTTCGGCCTCCGAACTGGTGCCGTTCGAGGTGAAGGCGGTCGGGACGACGGCGTTTGCGGTGGGACCTGCCGAAGGCGAGTGGAAGACGCTGGTGCGGCCGGCGGAGAAGCCCGCGAAGCCGAGCGAAGACCGGCCCGACGAGAGACCTGCGGAAAAGGAACCGGCCCCGGCGACGGAGGAGCCCGCGAAGCCGACCGCGGAGGAGCCTGCCCGCACGGAGAGGAAAAAGCGCCGGCGCGGCGTGGGCTGCCTCGTCTGGCTGCTTCTCCTGATTCTGCTGGGCGTGCTCATCTGGTGGTTCTGGCCGAGGATCGTCGAAAAGGTGCCCAAGGCCGAAGACTATCGTGTGATGGTTTTCGAGAAGGCGAAGGTCGGCTGGGCGAAGACGGTTGAGGCGACGCGCAAGGGATACGCGTGGGCAAAGGCCAAGTTTGACGAGCAGCCGGAGGCGGCGCCGCAGAAGAAAGTCGTTTTGCCCAGTCTGGCGGAAATCGCGTCGGCGCACGCGCTGGAGGTCGTCGAGGCGGACGGTGCGCGTACCCTCCGCGGCAATTGTCGGCGGCGGACGGAGCGCCTGGCGATCCGTGCGCTGGCGCAGGCCTCCGATCCGTCCGTGAAGTTTGACCTGACGGACGACGAAACCCTGCGGGATTCGGCCAATGAGCTGCTTTTCGCGTCCACGGAAGGTTCCCTGAAGGCGGTCGCGGCGACCAACCGCGTGGTGACGCTGTGCGGCTATGCCGAGACGGTGAGCGATCTGGAGCGGGCCATTCGTGCGCTCAATGCGGACGTCAAGGGCATCGAAAGGCTGGACACGAGGCGGGTGCGGCTGGGCGTCAAGTCGCCCGAGGTGCCGCTGGTCCCCACGGCCGCGGAGTTTGTGGTGGGGAAGGCTGCGCCCGAGATCCCGCGTCAACCGGAAAAGAAGGAAGCCAAGGTCCAGAAGCGGTATCTGGTCGCCGGCATCCTGATGAAGCCCTATCCGTGCGTGGTGATGCGAAACGGCCATCGTCTGGTCGAGGGATCGGAGCTGGGAACGGCCCGGATCGAGCGCATCGAGGCCGATCGGATCATGCTCAGGGACGGCGGCGCGACGTTTGAGTGGAAGCCCTGAAGGTGAATGAACTAGTGATAAGAGATGGAGAAAAGTGTATAATAGTGAGCTGGTGCTGAGAGGCTAGAAATACGCAATGGAGCTTTTGGACATCGAAAAGGAACTCGCGGGGCCTGAGAGGATGGAGGCCCTGAAGAAGTATGACGACACGCTCGTTTCTTTGCAGGCTCGCGTGAAGGAAGCGCTGCGGATTGGGCTTGCCGCCTCGGACTTCGCCAAGGTCAGCGAACTGGACGAAGTCGTGACGGTGGCCCGCAAGCTCCTGAGGCTCCAGGTCAGGGATTGATTTAGCGTTCGGCCGGGTGGTCGGACATCGTGAACAAAAAAAGAAAAGAAGGAAGAAACAAAATGGCAACAATGGCAACCGGTGTTGGCATCATCGGCAATCAGAACGGCGCGATCCAGTATCGTGACTGGGATGCGAACTCCCTCGCCTGCGTGAATGAAGGCGCGACGGGTGAGATCCACACCGACGCAGTCTATACCGCGCTCATCAACGCGGCGCAGACGATGGAAAACCGTCTCGCGGAATCGCTCAAGACGTATCAGGAGCACCCGGATGTGCAGGCGAACCTCCAGCAGCTCCAGTATGACCTGCAGAGCTGGAACCTGGCGCTCACGACCATGACGAACATCCAGAAGAACATGGGTGACGCGCTTAACTCGATCGCATCCAACTTCCGCTAACGTTTTGCGATGTTCGACCTGGACCCGGAGGAAGCGCGTCTTCTGCTGAAGATCGCCATGATGGCGATCGGCCGGAACCGCTTTGGCTCGGCGGCGAGGATTCTCGCCGTCCTGGAGCGGTTCCGTCCGGATCAGGCCTCCATCGCCTGCACGAACGTGATCGCGCTCATCAGCGCGCACAAGTTCCAGGCCGCGGTCGACTACATCGACTCGGGTGCGCTGCGGCGCTTCCCCGATTCGGCGATGCTGAAGGCCTTCAAGGGCATGGCGCTCATGCGGATGAACCGAAACGACGAGGCAGGCGAGGTACTCGCCGAGGCGGCACGGGCGGAAAGCGATCCGGTCGCCGCGAAGCTGGCAGGAGATTTGCTGGGAGAGGCATAGAGATAGATTATGACGGAGATGGCGATTATAGAGGCGATTCGCGCCGCCGGGACGCAAGCCCGTCCCGAGGTGCCCGAGACGGTCGGTCAGACGATCGATTCTCAGGCGGTGGCCCGTTTCGAGAAGGCGATGGACGTCGGTGCGCCGACGGAGGTGCCATTCGCCTCGCAGGTGTCGGAGGTCTGGCGATCGGCCCAGGACAACCATCAGGGGATCCTGCACCGCATCAAGGCCTTGACGGAGCTGCGCAACCTGAGGGGACCGTCGGCGGCGGAACTTTCCGAACTCCAGTATGAAGTGGCGAACCTGTCGTTTCAGCTGGAAGTCGTGACGAACGTCGCGAAGAAGGCCAGTGATGCGGTGTCCACGCTGGTCAAGAATGGGTAAGTGGCTGTTTGGGAAAGGGATCCTATGAAGCGTGCGACGATACCGGTTTTGGCGGCGATGCTGCTGTTGGTGGCGGGGTGCAATGAGCAGACGACGCTCTTCTCCAGTCTGGAGGAGGGACAGGCGAATGCCATCATGGCCGCGCTGCTCACCGAGGGCATCTCCTGCACGAAGACGCCGGGGGACGAAGGCACCTGGAATGTGATGATCAGCTCTTCGCGTTTTGCCGAGGCGGCGAACCTCTGCGAAAAGCGCGGGCTGCCAAGGCGTCCGTTCGCGGGCATCGGCGAGGCATTCAAGAAGACGGGCATGGTCTCGAGCCCGAGCGAAGAGCGCATCCGCTTCATGGACGCGATCTCGCAGGATCTCGCCAAGACGATTTCGATGATCGACGGGGCCCTTGACGCACGGGTTCATGTGGTGCTGCCGCAGAACGACCCGTTCGCCAAGAACACGATTCCGTCCAGTGCGGCGGTCGCCGTGCGGGCGCGGTGGGACGCGGACCTGGCGGACGCGATCCCCCAGATCAAGAGCCTGGTGAAGAATTCGATCGAGGGGCTCTCGTTCGAGAAGATCACGGTGACGATCTTCCAGGATTCGCCGCCGAAGAAGTGAGGGTGCCCAGGACCGGGGACAACTGCGAATGGAACGCGACGATCGAGATCTGCTGATCACGGCGGCTTGGCTATTTGCCCGGCATGGCCAGTATCGGCGTGCGCGCGTGCTTTGCGAGGCCCTGGTCGAGGGTGATCCGAAGGACGGCGTGCCGGCGCTCGCCGCCGCCGAACTGATGCTGGCGGATGGCGACGCGCAGAACGCGCTTTCGACGATCCGCCGGACGAAATGCCCCGAAAGCCTGGCGCGCGAGGGCGCGCTGCTGGAGTCGCGGGCGCTGGCGATGCTGGGCCGCAGGGAAGAAAGCGCGCGGCGCTGGAAACGCTATCTGGCGACGGAGAAGGGCGAGAAGCGGGCGTGGGTCGTCTCGTGAGGCAAAGGATGTAAGACATGACGCTTGAGGAAGCGAGAAAACTGGTGAACGGCGATCTCTGGCCGAGCGTGAGGGACAATTTCCTCGCGACGGGCGAGATTGTCGTCTATCCCTCAGGTGATCTGCGTCGGCTTGAGTATCTGACCGAAGCCGAACGCCGGATGATCCGCGACTGGCAGACTGTGCTGGAGCATGCCGCCGAATGGCGGCTTGTGGTGGACGGCGGCCGCGTGCGGGAATTGAAGGCGCAGTATCCGGGGGCCTATCCGGAGGCGCTGCGGTACGCCGCCTATTTCCCCGGCGGCAAGGTCGATGTGATGAAACTTTTGAAACTGAAATTTCCGGAGGCCTATCGCCTATGCTGCTCCTGAAAAAGAAAACGTTTGAAGTCGAGAGCGCGTCTCCCGTCGTGAAGGCCGAAGACGCGGCGGCGCTCGTCTCGTCCGACGCCATCATCGCGGCGGCCGAAGCCGAGGCGAAGACCATTGTCGCGGCGGCGCAGACGGAGTACGAAAACGAGAAGCGGCGCGGCTATGCGGACGGTCTTGCCGCCGGCAAGGCCGAGATCCTCATGAAGAAGCTCGATCTCGTCGAGGAGGCCGTCGCGTACATGCAGAAGGTCGAAGGCGAAATCTCGGATCTCGTCATCAAGGCGCTGCAGAAATGCCTCTCGCAAATCGGCAACACGGAGGTCGTCTGCCAGATCGTCAAGAAGTCCATGCGGGCGATAGTCCACAATCAGCGCCAGGTGACGGTCAAGGTCGCGCCGACGATGGTGGAGAGCGTGAAGCAGTGGGCGCAGGCCCAGCTGGCGGAGTTCCCGTCGCTGACCTTCATCGACGTCGTCGAGGATACGCGTCTGACGGAGACCGCCTGTGTCGTCGAGACCGAGGCCGGCAGCGTGGAAGCCTCGGCCGAGGGACAGCTCAAGGCGCTTGCGGAGTCGTTCCGCCATCATTTCTCGAAGGAAAGCTGATGGGGTCGTTTGATTACATAGCGAAAGTGCTCGACCGCGCGATCGACGACGTGCAGCCCGTGGAGATCAAGGGCCGTGTCGTGCAGGTCGTCGGCACCATCATCAAGGCCGTTGTGCCCGGCGTGAAGATCGGCGAGATCTGCATTCTCAGGAATCCATGGGAGAACTTCGAGGTTCAGGCGGAGGTCGTCGGCTTCACGAAGGAGGCCGCGCTGCTGACGGCGCTTGGACAGATGACGGGCATCTCGGCCCAGACCGAGGTGATCCCGACGCGGCGGGTGCATTTGGTGCCGGTCGGGAACAGTCTGCTCGGGCACGTCGTGGATGGGCTGGGCCATCCGATTGACCAGGACCGCAAGGGTCCTGTGCGGCCTGAGGCCTACTATCCCGTCTTCGCCGATCCGCCGAATCCGCTTGAGCGCAAGGTCATCTCCAAGCCGATTTCGCTTGGCGTGCGGTGCATCGACGGGATGCTGACGTGCGGCGAAGGGCAGCGTCTGGGCATCTTCGCGGCGGCGGGCGGCGGCAAGTCGACGCTTCTCGCGTCGATCATCCGCAATACGGAGGCGGAGGTCTCGGTTCTGGCGCTGATCGGCGAACGCGGACGCGAAGTGCGCGAATTCATCGAGAAGGACCTGGGCGAGGAGGGCATGAAGCGGGCCGTCGTCGTCTGCGCGACATCGGATCGCAGCTCCATGGAGCGTCTGAAGGCCGCGTATGTCGCCACGAGCATTGCCGAGTTCTTCCGCGATCAGGGCAAGAAGGTTTTGCTGATGATGGACTCCGTCACGCGCTTCGGACGTGCCCAGCGCGAGATTGGCCTGGCTGCAGGCGAACCGCCGACGCGGCGCGGCTTTCCGCCGAGCGTCTTCTCCGAGCTCCCGAAGCTCATGGAGCGCGCCGGCAATTCGGCCAAGGGCTCCATTACCGCGCTCTACACCGTGTTGGTCGAGGGCGACGACATGACCGAGCCGATTGCGGATGAGACGCGTTCGATTCTCGATGGTCACATCATCCTGTCGCGCAAGCTCGCGGCGGTCAACCACTATCCGGCGATTGACGTGCTGGCGTCCATCTCGCGTTGTCAGTCCGCGATCATTCCGCCCGAGCACAAGCAGGCCGCGGCCAAGCTACGCGAAATCCTCGCCAAGTACCAGGAAGTCGAGCTCCTGCTGCGCATCGGCGAATACAAGAAGGGCTCTGATGCGGCGACGGACGAGGCCATTGCCAAGATCGACAAGGTCAACGCGTTCCTGAAGCAGGGATTGGGCGAAAAGCCCGACTATGCCGACACGATCCGCAAATTGCAGGAGGCTGTGCGGTAATGGCGTATGCCCTCCAGAGCATGCTCAGGATCCGGACGATGCGCGAGGATCGGACGCAGACCGAGCTCGCCCAGGCGCGGAGCGCCAAGGCGGCGGCGGAAAAGGCGCTGGAGGCGCGTGAGCAGGCGATCATCGACTATGAGACGACGAAGGACGAACGGCGCGACCGCGTCTACGACATGGTCATGGGCAAGGTCGTCTCGATGAACGATCTTGACCAGGTGCGAGCGGCGATTGCGCAGATTGACGAGGAGGGCGTTCTGCTGGTCGAGGCCGAGCATCGTGCCCAGCAAGTCGTCCAGGAAAAGGAACACGCCGTCGAGCAGGCGCGTCTGACGTATGTCGAGGCCGTGAAGGAAAAGGCGAAGATCGTCGAACACCGCCGTGTCTGGGAAGATGAGGCGCGTCTCTTTGAAGAGCTGACCGCTGATCGGGAGATGGAAGATTTCGTGGGCGTGAAGCTGAAGGTTGAGGACTGATAGCGTATGTTTGATTTTGCAATGACAAGTGATGTCGGCGTGACACCTGTTGGCGTCTCGGTTGGGACGCCGGGGGATGCGGACCGCACGATGCTGTCCGTCGGTGCGCAGCCCTCTCCAGAGGTAATCGCACGTTTTCAGGCCGCGATGCAAAAGCCGCTTGCCGACAATGCTGTTCTTCAGCAGTCGTTGGAGACGCTGGTCGCCGCACAAGTTCCTTCGGCTGTGATTGCCGAGAAGCCCACAGAGCTTCCTGCGATGCCGCCCGTTGCGCAGCCTGTGGTGGCTGAAAAGGTGGTGACGGCTGCGGCCCAGCCGGCGGTTGTGCCGGAGTCTCGCCCCGTGCAGCTGCCTGTTGCCACGCCTGAGACCTTCAAGGCGATAGTCACCGAGAATCAGGTTGCCGCGCAAGTGTTTGCGACTGTGATTGCCGAAAAGCCTGTGGAACTTCCTGTAACATTGCCTAATGCGCAGCCTGTGGTGGGAGAGCGGCCGATGGTGGCTGAAAAGGTGGTGACAGTTGAGGCTGTGGCGCAGTCTGCAGTTGTGCCGGAGTCTCGCCCCGTGCAGCTGCCTGTTGCCACGCCTGAGACCTTCA
>JAKSOW010000109.1 GCA_024405395.1 Kiritimatiellia bacterium | reverse complement strand
CCTGTTCCCCTCGTCGACCGAGTCCTGTGCCCTGTGCGCCGAGTATTCCCAGAACATCCTGCCCGCGTAGAGCGTCGGGTTCGCGCATCTGCCGCGGCTGATCTCCCGGCTGAGGGTGGACTTCGCCAGTCCGAGGTCTTTCGCGAGCTGGTTCTGGGATCGTCGCCTGCCCGGCGGCAGGCGGACGTTCGCGTTGTAGACGAGCTCGATTGCTTCACGCTGGTCGGGGCTGTTGGCGGATTTAGGTTGAAGAATTAGGTGTCTTCTGGTAGAATGTGGGCTTCGGGAGAGACAGGACGAAAGGATCGTAAAATGGCAAAGAATGATTTCATTTGGGCCGTGATGTTCAAATTGGGCGGCAACAACATGTGTGGTGACGCCTATCTGACGCAGGATTGGGTGCAGAAGAACCCCAAGATCCGTCATCGCATCCGCTACACGGAGCTGTTCTTTGACGAGTCCATCTGGCGTACGGCCACCGAGAAGATGCAGAAGGCCGGGATGAACATGGCGCTCATCGACATGCATGAGGGTGTGGTCTATCCGCGTCACCCCGAAATCGCCGTGAAGGGCAGCTGGAATCCGGAAAAGTTCCGCGCCGAACTGAAGCGGCTGCGCGACATGGGCATCACGCCCGTCCCGAAGCTCAATTTCTCCACCACCCATGCGGCATGGCAGGGCGAATGGCGGTACCTCACCTCCACGCCCGAGTACTACAAGTTCTGCGATGACATGATCCAGGACGTGTGCGAACTCTTCGACACGCCGCCGCTGTTCCACCTGGGCATGGACGAGGAGCTTCCGGCGGGGCAGAGGCACGACCCCCTGTGCATCATCCGTCAGGGCGATCTGTGGTGGCACGACTTCGACTTCCTCGTGCGAGCGGTCGAGAAGCGGAATGTCCGCGCCTGGATCTGGAGCGACAAGCAGTGGACGGAACAGGACGAATTTGCCAAGCGCTGCCCCAAGAGCGTCATGCAGTCGAACTGGTATTACGGAAAAGACTTCAGCGACAAGAAGAAGAACCTCAATCCCGCCGAAATCCTGCCGAAGGGCGGCTGGGCCTCGCATCAGCTGAGTCTGCGCGGCTATGTGGAGCTGGAAAAGTACGGCTATGAGCAGATCGCCACGGGATCAAACTGGTCTTTCGACGAAAATATCGCGCTTACGCACGAATTCTGCAAGAAACACATAGCTCCCGCGCGCTACAAAGGCCTTATGACCGCTTCCTGGAAGCGTTGCCTGCCGGGAGACGAGGGCGTCAAGCTGTTGGCGTCCATTGACCAGATCGCCGCCGTGAAGGCGAGCGTGAAGGCGTAATTTTATCAATTTTACACCTTGTCTCCTTGCGCATTTTTGTGCTATAATATGCGCTCAACCCGAAAGAGGGGACAGATCGCGATACGGTCCTGAAGGCGAAAAAGGCCACAGGATGCGTCCGGCAAAGGGACAAAGTGCCTGCAGTGCCGGGAAGGTGCCGCAGGCACTTTCCATATCGGGGTCTGTACTTGATGGACGGTTGAACTGGGCAACGACAAACCCGTGTTCGGGGCGCCTCACGTGGGCCTCGGGCGGCAACTTGAGCAATCAAGCCCGTGAACAAAACGCGGACGTCTGAGCACAGTACGGTAAACAAAACAAAAAGAAAGAAACAAAGAGATGCAACAGCAGAAAGTACGCATCCGCCTCCAGGCATACGATCACCGTGTGCTGGATCAGGCCGTCGGTAGTATTATCGACACGGCCCGGGGCACGGGTGCGCAGGTGGTGGGGCCGATTCCGCTCCCCACGCGCGTCGAGCGGTTCACGGTGAACCGTTCGCCGAACGTCGACAAGAAGTCGATGGATCAGTTCGAGATGCGGACGCACAAGCGTCTGCTCGACATCGTCAGCCCCACGGCCAAGACGATTGACGAGCTGAAGAAGTTGAACCTGCCTGCGGGCGTGGACATCACGATCAAGGTCTAAGGAGGATTGTGATGGAAGGTTTGATTGGCAAGAAGATCGGCATGACCCAGGTGTTCGATGCGGACGGCAAGCGCGTGTGCGTGACGGTCGTCGAAGTCGGCCCCTGCCCGGTTGTGCAGATGAAGACCCTCGAGAAGGACGGCTACGTGGCCGCCCAGCTCGGTTTCGGTGAGCAGAAGAAGCAGCGCCTCACGAAGGCCGCTGTCGGCCACCAGGAGAAGACCGGCGGTCTCGCGGACAAGAAGGTGCGCGTGCTGAAGGAGTTCGCTCCCGAGGCTGGCGAAGAGGTGAAGGTCGGCGACGTCCTCACCGTGAAGAACTTCGAAGGCGTCAAGTACGTGGACATCACGGGCACGACGAAGGGCAAGGGCTTCGCGGGCGTCCTCAAGCGCTACAAATTCGCGGGCGGTAACCTCACGCACGGCGGCCACTCCAAGCGTCGTACGGGCGGCCTCGCGGCGCGTGACCTCCCTGGTTGGATCGAGAAGGGCAAGAAGATGCCTGGCCACATGGGCGACGTTTCCCGCACGGCGGTGAACCTCGAGATTGTGGCGATCCGCGAGGAAGACAACGCGCTTCTCATCAAGGGCTCGATCCCCGGCGCGCGCAACGCCACGGTGATCGTCCGCAAGTCCCTCAAGAACGCGGCTCTCGCGTTCAAGGCCAAGAAAGGGGCGAAGTAATTCATGGCTACGATTAAGCAGTATACCTCCGCCGGCGCCGCCGCGGCCGATCTGACGATCGACGACGCGCAGCTCGTGCTGGAGAAGGGCGCTCAGGCGCTCAAGGACGCGATTGTCGCGATCCGCAACGCGATGCGTGCTGGCACGGCCTGCACGAAGGGCAAGGGCGAAGTCGCCGGCTCGAACAAGAAGCCCTGGAAGCAGAAGGGCACGGGCAATGCGCGTGCCGGTTTCCGTCAGAGCCCGGTGTGGCGCGGCGGTGGCGTGGCCCACGGCCCCAAGCCCCGTGACTTCGAGCAGAAGGTCAACCGCAAGGTGATGCGTCTCGCGTTCGCGCGTGCCCTCTCCGAGAAGGTTGCCGCGGGTGATGTCAAGGTGGTCGAGGCGTTCACGTTCGAGGCTCCCAAGACGAAGCTCATGGCGGCGTTCCTCAAGTCGGTCGGCGTTGAGCGCACGGCGCTCGTCGTGACTGGCGCGGTGGACGAGAACATCCTCAAGATGACGGGCAACCTCGCGCGTGCCGCCGCTATGTCGGCCTCTGAGGTGGACGTCTACACGCTGATGCGCTTCAAGACGATCGTTGCCGACAAGGCCGGCTTCGATGCGCTCATGGCCCGCATGGCTGGGAAGGAGACCAAGTAATGGCCAAGGCTATCATCAAGCGCGTGCTGCTCTCCGAAAAGGGTGCGAAGCTCGCGGCCCTCAACCAGTATTTCCTGGAAGTGGATACGAAGGCCTCCAAGCCCGAGATCCGCCAGGCGGTCGAGGCGAAATTCGGCGTGCACGTCCTCGCGGTGCGCACGGCGAACATGAAGGGCGGCCTCCGCACGATCCGCGGTACGCGCCGTCAGGAGACCGAATCCACCTGGAAGCGCGCGATCGTCACCGTCAAGGCCGGCGAGCGCATCGAAACGCTGTAAGGAGCATGCTGAACTATGGCACTCAAGACGTTTAAGCCTCGTTCGCAGGGTCTGCGCTTCCGCGTGGCGCCCACGTTCGAGGAGATCACCGAAAAGAAGCCGGTGAAGTCGCTCACGAAGGCTGTCCGCAAGACCGCGGGCCGCAACAACACGGGCGTCATCACGGTTCGTCACCACGGCGGCGGCGTGAAGCGCCGTTACCGCATCGTGGACTTCATCCGCAACAAGGACGGCATGACCGCGACGGTCGAGGCGATCGCCTACGATCCTAACCGCAGCGCCAACCTCGCGCTCCTCAACTATGAGGACGGCACGAAGGCCTACATCCTCGCCCCCGAGGGTCTCAAGGTCGGCATGAAGGTCATGTCCGGCGAGACGGCCGAGGCGACGGTGGGCAATGCGCTTCCCCTGGGCAAGATCCCGCTGGGCCTGATGGTCCACTGCGTGGAGCTCGAGCCGGGTCAGGGCGCGAAGCTGAGCCGTTCGGCCGGCAACGACTGCCAGGTCATGGCTCGCGAAAAGGGCACCGTGACGCTCAAGCTCCCCTCCGGCGAAGTCCGCATCTTCGATGCTCGCTGCAAGGCGACCATCGGCAGCGTGGGCAACAAGGACTGGGGCTCGATCAAGCTCGGCAAGGCCGGCAAGAAGCGCCACATGGGCATTCGCCCGACGGTGCGCGGCGTTGCGATGAACCCTGTCGACCACCCGATGGGTGGTGGTGAAGGTCGTACCTCTGGTGGCACGAATCCGTGCTCTCCGTGGGGTCAGCTCGCAAAGGGCGGCAAGACCCGCAAGCCGGGCAAGGCCTCCAACAAAGTCATCGTCAAGCGGAGAAAATAACAGATGTCCCGTTCACTCAAGAAGGGGCCTTACGTGGAGGAATCCCTCCTCAAGAAGGTCCAGAAGATGCAGGCCGCCGGCAAGAAGCAGCCGATCAAGACGTGGAGTCGCCGTTCGATGGTGCTCCCCGATTTCGTGGGGTTGACGTTCGCCATCCACAATGGCAAGCAGCACCTCCCGATCTTCATTACCGAAAACATGGTCGGGCACCGTCTCGGCGAGTTCGCTCCCACGCGCACGTTCAAGTCGCATGGTGGTCTCGTCAAGAAGGACGACAAGAAGTAAGGACCTGAAACATGGAAGTGATTGCTATCACCCGTAACGCGCGCATGTCGGCGGCCAAGGGCCGTCCCCTCGCCCGTGAATGCCAGGGCCTGCCGGTTTCGGCCGCTCTGAAGATTGTTGAGTTCTCGCCCCGCAAGGCAGCCGTCATCCTCAAGAAGACGCTCCTCTCGGCCGCGGCGAACGCCAAGAACAACAACGGTCTCGATGTCGCGACGCTCACCGTCAAGCAGTGCGTGTTCGACGAGTCCGTGCGCATCCGCCGCTTCTGGCCGACGGCCCGCGGCTCGGCGCATCCGATTGCCCGCCGTCTTTGCCATTGCAAAGTCGTCCTCACCGACGGAAAGGAAGCCAAGTAATGGGTCAGAAAGTTAACCCCACCGGTTTTCGTCTGCCGGTGAACCACGCGTGGCGCAGCCGCTGGTTCGCGCCCAAGAAGACGTTCGGCGCGTTCCTCGTCGAAGACCAGGAAATCCGCGAGTACATCAAGAAGCGTCTGGTCGATGCGGGTCTGTCGAAGATCCTCATCGAGCGCTACGCCAACCGCGTTCGCGTGTCGCTGTTCAGCGCCCGTCCGGGCGTGATCATCGGCAAGAAGGGCGCCGATGTGGACAAGATCCGCGCGGAGCTCGAGAAGATGACCAAGAAGGAAGTCTATCTTGAGATCAAGGAAGTGCGTGATGCGGATGCCGATTCCCAGCTCGTGGCGGAGTCCATCTGCCAGCAGCTCGAGCGTCGTATCGCCCTCAAGCGCGCGATGAAGCGTGCGATGAAGGTTGCGATGGACATGGGCGTGGACGGTATCAAGATCCACGCGGGCGGCCGTATCAACGGCGCCGAAATCGCACGCGTTGAGTGGGCCAAGGAGGGCAAGGTTCCTCTGCACACGCTGCGCGCCAACATCGACTACGGGTTTGCGGAAGCCAACACCACCGCCGGCAAGATCGGCGTGAAGGTGTGGATCTGCAAGCGCGAAGATTTCCAGCCCCGTCAGTCCGCTCAGCGCCGTGATCGCGGCGAGCGTGGCGAGCGTGGCGACCGCAAAGGAGGCAGGTAAGCCATGCCGTTGATGCCTAAACGCGTGAAATACCGCAAACAGTCCAAGGGCAACCGCTCGGGATACGCCACGTCCGGCGCCGAGCTCGCCTACGGCGAATTTGGTCTGAAGGCCCTTACCCGCGGCCTTCTCACCGCCACCCAGATCGAAGCCTGCCGTGTCGCGATCAACCGCGAGATGAAGCGTAAGGGCAAGCTCTGGATCCGCGTGTTCCCCGACAAGCCGGTGACGCGCAAGCCTATCGAAGTGCGTATGGGCGGAGGAAAGGGCAACCCTGAATTCTGGGCCGCCGTCATTCTCCCTGGCAAGATGCTGTTCGAAATCGGCGGCGTCTCCGAGGAAATCGCCCGCGAGTGCCTGCGCCTCGCCGCGACGAAGATCGGCATCCACACGAAATTCATCACCCGTGCAGGAGTGAAGCTCTGATGAAAACCACCGAACTGAAAGAACTCGGCGCCGAGGAACTCGCCGCTAAGATTGCCGAAGCCCGCAAGGAGCTCGCCGATCTCAAGCTGAAGCTCGCGTCGAAGGCGGAAGTCGAAAAGCCTGTCCGCATGCGCGGCATGCGCCGCAACATCGCGCGTATGCTCACCGTGCAGGCCGCGAAGAAGGAGGCCAAGTAATTATGGCGAACGAAGTCAATCGCGGCTCCCGCAAGGTCCGCAAGGGTACCGTCACCTCGAAGATGGGCGCGAAGAGCGTCGTCGTCAAGGTCGAGTACCGCGAGCTTCACCCTGTCTACGGCAAGGTGATCATCCGCTCGAAGAAGTACCATGCGCACGACGAGGCCGATACGGCCAAGGTCGGCGACAAGGTCGTCATCATGGAAACGCGTCCGCTCAGCGCAACGAAGCGTTGGCGCGTCGTGACGCCGGAGGCGAAATAACATGCTGCAGGAACTCTCTAACCTCGTCGTTGCGGACAACACGGGCGCCAAGCGCGCGATGTGCTTCCGCATCCTCAAGCAGCGCAAGGAGTATGCGCACCTCGGCGACGTGATCCGCGTCGCCATCAAGGAAGCGTCCCCCTCGGGTTCGATCCGCAAGGGCCAGGTGGCCACGGCGGTGATCATCCGCACGGGCGCCCCGATCCGTCGTGAAGACGGCCAGTGCGTGCACTTCGACCAGAACGCCTGCGTTCTCGTCGACTCCAAGCTCAACCCGATCGGGTCCCGCGTGTTCGGGCCTGTTCCCCGTGAGCTGCGCGAGAAGAACTACATGAAAATCCTGTCTATGGCCCCGGAAGTGGTCTAAGGAGGCAACGACATGTCACTCGCACGTATCCGTAAAAACGACACTGTGATCGTCACGCACGGCAATGACGCCGGGCGCACGGGCACCGTCAAGAGCGTGGACCCCAAGAAGGGCACCGCGATCGTCACGGGCCTGAACATGCACAAGAAGGCCGTTCGCCGCAGCGAGCGCACGCCGCAGGGCGGGCTCATCGACATGGAAATGCCGATCCGCCTCTGCAAGCTGATGCCGTTCGACGCCGACGCGAAGAAGGGCTCCCGCGTTTCCGCCGCCGACAAGGACGGCAAGAAGGCGCGCAAGCTCAAGGCTTCGGGCAAGATCATCTGAGGAAACCACCATGGCTAAACTCAAAGAAGAATATAACAGCCGGATGGTCGCTGAGCTCGAGCAGAAGCTCGGCACCACCAACAAGATGCTCGTTCCCCGCCTGATGAAGGTTGTCGTGAACATGGGCTTCGGCATCGTCTCCAAGGACGAGCAGAAGGCCCTCGTCGACGACCTCACGGCGATCACGGGCCAGAAGCCGCTCCTCTGCAAGGCGAAGAAGTCCATCTCGAACTTCAAGCTGCGCGAAGGCATGGTGATCGGCGCGAAGGTGACCCTCCGCGGCGACCGCATGTGGGAGTTCACCGAACGCCTCATCTCCGTGGCGCTGCCCCGTATCCGCGACTTCCGCGGCGTGGCCAACCGCGGTTTCGATGGTCGCGGCAACTACACGCTCGGCATCAAGGACCACTCGATCTTCCCGGAACTCCTGGAAGTGACGGCCGGTCACTCGGGCATGGACATCACGTTCGTGACGAGCAGCAACGACAACAAGGCGGCCAAGGCGCTTCTTGAAGCGATGGGCATGCCGTTCGCGGGGAGGAACTAAAAGATGGCCAAGAAATGCCTGATGGAAAAGGCGGCCCGCAAGCCGAAGTTCGCGGTGCGCGCCTACAACCGCTGCAAGATCTGCGGCCGTCGTCACGCGTACATGCGCAAGTTCGGCGTTTGCCGTCTGTGCTTCCGTGAACTCGCGGTGAACGGTCTCATCCCCGGCGTCACCAAGGCCTCGTGGTAAACTCGGAAAGGAAAACAGGAAAATGACAACCGATCCCATTTCCGACATGCTGCTGACGATCCGCAACGGGCTCAAGGCCCGCCTCGTCCAGGTCGTCACGCCCGCGTCGAATCTCAAGGCGGAAATCGCCCGCGTCATGAAGGCCTCCGGCTACATCCAGGAGGCGATCACGACCGAGACGTTCCCCAAGCAGCTCGTCATCACGCTGAAGTACAACGACAAGGCCGTTCCGGCCATCACGGGTCTTCAGCGCCAGTCGAAGCCTGGGCTCCGCAAATTCGTCTCCGTCACCGAGATCCCGGCCGTCCTCGACGGCATGGGCCTGGCGGTCCTCTCCACCTCCAAGGGCGTCATGAGCGGCGTCGAGGCGAAGAAGGCCAAGGTCGGTGGCGAGCTCATCTGCACCGTCTGGTAAGGAGAACTGAACAATGTCTCGTATCGGTAAAGAACCCGTGACCATTCCGGCCGGCGTCACCGCCACGGTGGACGGCCAGAAGGTCACCGTCAAGGGCAAGCTCGGCGAGCTCTCCTACGTCATGCACGACGGCATCACCGCCAAGGTCGAGGGGGACAAGATCCTCGTCGCCTGTGCAGACGACAAGAAGCTCGGCAACTTCCACGGCCTGGCGCGCGCGCTCATCAATTCGAACGTCGTTGGCGTCTCCGCGGGCTACACCAAGCAGCTCACGATCGAAGGCACCGGCTTCAAGGCCGTCCTTCAGGGAACGACGCTGTCGCTCTCGCTCGGCTTTGCCTCCCCGAAGCTCTTCGCGATTCCCGAGGGCCTCAAGATCACCGTCGAAAACGACGGCCTTCAGGTCACCATCACGGGCATCGACAAGTGCAAGGTCGGCGAAGCCGCGGCGCGCATCCGCAGCTTCTATCCCGCCGAGCCCTACAAGGGCAAGGGCATCAAGTATCTCGGCGAGCACATCCGCCGCAAACAGGGTAAGAAGGTGGCCTAATCTGAAGGCTGCCTGAATCGGAGAAATCGAAATGAGTTTCAACCGTAAAATCCAGCGCCAGAAGCGCCATCTGCGCCTTCGCCAGCGCGTGATCGGCAGCGCGGAGAAGCCGCGCATGTCGATCTGCCTGACGAACAAGCACATGTACGTCCAGTTCATCGACGACGCCGCGGGCAACACGCTCGCTTCTGCGTCCACGCTGAAGGACAAGAACGCCAACCTCGAAACCGCGAAGGCGCTTGGCGCCGCCGCGGCCGAGGCCGCCAAGGCCAAGGGCATCGTCAAGGTCGTCGTCGACCGTGGCGGCAATCCCTACACGGGCCGTCTCGCGGCCATCGTCGAGAGCGCCGTGGCGAATGGACTTTCCATCAGCGACAAACCCGCGAAGGAGGCTGAATAATGGCCATGAACCGTGACAAGCGCCGCAATGAGTCTGGCGCCGACGACTCCCTCAAGGAAGTGGTCGTGTTCGTCAACCGCTGCGCGAAGACCGTCAAGGGCGGCCGTCGCATGAGCTTCTCCGCCGTGGTCGTCGTCGGCAATCCCGACGAGCACCTCGTCGGCGTGGGCTTCGGCAAGGCGAATGAAGTTTCCGATGCCATCCGCAAGGGCGGTGAGGCTGCTCGCAAGGATATGCATCCCGTCACCCTCAAGGGCAAGACGATCCCCCACGACGTCACGGGCGAGTGCGACGGCGGCCGCGTGCTGCTGAAGCCGGCTCCTGACGGCACGGGCCTTATCGTCGGCGGCGGCATGCGTCCTGTGCTCGAGTCGGTCGGCATTCGTGACGCCGTTGGCAAGTCCCTCGGTTCCAAGAACCGTCTCAACGTGGTCAAGGCGACGATGAACGCCCTGGCGCAGCTCCGCTCCGCCGAGGAAATCGCCGCGCTCCGCGCGTAATTGAAAGGACGAGAAAAATGGATCTTTCCAATCTCGTCAACACCCCCGGCGCCCGCGAGCGCCGTAAACGCGTCGGCCGCGGCTGCGGTTCGGGCATGGGCAAGACCTCTACGCGCGGCCACAAGGGCCAGAACGCCCGCAAGGGCCACAAGCAGAAGCTCGGTTTCGAAGGTGGTCAGATGCCCCTCGTTCGCCGTCTGCCGAAGCGTGGTTTCAACAACTACCAGTTCCGCGTCGAGACGCTCGGCGTGAACGTCTCCACCCTGGAGAAGCGTTTTGAGGCTGGTGCCGAGATCACGGTCGCCTCTCTGGCCGCCGCCGGTCTCGTGGACAACAAGCGTCCGCGCGTCAAGATCCTCGCCACGGGCGAGCTCACGAAGAAGTTCACCGTCAAGGTGCCCTGCTCCGCGGCTGCCAAGGCCAAGATCGAAGCTGCTGGTGGCACGGTTGCCTAAGCAGCTGTCGCCACATGAATGAAGGGGGCGCCGCCGGTTTTCCGGTGGCGCTCTTTTCTTTTTTGTCAGTGTTCGCCTGCGCACATGGCGAAAGGCAGAGGGATCACGCGTTTTGATTGGCGCGGGAGAGCGTCCGCTTGAGCAGTATGATATTCACCAACGAGCAGGCGGGCATGGTCAGCCAGAGTGTGGGGATTGAAGGCTCGAGGATGCGGACAGACAGGAATAGCGGAATCCAGAATAGAATGGACGCGATAAACTGACAGCGCGAGGTCTCGGCCGTGCGGCCGAGTCCGCGGAGATAGGCCTGCAATAACAGAACGGCAGATTCGAGAAGCGCCTTTCCCGCTAAAATCAGCAACAAAAGAGAAGCGGTTCTTTCGAAAACGATGGAATCGGTTTGGCTGCCAAAGGCGAAGAGGGTCTGTTTGCCGAAGAACAACAACACCAGCGCGAAGACGCACATGTAGACCAACGACAGAATTGTGGCCCGGACAAGATTGTGTTGCGGCAGTCTGGGATCGGAATGATTCCTGGAGACGTTGATTTCAAGTCCTTGCGCCAGTCCATTGGGGAAGGCCTGAAAGAGTCCGTTCAGCGCAAATGCAGCCGCACTTGCGGCGACGGCGGGTACCTCGCATTCGCCCAGAATCGCCACAAAGAGAAAGAAGCCTCCTACGTCGATGACTATGCGCAGCCCATTGGGGAGTCCAAGCCGGAGCAATTCGTGGAGATCCTTCCTGCTTAAGGGTGCCGACGGGGCAGAAAGCGGTTGACAGAGAATGGTGGCAGCAAAGATGAGACAGGGCACGAGGTTGGCGAGTGTTGTTGCCCAAGCGGCACCTGAGATGCCTTGGAAGGGGGCTGGAAGGGTGCCCAGGATGAAGACTGGCGCCAGTGCCATGTTGATGACACAGCCGAGAACAGTGACGAGCCCTGTGAAACGCGTACGCCCTTGTCCGGTGAAATAGCCCGCGAGGACGGTGGCGAGTGTGGTGACGAAGCCATTGACCAGCAGGCGATCGAAATAGGCCGTTTCGGCTTGGAGCACGTCGGCGCTTGTGTTGAAACAGGCCAGGATAAAGTGTCCGAGTGGACAGGCCAGTGCCAGCAGCGGTATTGCTCCCAAGGTAGTCAGCAAGGCGATGCGGAAGATGGCGCGCGCGCCCGCGAAATCGCCCGCTCCATGTCGGCGTGCCAGAATGGTGCCCGAATAGCCTAAGCTTGCCGACAGGAACAGCGTCACCGTGGTCGCCAGGAGAGAACCCGGAAGAGCGGCATTGAGGGCTTTGGTGGAACTCTGGGCAAGGAAAAAGTTCGTCACGAACGTGTTTCCCGCAAAGGCGAGTTGGGCGAGCGTAAGGGGCGCCGCCAGTCGCTGAAGCCGGATGAGCGCTTTCATGAGAACGAGCCCTTGCTGTGGCTTTCGCGCCATTCGCGCATGGTCATGCCGTAGCGGGCCTTGAACAGGCGCTTGAGGTAGATGTCGGAATCCCAACCGCAAAGATTGGCGATGGGGCCGATGTTCTGGCGGGGGTTGGCGAGAAGCTCCAAAACGCGGGCGAGGCGCACGCGTGTGATCTCCTCAGTTATGCGATTGCCGGTGGCCGCCTTGAAACGCGTCTCGGCAATGCGCTCGGAAACTCCTAGCGCTTTCACCACATCGGCGGCCTTGAGACCCGAGCAGGCTTCGCGCCGAATGAGGTCCAGCGCGGCACCAACATTTTTGCCGAAGGAAGCGAGTACGCGCGTCGAGAGGCGGGTCGTTACACCGAAGGGATGATAGACACGCGTCTCGGGAGGCGAGGTGGGGTCGGCAAGACGTTTGGCGAGAAGTTCCGCCGCGAGACGACCGCCTTGGCGAAAATTTGGACGAATGCTGGAAAGGGAGGGACGCGTGTGGTCGCAGAAGTCGGGGTTGTCATCGGTGCCCACAATACGGACATCCAGGGGAACGGTTAGGTTGAGCCGTCGGCAGGCCTCCAGGGCCACGGCGGCCACATCATCGTTGACCGCAAAGATGCCGCAGGGTTTCGGCAATGCGGCGATCCAGGGCATGAGGCGGCTCATGAGATCGTTTTTGTTGCCGAGCGTCCAGGGATCCTCCAGAATCGTACAGGGCTTGCCCATGGACGAGAGAATGCTGCGAAAACGTTCCAGTCGGCGCCGGCTCCAGAAGACCTCACGACTCCAGCCGATGAAGGCGAAACTGGCGCAATCCTGGCGCGCCAGTTCGCGATGGGCCAGTTCGGCAATGCCCAGGTCGTCATTCATGACCACGAACGCCGTCTTGCTCGTGAATATCTCCTCTGGGGGATCAAGATGAACATGGGGGAGCGACCAGGTTTTCGTGGATTTGGGCAAGAGATGCGAAGAGCCCTCGAAAATGCAGCCGAGGGGGTCCCAGTAAGCCACAATCTTCTCGAGCGGTTGCGTGAGGCGCTGCAACTCAATCTCTTCGATATGCCACCCCTCTTGCGACGCCACTTCACGAATACCAGCAAGTTCCGGTATCCGAGAGCCCGTATGGAGGTCGGTTATGAAGAGAACGATATTCATGCTGGTCATTATACCATAAGCGGTTTTGGTTGTATAGTGATTTCGGTTTTGGTTTCATTGTTGAGGGCTCTTTAATCTATAATATGCCAAAATAATGCGGAGACCATTCTTATGAAGGCCAAAACTACTCTGACCACGCTCGTGACCGCCTTTCTCATAGGCGGCGTATCGGCAACGGACTACTATGTTTCGACCACTGGCAGTGACACCGAGAATGACGGTTCGGCTCAGGCGCCTTTCCAGACGTTGGACAAGGCCTTTGACGAAGGTGGCGCCACGGCCGGCAACAACATCTACGTGAAGCC
>JAKSOW010000108.1 GCA_024405395.1 Kiritimatiellia bacterium | reverse complement strand
TCGGCGCCGCCCCACGGCTGGTGGATCATGATGCGGCTGTTGGGCAGCGCGAAGCGCTTGCCCTTGGCGCCGGCGGTGAGGAGCACGGCACCCATCGAGGCCGCCTGGCCGATGCAGTAGGTCGCCACCGGACACGAGATGAACTGCATCGTGTCGTAGATGGCAAGCCCCGCCGTGACGCTGCCGCCCGGCGAGTTGATGTACATCGAGATTTCCTTCTTCGCGTCCTGCGACTGCAGGAAGAGAAGCTGCGCCACGATCGAATTGGCGCTGTCGTCGTTCACTTCGCCGCCGAGAAGGACGATGCGGTCCTGCAGCAGGCGCGAGTAGATGTCGTAGGAACGCTCCCCGCGGGAGGTCTGCTCGACCACGTAGGGAATCAGGTAGTTCTTGGCTGACATGTGGGTAACCTTGGGGGATGATGAAAATCGAGAGGTCGGGCCAGACGAATCTAACCTCAACCTCTCGACTGTGTTGCGGCTCGGCCTTACTTCGCCTGCGCGAGGACGAGGTCGAGGGCCTTCTCGGCCTTGAGCTGGTCCTTGTAGGCGTCCATGTTGCCGTTCTCCTCGAGGCGCTTGCGCACGTCGTCGGCCGTGGTGGGCTCGCGCTGCGCGGCGGCGATCTTCTCGAGGCCCTGCTTGACGTCGTCGTCGGAGGCCTCAATCGACTCGGCCTTGACGATGCCC
Source organism: Kiritimatiellia bacterium (assembly GCA_024405395.1). Taxonomy (GTDB): domain Bacteria; phylum Verrucomicrobiota; class Kiritimatiellia; order RFP12; family UBA1067; genus RGIG6720. The sequence goes on along the minus strand of JAKSOW010000108.1, from coordinate 12,582 downwards.
TCGAGGATGTAGCCGAGGCGCACCTGGCGGACGGCGTTGTTCTCGGCGTCGGCAAGGATCTGGTCGCGGTTCTTCTCGATGTAGTCGGCGGAGAGGCCGGCGTACTGGGCACGCTGGGCGAGGTCCTGCAGGTAGGCCTGGGTCTGGCGACGAACCTGGGAGTTCGGCACCGCGAAGTCGGCCTTCTTCAGGAGGAGCTCAATGGCCTGGTTGCGGCGGCTGTCGAGATCGGCCTGGACGGCCTGCTTCTCGAGGCGCTCGCGAATGTCCTTCTTGACGGCGTCGATCGACTCGGCCTTGGCATTTTCGAGGAAGGTCTTCTCGTCCGGCAGCACGCGCAGGCGGAAGGACTTGACCGTGAGATCGTACTTGCAGGTCTTGCCCTTGATGGCCTCAGGCGCGTTGTCCTTGGGGAACTTGACGGAGACGTCCGTCTTCGTCTCGCCCGCCTTCATGCCCTTGAGGGCCTCGAGGATCTCGGGGAGGAAGCGGCCTTCCTCGATCTGCGTCCAGTGGCCTTCGGCGCCGCAGACGGCCTTCTCTTCGGGGACGAGCTCGGAGAGCGGCTTGCCCTTGTAGGAGCCCTTGTAGTCGAAGTTCACAAAGTCGCCGTCGCTGATCGTGTCGCCTTCCTTGGCGTCTTCATACTTCGCGAAGGCCGCGCGGTAGTGCGCGAGCTGCTGATCAACCGCCTCGTCCTTGACCGTGAGGTCGCCGGGCTTGATGGCGAGCTTTTTGTACTTGGGCAGATCGAATTCCGGACGCACTTCGACGACGGCCGTGAAGGAAAAGCCCGTCGCGGGATCGAACAGGACGTCCTCGACGGACGCGAGGTCAATGGCGTCGACGCCAGCTTCCTTGAGCGCTTCGGGGTAGAGCTTGCGGAAGCACGCCTGCTGGGCTTCCTGCTTGAGGCCGTCGGCAAACTTCTGACGGATGATGGCCAGCGGCACCTTGCCCTTGCGGAAGCCAGGAATGGACGCCTCGCGGAGGAACATGCTCTCGACCTTCTTGTACTCAGCCGCGATCTCGGCGGCTTCGGCCTTGACGGCAATCTTCACGTTGCAGCCTTCGTCGGCCTTCTTTTCAACCTTCATTTCGGTTCTCCTTGTCTTCTTTTTTCGCGCGCGTGCGCGCTATCCTTAAAAGGGGTTTGAAATAAAGGCAGAGTATATCAAAAATTATGCGCTTAGGCAATGAGGTTTATGCTATAATACGCCTGCAGAGTTCCGCGGAATGGTTCGGCGGGAAGCAAGAGGACAGTATGATTTGCAACACAATTCTGGAAGCCATGGGCCACACGCCGCTGGTGCGGCTCAACCGCATGGTCACGGCGGACATGGCGGAAATCCTGGTCAAGTTCGAGGCGATCAACGTGGGCGGCTCCATCAAGACGCGTACCGCCTACAACATGATCGAAGATGCGGAGCGCAAGGGTCTTTTGAAGCCTGATTCCATCATTGTGGAGCCCACAAGCGGCAATCAGGGGATTGGTCTGGCGCTGGTGGGTGCGGTGAAGGGGTATGAGACGATCATCGTGATGCCCGACAGCGTCAGCGAAGAGCGCCGGAAGTTGGTGCGCCACTACGGCGCCAAGGTGGTGCTCGTGCACGATGCCGGCAACATCGGTGCCGCCATTGCCGAATGCGGGGCCATCGCCCAGCGCATGGCGAAGGAGAATCCCCGTGTGTTTGTGCCGGAGCAGTTCTCGAACCCCGCCAATCCCGCGGTCCATCGCCGTCATACGGCCCTGGAGATCCTGGAGCAGGCGGCACGGCCGATTCATGGCTTCTGTTCGGGCGTGGGTACAGGTGGCACCTTGAGCGGCATCGGCGAAGTACTCAAGGCGCTCAATCCAGAAATCGAAATCTGGGCTGTAGAACCGAAAAATGCGGCAATTTTGGCGGGCGGCACCGTCGGGACGCACTTGCAGATGGGCATTGGCGACGGGCTTATCCCCGACAACCTCAACACCCAGATCTATTCGCACATCTGCGTGGTGACGGATGAGGAGGCGCTGCAGACTTCGCGCGACCTCGCCCGCAAGGAAGGGCTCATGGCGGGCATCTCCGCCGGCACCAACGTCTTTGCCGCCCTCAAGCTCGCGAAGCGCCTGGGTCCTGGCAAGACGGTGGTGACGGTGCTGCCCGACACCGCCGAACGCTATTTCTCCACGCCGCTCTTTGAAGGCGAATGACGAGGTTGACGATGGACATGGATGCCGCCGTACAGGCCGAATATTTCGATCTTCTCCGCTTTCCCACCATTGGCGCCGATCCGATGCACCTGCGCGACTGCGTGCAGTGCGCACTGTGGCTCAAGAACTGGCTGGGTAAACTGGGCTTTTCGGGTGAACTCATGACCGAGGGCGGGCATCCGCCGTTTCTGCTGGCGGAGCGTCCGGGCGACGAGGGCGCGCCCACGGTGCTGCTTTACGGGCACTATGATGTGCAGCCGCCGGATCCTCTGGAGGCCTGGACGACGCCACCCTTCGAACCGACGTTGCGGGATGGGCGCATCTACGCACGTGGCGCCCAGGACGACAAGGGCCAGACGTTTGCATTCCTCTGCGGCGTGCGGGATTTCCTCGCCACGGCCCCCGCGGGTGGCGTGCCCACCCTGAAGGTTTTGCTGGAGGGTCAGGAGGAGTCGGGCAGCGTGGTGCTCGGCAAGTTGGCGCCGAGCATCCGTGCCAAACTGCGGGCGGATATCCTGTCTGTCTGCGACACATCGGCGGCGAAAGACCTGCGCCCCGCCATTGTGGCGGGTCTGCGCGGCGTCACTCACTTCACCTTGACGCTGGAGGGCGCCAATCGCGATCTGCATTCGGGCGAATACGGCGGCATTGCGCCCAACGCCGCCCAGGCCATGTGTGAACTGTTGGCGACGCTGCACGACGAAAAGGGCGCCATTGCGGTGCGGGGGTTCGAGGATGGCCTGGAACCGCCCACGGACGAGGAACTGGCTGCGGCGGAGTCTGCGGCCGTCACCCCCGAAGAATTCGAGAAGGACGTGGGCGTGGGGCCCGTGGGCGGCGAGCAGGGGCTTTCGCTCACGGTGCGCAACTCGTTCCGTGCGACGATTGAGATCAACGGTGTCCATTCGGGATATGGCGGGCCCGGCTCCAAGACGGTGATCCCAGGATGCGCATTGGCGAAGTTGTCGATGCGCATGGCGCCCGGCATGAACCCCAAGGCGGCGATGGCTGCGCTGGAGCGCCACCTCAAGGCGCACGTTCCGCCGGGAATGAAGCTCGCGCTCTCGGAGATTACCGCCGAGGCGGCGGGGTTCCGTCTGCCGCTGGCAAGCCCTGTGTTCCGCCTCGCGGCACACGTGCTGGAGGAACTGGATCCGAGGGGCGCGGTGTTTCAGTGGGACGGCGCGTCCATCCCGATCGTCTCCGAACTGCGTGAGCTCTCGGGCGCGGCCCCGCTGCTGGTGGGCTTTGGCCAGCCCGAGGACCGCATCCATTCGCCCAATGAGTCGTTTGGCCTCAGGCAGTTCGCCTTTGCGCGCGCCTGGGCGGCCAAGTTCCTCACGGCGCTGTCGGCGAACTGAGCCTGAAGAAGGAGGCGAGAGAAGTGATGTCCGCCGCCCCATTCGTCTTCGCGTGTCTGCTGGCCTGGGCGACGTTCGGTGCGTCCATCGGCAAGTCCAGTTATGACGTCGTCATCGCGGGCGGAACGCAAAAGGCCGTGGCTGCCGCCGAACGCTGCCGTCGAGAGGGCAAAAGCGTATGTGTGCTGGCGCCGCGGAACTATCTGGGCGAGGACGTCGCGGGCAATCTCACATGCGTCGAGAAAGGCCTGACGCCGCTGCAGGCGAAGCGTACGCTGGATCGCCGGCTGCTGGACTGCGGCGCCGATTTCCTGACGGGCACATTCGTCCTGTCGACCGCCTCAAACGAAGTCCAATGCGCGAGCGCCTGCGGTGCATTTGCGTTGGGCTGCAGGGAATTCCTCGATTGCCGGCTGGCCTATCCGAATGGCGGATTCTCGCGGGCAGCGCGAGTCGTCATCGCGGGCAGCACACCTTCTGCGCCGGGAATGACCGTTGTGCCGTTGCCCGGGGACTACACGACCGTCGTCACGAATCGCGTCAAGGAGGATGGCGATGGACGTGTGCATGTCGTTGCAGGCAAGGCCTGGCGTTGTGAATTCGATTTGCCTTTTACGGTGACGGACGCGTTCAGCAAAGCCGAAGCGGAACTGTTCGCCCGGGAGAAGACCTGGGTTCCCGATTTGCTGGACGGTGCGGATGAGCTGATCCCGCTTGCCGCGGGAACGCCCGCACCATCCCCGAAGTCATCCTCGCCCACGGCGGATGTGGTGGTGGTCGGCGGGGGCGTTGCCGGTGTGCCGGCCGCCATTGCCGCCGCACGTGCAGGGGCGAAGACCGTCCTGGTTGAGGCGCTGCACCAACTAGGTGGAATGGGCACGGCGGGTGGCATTGGGCAGTATTGGCAGGGCTACCGCAATGGTTTTACCGCTGAATATGATCAGCGTATTCGGGATCTGAAGTCGTCCGTACATGGCATCGGCAAACGCGAAGCCTGGCGACGCATGGCTGTCGAAGCCGGGGTGTCGGTGTTGTGGGGTTGCGCGGCGTATGGCGTCGAGAAGGATGGCGGACGCATAGTCGCGGTGAAGGTCGCCACCGATTTTGGGGCGTTGCGCATCGCCGCCAAGACGTTCGTCGACGCGACGGGCAACGCCAACGTCGCGGCGGCGGCCGGCGCACCGGTTGCGTTTCTTGAGGAAGGGCCACTCGCCGTTCAGGGGTCGGGCGTGGCCTGGCGTCCGCTCGGGGTTGGGTACATGAATACGGACTGGGGATATGTGGATGACTCGTCCGTTCGCGATCGTACGCGTTTCCTTGCCTGTGGACGAATGGGCGCACAGGGCATCTGGGATGTAGCGCAGTTGGTGGGCTCGCGGGAACGGCGCCACATTGTCGGCGAAGTCCTCCTGACGGATACGGACATGGCATCGGGCCGGCGATTCTCCGATGTGATCGTGCGCACGCGCAGCAACTTCGACAGCCACGGCCCGACCATTGACGATCTGGGCCTGATCCCCGAGCCCAATTCCTGGCTCATCGAGGGCGTGGTGCCGTATCGAGCCCTGTTGCCGGTCGGACTTGAGAACATGCTGGTGGTGGGTCTGGGGCTCAGCGCAATGCGCGATGCCCTGCCGATCATCCGCATGCAGCCCGATGTGCAGAATACGGGTTATGCCGCCGGCTATGGCGCGGCGATGGCGGCTGAAAATGGCGGGAACTGCCGTGGCGTGGATGTGAAGGCGCTGCAGCGGCGGCTCGTGCACGAGCGGCGGCTGTCGGCGGAGGCGTTGGCGTGGACGGATCGGGAGGTGTCGGACGCCGAACTCCGGGAGAAGGTCAGGACGATTGCGGACGACTATCGGGGGGCGGCGGTTGTGATGGCGGAAAGAGCTCGGGCGATTCCGCTGCTGAAGGCCGCCTACGCGGCCGAGAGCCGGCCAACGGCACGATTCCGCTATGCGCATGTTCTGGGGATTCTCGGACAAGGGGATGGCGCGGAGATGCTGGCGGACTGGGTGCGCGGGAAGCTCCACGTGCCGGAGCCGAATCTGGCAAAAAAATCGGCCTATGCGAAACGATTCAATTATCGTCAGTCGATCATCATCGCCTTGGGGCGCACGAAGCGTGCGCTGGCGGTGGATGAACTGCGCAAGCTGGCAGCTGGCTTGTCGTCTCGCGAAAATCTCTTTGAGCACCGTGCGGTCTGCTGGGCGGCGGAGGCGTGCGGCAACAGGGAGGTGGGTGAGATCCTGCGTCAGAAGGCGGCCTTTCTTCCTTCGGCGATCGTCAAAGAGCAGGTGCGGCCCAAGGCTGGCTATTCGACGAAGAACCATTTCATGACGGAAGAGGAGATCGCTGCGTTGAAGGCGCTTGACATCGCCACCGCCGTGTATCGGCTGACGGGCGACGATTCGCTTCTCAAACCTTGGTGTGAAGATTCCCGCGCCGTGTTTCGCCGGCAGGCTGAACGTGTCCTGGGAAATTAATGTACAAGTCTAACCACGAACAACAAGTACCCCTATGGTTGGCCACATGAAGAAAATAGCATTCCTTTTCATCGGCGTTCTGGCGCTGGGCGCCTCGGGTTTTGAGGTTCAGCAGCTGTTCCGTCCGGAGCGCGCCACGCGCGGGAACGTGAATCTGCTGGTGCAGCAGGCGGCCGACAAGGCCGATTGGATCTGGCTGGATGGCGCAGCTCCCGCATCGAATGCCGTGGATGTCGTGCGTTTCGCCTGCACATTCACGGCGACCACGGCGCCCCTCGTCTTTGACGTTTCGGCGGATGAGCGGTTTGTGCTGCTGCTGGATGGCCAGGAGATCGCGCGTGGTCCGCACAAGGGCTGCGTGAACCACTGGTACTATGAGTCCTACTCGGTGACGGGTTTGTCGGTTGGCGATCATCGTCTGGAGGCGGTGGTCGTTCATTTCGGCGAGGGACGGCCGCGTGCGGTCCTCACCGCCGGAAGCGGCGCCTTTCTGCTGAAGGCCGAAGGCGTCTACGACGGACGTCTCTCCACAGGACGAGCAAAATGGCGGGCGGCCCGCGTCAGGGGCACGCATCGCAATGGCTATGGCGACAGCGCCACCTTTGGCGGATCGCAGCAGTTTGTCGTTTCCGGCACGGGTTTCCTTGATCCCTCGGCGGCGGAAGGCTTTGGCGGCGTCAAGGTTGTGCAGCATCACATCCGCGACACCAGTAGCGTACGGGCTGACGGACGCATGCTCTTCCCCACCGAGCGCCCCGATCAGATGATGGCGGTGCGCCGCCCGGGCGCCTTCAAGGCGGGGCAGCCTCTTTATCGGGCGGACACCAACGTCTACTATTCCGCAGCCGATGCCGCCTTCCCGCTGGTGGCCGAGATGAATGCCCTGCTCAAGGAAGGTCGGGCGCTGGTCATTCCGGCAGGCACCACGGCGCGGCTGGTCTGGGACTTGGGGGATTATTATTGCGGTTATCCGCGGCTGGCGGCGGCGGGTGGTGCAGGGGCCGAGGTGCGCTGGGGCTGGGGCGAGTCGCTTTATGACCGCCATCATCAACGTGCAGACCGCAATGCCTTCGCCGACAAGCGCTGCGCCCATGCACTACGCGACACATTCCGTCTGGACGGTCGCCCGTCGGCGAACTTCTCGGTGCCATGGTGGCGGTGTGGCCGTTGGTGTGAGTTTGAGGTCAAGACGGCAGATGCGCCGCTTACGCTGACGGCGTTGGATTTCGTGGAGGTGCGCTATCCTCTAGCCGAACAGGCGTCTTTCGCCTGTGATGATGCGTCCATTGCGGGCATCTGGACCCTTTGCCGGCGTGGACTTGAGAACTGCATGCACGAGACATACATGGACTGTCCGTATTTCGAGCAGCAGATGTATCCGGGCGACACGCGGGTGGTGATGCTCATCGCGAATGCGCTCAGCGGCGATGCGCGGCTTAACCGCTTTGCGGCCGGGATATTCGACTATGCCCGTCGGGAAGACGGCTTCGTGCCGATGAACTACCCCTGCTACCTGATGCAGGAATCGTCCACATATTCGATGTGCTGGGTGCTGATGCTGGGCGACTATGCGCGCTGGCAGGGTGGGGACGGCTGGCTCAAGGCGCGTCTGCCGGGCATGCGCCATACGCTGCATGCGCTGGCGAACTGCCGCGGCGACGATGGTCTGCTGACGGGACTGCCGGGATGGAGCTTCCAGGACTGGGTGGAAGGCTGGGACTATGGCCGTGCGCCGGGTGGTCGCCATGGCAAGAGCGCCGTCGACAATCTTCTTTTCGTCTATACGCTGGCGGCCGCCGAACGGGTGGAACTTCTGATGGGCGACAGGCGAATGGCCGCCTATTGGCGAGAAATGAAGAAGGATCTGACTGCTCAGATCCTTGCGACGTACTGGGACGAGGGGCGCGGACTCATCGCCGACACCGTTGCCAAGAACTGTTTCAGCGAGCACGCGCAGTGTCTGGCGCTGCTCTCGGATGTCCTGCCGGCGGCGCAGGAGGCGCGCGTGCTCAAGGGACTTCTGGAAGCACCGGATCTGGCGCGCACCACGGTCTACTTCTCGCACTATCTCTTTGACGTGTATGCGAAGTATGGCCGCACCGACCTGTTCCTGAAGCGCCTCGATCTGTGGCGGGGCTATGTGCAGACGGGCCTGAAGACGCCGCTGGAGGCGCCAGGTCTGCGCGCGCGCAGCGATTGCCATGCCTGGGGTTCGCACCCCATTTACCACCTGCTCACGGGTGTGGCCGGCATTCGGCCGGCGGCGGACGGCTTTGCCGCCGTGTTGGTGAAGCCGCAGCCGGGCGGCCTCAAGTGGATCAAGTCCGCAATGCCCACGCCCAAGGGGCCGGTGAAGGTGGATCTGTCTTTCTCCGACGCGGTGGCCTCGGGCACGGTCACCATCCCCGAAGGCCTGCCCGCCATGTTTGAATGGCGTGGCCGGCGCCAGATTCTGGCGGCGGGCGTCAACCGCGTCGACGTGCGTTAGTCCGGCGGCGTGAAGGGCAGCACGCGCGCCACGCGCAGGTTGAGGTGCTGCAGTTCGATCTTGGGCTTGGAGCCGTCGGCGTTCGTTCCGTCGATGACAAGACAGACCTTGGCGGCATTCTTCGGCAGCGTGCAGACTTCATTGAACTCGCGCCTTTTGCCGGAGATGAAGGTCTTGCCGTCGATGTGTCCGTTAAGGATGTTGCCCACTTTTCGTCCAGACTTGTCCAGGCAGATCAAGCGGATGTTGCCGGTCCAGTTGGCCTTCGCGAAGTTGCGCAGTTTGATCTCGAACTTGACGGGGCGACCCGCCGCCGTGACTGGGATGTCACAGGCCGCCGCCGCCGTGTCCTCGCCCGGCTTGGCGATCTGGGCCGACTTGGGCGGGAAGAGGTCGTGGGGCGTGGCTCGGATGAAAAGGTTGGCGCACGACTCGGAATCATAGTATTCGAAGCGGCCGGGGGCATCGGCTACGTAGAAGAGTTTCGTAGCGCCTTCGGGCTTTTCGAAACGAAGGATCACGCGATCAGCGTAGGCGGGCGACTGCACGGCTTCAAAGGGTACGGGTACAGTCTTGCCGCCCACTTCGGCTTCAAGCGCAAACGGCGTGTAGGAATCCATGTGTACGGCGCAGCCGGGTTCGGCCACGAGTTTACGATCACGTAGGGCCTTTACGTCAATCTCAAGTTCAAAAGGCGCGTCCCCAGGAAGATCGGACTTCCAGGAAACCACCTCGAAACGATGGGGTACGGGGGCGGTGGCCGGATCGGACGTCCGGGCGATGAGATCGGCCACCGGCGTTACCGACACGTTCAGGCGTCGCTGGTCATCACCCATAGTACACACCACGTAGCGGTCATTACAGACGAACTGCGGATGAGGATCGGGATGGAGACGACTCTGGTTGTCCTGCTGGGCGATGACGGGGTTCTGCGAGTGGATATACACGGCGCGGTGCGTTTCGCGGTTCCAGAAGCCGATGGTCCAGCCGCAGCCGCGCCACCATTTGCCCCAGTTGCAGTCGAAGGTGATGTACTTGTTGTCGGCCGTCATGAAGGAATGGGCGGAACTGCAGGGGTTGATGCGCCATTCGCGCCCTGTGGCCAGATCATGGTAGCACACGCCGTCCGTGCACCAGTAGAAGCCCTTGCCGTCGGCGGCGAAGTTCTCGTGCGTGGCGCCGTTGGTGATCTTGGAGCGTACCATCCAGTGTTCGCCGTTCCGGAACAGCCACAGGCGGGGATAGATGTGGTCATGGGGCCGGCGCACCAGCGACGCGAAGGGGGCGGACTGACCCTGCTTGAGGTCCTCGGGCGTCACCTCGTCGAAAGTCAAGTTCCAGCCGAATTCCATGGCGCAGAGGGCGAGGGTGTCGTCCACGGGGTTGATCTGGCCGTGGTTGCAGCAGAAGCGGGCGCGGCCCCATTCCTCCCACTTGCCGTTTTCGAGATTGAGGCAGCCCTCCTTCTCGGTGGGGCCGGTGCGGGCGTCGATGAAGATGCGCTTGTGGTCGGGCGTAAGCGTGATGTGCGTGCCGTAACGTGTGTCATCGTCCTTCCAGACGAGTTCAGGCGGCAGCGGACACACGACGTTGTCCTTCTTGGGATCCTCCAGGAAGTCGCGCCGGTGCACGCCATCCTTGTCTACCCACCACAACTGGTCGCGCTTGACGTCCAGAAACGGGATCACGCCGCCAATGCCTTCGAGGACAATGGCCTCGTCCTTGAGGAAGTCCACGATGGCCTTCTTCCGCGTGCGGGTGCTGGTTCCGGGGACGGCGAATTCGTCCGGGGAGATGTCGAACACCAGAAAGCGGCCGTCGTCGGTCATCGACTGCGCCGTGAAGTAGATCGACTGCTGGTTGAAGGCGAGCAGTTCGGGCTTGATGAGGTACGAGACGACGCCCGTTTTGGGGTCGACGTGCTTCACGAAGAGGCTTGACGTCTCCGGCGTCTTCATGCCAAGGGCGAGGTTGCGCGCATAGGGCGTTTCGGGGGCGGCCCACAAGGTCAGACCGGCCAGTGAGGCAAGGAGAAATGACGTTTTCATGCGTATCATTATATCATATCTATTTGGCTTTTTGTCGCAGGTCCGTTGCAATTCCGCGTGAACTGTGGTATGATTTCGAAAAGCCCGAGACCGGGCATCCTGGAGACTAACCAAAAATGAAGACGCCTCAGATTCTGATGATTGCGGCCATTGCCGCGCTCGCGGGCTGCACGACTGCGCCCTGCTGCAAATCCTGCTATCCCGATGCCCCGAAGGAGAATTTCTTCTCGCTCTTCGACGGTGAAACGTTCCTCAACTTCGAGGGCGACGTGAGCGCCTTCTCGTTCGAGCGCAACCCCGTCGTCGGCACGCGCGGCCGCGGCAAGAACGCCTACACGTTCTGCTCCGACGCGAACGCCATCGTGTTCAAGCCGGCGCCTGACGGCAAGCCGAAGAAGATCTACACGAAGGAGAAATACGACAACTTCATCCTCCGTTTCGAATATCTCGCCGAGACGAACGCCTGGGGCGCCGTGGGCCTGCGTACGCCCGTCAACGCCTGTCCGTGCAAGGATGGCGTGCTGATCGCCTTGGCCGACGACTTCGGCTTTGAGAAGACCGATCGCGCGGCGGACAAGTTCTCCGGCTCGATCACGGGCTTCCAGGCTTCGCGCCGTGAACCCAACATCCGCCTCGACTGGAAGCACGAGAGCGGCAACACCTACGCGAAACCGGCGGGCCGCTGGAACTTCATGGAAGTGCGCGCGCTGGGCGACACTGTGACCACGTTCCTCAATGGCGAGAAGGTGGCCGAGGCGAAGATCGCGAACCGCCCGGCCAGCGGCCGCATCGTGTTCGTGGGCGGCGACAAGACGATGAAGTGGATGCGTCCGCGTGTGAAGCGTGTGGCGGCGGATTGGCGGGCCGATGCCTGCCCCTGCCTCAACAAGGCGCCGGAAGGCTTCACCTCGCTCTTCGATGGCAAGACGCTCGCCAACTGGAAGGGCGTGACCACCGAGGAGAAGTTCGACCGTCCGTGGGTGCGTCAGGCGGCAACGCCGGCCAAGCGCGCCGAGATGCAGAAGAAGGCCGACGAACTGATGCGCCAGTTCTGGAGCGTGCGCGAAGGTGCGCTCTTCTTCGATGGCAAGAAGGGCGGCTATTCGCTCGCCACGATGAAGGACTACGGTGACTTCGAGCTGTGGTGCGACTGGCGTCTGCAGAACGTGCAGGGCGACTCCGGCCTCTATCCGCGCGGCGTCTGCCAGATCCAGATCTGGGATGCGCACAACATGTGGCACCTCGGTTCGGGCGGTCTCTACAACAACAAGGAGAATCCGCGTCACGCGATGGAGATCGCCGACTTCAACGTGGGCGACTGGAACCGCTTCCACGTCAAGATGGTGGGCAAGCGCATCACGGTGTGGCTGAACGGCCGTCTGGTGGTGGAGAACACGCTTCTGGAGAACGCCAACCTCAAGAACTTCCCTGGCACGGAAGTGCCCGACTGCGAACAGCTTGAGCTGCAGTGCCACGGCGATCCGCTCGAGTTCCGTAACATTTTCATTAAGGAGCTCTAAGGGACAATCGTTCCGGCCGTCCTTAATACGGCCAGAGATCAGTGAAGAAGGACGCGATCCGCGAGGGTCGCGTCCTTCTTGTTCATTTGCGAGCACAGTGGTGACGGGCATGGCCTGCCGGGTGACCATCGACATGCAGCCTGTGGCCGTCACGACAGTCGCGCCCGTAAGCGCCCCGGCAATGACAGGCCAAATGACCTTGAGGATCTGAATCCCGATTTCTTTCCAGTTGTTGTTCAGCTTCATGATGGTTCCTTTCCCGGTTGGTTAGTTGGTTGGTGAGGGAGGCGTCGTGCTCCACCCCGAAGACTTTCCGGAATCTCCAGCAGACTTTCTCGTCTGTCCTGTGGACTTTTCCGGAAGTCCCCGCGGACTTTTCTCTCGTGGCCATGGTGGCATTTCCTTTCGTGATGGATGGTGTCTGAAGTTTGGGCGTGGGGCGCGCAGCGGTCGTGTCGTCCATCGGCACGTGTTGGATG
>JAKSOW010000107.1 GCA_024405395.1 Kiritimatiellia bacterium | reverse complement strand
TCCCGGCCGTCAAGAAGCCGCGGATTCTCATTGTCACGCCTGAGATTACCTATCTCCCCGAGGGAATGGGCAATCTCGCCGGCAAGATGAGTGCCAAGGCCGGCGGCATGGCGGATGTGTCGGCCTCCCTGGTGGGGGCGTTGTTCGACCTTGGCGCCGATGTGCATGTGGCGTTGCCGCATTACCGGCGCATGTTCCATGAGGAGACGGCGCAGCTGGTGGCGGACGAATTGCGCCTCTACAAGAGCCGCATGACCTCCGAGCGCATTCATCTGGCCGAAGACCGTTGTTTCTACTATCGCGACCACGTCTATTCGCGTGGCGACGGCAACGCCAAGCTGGCCCTGGCATTTCAGCGGGAGATCATCAATCACGTGATTCCCGAAGTGCAGCCTGACCTCATTCACTGCAACGACTGGATGACGGGGCTCATTCCCGCGGCGGCGCGCCGCCTAGGCATTCCCTGCCTCTTCACGGTGCACAACATCCACACGCACAAGCTCACGCTCGCGCAGGTGGAGGACGCCGGTATCGATGCCGCCGAGTTCTGGGGCAATCTCTACTATTCGCGTCCGCCGATGAACTATTTCGAATCGCGTGACGCCAATCCGATCGATCTCCAGGCCTCTGGCATATTTGGCGCGCACTTCATCAACACCGTCTCGCCTACATTCCTGCAGGAGATCGTCAACGGCTGGCATGGGTTCATTCCGGACTCCATTCGCGGCGAAATCCGCAACAAGTACTACGCGGGTTGCGCCTCGGGCATCCTCAATGCACCTGATCCTACGGACAACCCCGTAATCGACGACAAGATTCCGTTCCGCTACGGGCCCGACAACCATCGCGAGATGAAGCGGCAGAACAAGCTCGCGCTGCAGCGTGCGTTGGGGTTGGAGGAGAATCCCGATGTGCCGATTTTCTTCTGGCCCAGTCGCCTGGACCCAGTGCAGAAGGGGCCTCAGCTGCTCACGGACATCCTATACCGTTTCCTCAGCAAGCACTGGCAGTCAGGGGCGCAAGTGGCGATCATCGCCAACGGCGCTTTCCAGCAGCCGTTCTGGGACATCCGCGGATTCCATGGCCTAGAACGCCGGATTGGCGTGCATAATTTTGACGGACGCCTCTCGCAGCTTGGCTTTGCGGGATCCGACTTCATGCTCATGCCGTCGCTCTTTGAGCCGTGCGGGCTGCCCCAGATGCAGGCGCCGATCTACGGTTCGCTAGCGGTTGCGCACAACACGGGCGGGCTTCACGACACGGTGGAGATGCTGGATGTCGCGAATTCGCGAGGCAACGGCTTCGTGTTCGACAACTACGACGCCAACGGGCTTTTCTGGGCGATGGATCAGGCAATGGCCTTCTGGTCGCAGCCGGCGGAGATCCGCGAGCGCGAAGTGGCGCGCATCATGCGCGAGTCGTTGGCGCGGTTCAATCATGAGGCCTGCGCGCGGCAGTACATCGAGCTCTACGAGCACATGCTGCACCGTCCGCTCGTCAAGGACTTCACGGCAGGGACCGACGCCAAGTAAACCGCTAGGCTAGGCGCGGCGCGCGTGAATGGCGTCCAGGGCGGCCGCCAGACGTTCGCGCTTGAGGCGTTCGGCCACACGGGGGTCGGCGCCGAAAAGGGTTGGTTCGGGATCTTCCGGGGCATCCACGATATCTGTGACGCCAAAGCCTATCAGACGCACGAGACGGCGCGTATGCACTGGCCATTCGGCGTCGAAGAGTTGCAGGGCCAAATGTCGGAAGGTCATGTCGTCGCGTGCGGCCAGATCAAATCGCATCTGCCGCGTAAGCGTGTTGAAGGCCGCATCGCGCAGCTTCAGTTTGGCGGTGCGCGCCCAGCGGGATTCTCGGCGGAAACGCCGCCCCACTTCGGCCACCAAATCGATCAGCGTCTGCCGAACCGTCTCACGATTGCCTTCGTCTTCGGGGAAAGTGTGTTCGCGGGAGACGGATTTCTCGGCCTCGGCGGCATCGTCCATGGAGGTGAAGTCAACGCCGAAGGCGTGGGCGCGGATTGATTCTGCGGCGGCTGAGCCCAGAATCTGCTCGAGAAATCGCGGGTCGGCCTGTTGGATGTCTCCACAGGTTCGGAATCCGTACTTGAGAAGGGCTTCGTTGGTTTTGCGTCCGACGCCCCAGAGAATGCCAACAGGCTTGGGGGCGAGAAAGGCCTGGATGCCAGCCGCGTCAAAGGGCATTTCGAACAGACCGTCCGGCTTGCGCTGTTCGCTGCCGATCTTGGCCAGCAGCCGATTGGGGCCCAGCCCGGCCGAGCAGGTGATGCCGCAGGTGGACTTCACCTCGACGCGTAGCTTTTCCGCCAGGGCGACACGACCGCCGAAGAGGTGCACACTGCCCGTGATGTCAAGGAAAGCCTCATCAACCGAAACCGCTTCGATGTACGGCGTATAGTGTTCGAAGATCTCAAAGACCTGGGCCGACACCTCGGAGTAGACGTGCATACGCGGCTTCACGAAAATGCCCTGTGGACAACGCTGAAAGGCCGTGCGGGACGGCATGGCCGAATGCACGCCGAATTTACGCGCTTCGTACGAACACGTGGACACGACGCCGCGCTCATGCGGACCCGATCCGACGATGACGGGCTTGCCGCGCCATTCGGGATGGTCGCGCTGCTCCACCGACGCGAAGAAAGCATCCATGTCCACATGCAGAATGCAGGCGGCTGATTCCTGGCGAGGCGAAGAAGATGGCATGGGAAGGCTCATGCGGATGTGTCTATTATATCACATCCGGTGAATCCGTGAAAAGATGGGACGCAATGACTGATGGCCCATTGCACGGTGAGAGGTGTTTTGGTATAATCGCCCACATTAAAAGCTATGGTAAAGATACTTTGCATAATGGTGTTGGGATGGGCAGCGTCGTTGGCCGGTTGGGCCGATGAGACGAAGTCATGGAACGTGGCGGATTTCGGGGCTCGGGAATCGGATCTGCTGCAGACGGCCGCCATTCAGCAGGCGATTGACGCCTGTTACATGGCTGGCGGCGGCGAAGTGGTGGTGCCTGAGGGGCGCTACCGCACGGGCTGCCTTCGATTGCGCAGTCGTGTGACCTTGCACTTGATGTCGGGGGCGATTCTGCAGGGCAGCCACAATCCAGACGACTATGAAGGGTGGCGCAACGCGACCTTGGATCCTATCCCGCCCACGCCGGAATCCATGCGTGGCCTCGCGCGCAGCTGCGTGCCGCAGAGCCGCTGGTGCAATGGCCTCATTCGCGCGTATGGCGCCCAGGACGTGGCCATCATCGGGGAACCGTTTTCGGAGATTGACGGGCAGAACTGCTTTGATCCGGAGGGGGAGGAAAAGTATCGCGGGCCTCATGCCATCTCGATGTGGTACTGTACGAATGTCGTGTTGCGCGGCTACACCATCCGCGACAGCGCAAACTGGGCTCACGCGATCTTCAATTCGTCCAATATCGTGGCGCATGCGCTCAAGGTGTATGGCGGGCATGACGGCTTTGATGTGCGCACCTGCGATGATGTGCGCGTGGAGGGCTGTGTGTTCCGGACCGGCGATGACGGCATCGCGGGGTTCGACAACATTGGGGTGACGATTCGCGACTGTGTGTTGGATTCCGCCTGCAGCGCTCTCCGCTTTGGCGGAACTGATGTTTTGATCGAGAATTGCCGTGGAACGGCGCCTGCGCCCTATGGCCATCGTTACGCGCTGACGCCGGAGCAGCGCAAGTTGGCCGTAAACGACGGGGCGAACATTCGTCACAACATGCACAACGCCTTTCTGTACTATTGTGACAATCGGGCCGTCATTCGACGTCCTCCAGGCAATATCGTGCTACGTAACTGCACGTTTAAGAATCCAGACCACATTCTTTCGCTGAACTTTGACGGAAAGCACAAATGGTGCTGCAACCGTTCGCTCAATGACATAACCTTCGAGAATTGTGTCTTTGAGGGCGTGTGCTATCCGCTTTACGTCTACGGTGACGTCAAAGAGCCTCTATCGCTGACGATGCGGAATTGTCTGACTTCGCCGAGGCCAGGGGCTGAGGATGTGGCGGTTATCGATGCCCGTAACTTCAAGTCCATCATGCTTTCGAGTACTGAGTGGAAGGGATTCTCGCGTCCTCGGGCGATTCTGCGCACGGATGGCAAAATGGTTGTACAGGGAGGCGTGCCGGTGGAACAGGCACGAGAGTGACGACTTGCCATGATCCTCGGCCAGGTTGGCGACATTGACATGAAGCACTCTGTTTGTGTATACTTTCCCGCGGTTCGCAAGTGAGAGGAAACATTTTGTCATGAAGAGAAACATTATAGTCGGAGGGCTGATTGCGGTCGTGGGGCTATGCGCTTCGGCCGCCGTGACGACGTATGTCTGGGACGAGGCCGCCACGGAGTATGGCGACATTTCGATCGCTCGCGACGGAGAGGGGCGAATCACGACTCTTGATGCACCTGTGCGGGCGGGTGACGGCGTGGTGTTCACAGGGGCGGCAACCGCTGGATTCGCGGCTGATGCACAGATAAATCTCGGCATGGGCGAAGTCGTGTTCTCCAATGGCGTGTCAGCGGCCGGAGCCTTGACGCTGCGGGGCGACTCTGTTCCTCAAACGGTTACAGGGGGCGCTGACTTCATCGAGGGGTCAGTTGGTATCCTGCCGGCGTTGGCGGGGTGCCCGACCGAGACGATCAAGTGCCTGTCGGGTGAGATCGGCTATTACAGCGGCAGTACGCTCGTCAAACTCAATGCGAGCGTCCACCATTGGCGTCAGGAAGGAGAGCTCACGACGTGCCAGCTTCAGGAATACAATGGTGCTTGGACGCGGTGCATCAAATTGGCGATGTTGCCCACGGCGGAGGGGCTGGTGGTCTCGAACATGTACATGGCCCAGACGGCAAATTGGGGCACCAGCTATGTGGGCCAGGATTTTGACGACATGCCGTCGGTGAGCAGCAACTCGTACAACACGTCCATCTTCCTTCTGAATGTAGTCGTGAAGCGTGATCAGAGCGATGCTGACCACCATGTGATCTTTGCTGGCCCCACCAGTTTTGGCGGCGCCATCAAAGTGGCAGACGGTGCTTCCTGCGAAGTGACGGGCGAGGCGGTCGGCGCGAAGCTGGGTGGCACGTTCCCGAACGACATCACCTTCGCAAATGGCTATTTCGCCTTTCGCGACTGTGGCCGCTTCACCTACGCGGGTACAGTCTCAGGAAGGACCGGTGTATTGTCGTTCGTCTCGGCGGATCTTCCCCCCAGTTCCCATGAGGTGTTTTCGGGGACTGCGCTTTCGGGCGAACCGCAGGTCGTGCTTCAGAATGTCTCGCTGGCAAGTGTGACTGGCGTCACCGCCGGTGTCTCGTGGCGGCGCTACAATGATGTGACGCTGTTGGATCCGATGCATGACCAGTATGTCGGCGATGGTCTTCAGGCCGCCTGCTTCCGTAATATCGGGCAGAAGACCGTGGCGCGCTTCCAGGCACGCGCGAAAACGCCGGGGTGGCAGTTGAATTATGCAACAGGTGTGCTGTTCGAACAGGCGGGGAATGACATCACCGCCAAACTCATAGGCGTCTATGATATTTGGCCCACCTCCGCCCCAGAAGACAATCCGTGGGTCTGGGATGCCTGGAACGGGAATCCCAATGGGCGTGTGCTGTCCAATGCGTACACGGCGGTTTCCAACCTCACCTTTCAGTTGATGGCGCCGGCCGATGCCGTTGCCCATGAAGCGGACATCACATTGGCGGGCGCAGATGCGACGGTCGAGGTTGATTATGTGTTCCGTCCGGGGCTTAACCGTCGTATGACAGCCACTGTGACGTCCGTCAACGGAATTTCCCAGGCCAAGGGGACCGTCCATGTGCATGATCGGGCGACATTGGCACTAGTGTGCCCTAACGTGAGCACGGACTACTCTCCCACCTATCAGGGCCTGTGGAGCGGGCAGACCTATCCGTCAGACCTTCATGTCCACGCGGGAGGGCGTATTTACGTGGGTCATACGCGCATCAACCACGGCAGCCAGCAAATTACGCTGGACGGCGGCAAGATGGCGTTTCACAATCCCGAGAACGACGGCGGAACATTTGACTCCTATCGTTTCCGCCGTGGTTCCTTCATGATCAACTCCACGGGATCAATCACCTATCGCAATGGCGCGCTTACGGATGGCTATGACGTCTATTTTGGCCCCATGGGCTGTGGGCGCACGATAAAGGTGGAGGGCACTGTGCCGTCCTGCGCGAAGAACGGATACCAAATCTACGGACAGCCTTCAGTGGCAAATCCAGCCCGCATGACGTTCGACGTGGAGGACGTGACTGGGGACGACGCGGTGGACTTCACCATGGCGGGCGGCATCAGGTACGTAAACTACGTCAATGCGTGTGTCATCAAGTCCGGTGTCGGTACACTGCGCTTCGAAAAGACGATCATGCATCCCAACCATCCGCTGCGGATACAGCAGGGCGTCGTCGAGCTGGGACTCACGAATTGTCTGACCCAGGTGAATGGCGTGTCTTTTGAGGGCGGCGCACTTGTCGCGCCGACGGATGGATTGTTTGTGGTTGGCGGTCCTGTGGCGCTGTCGGCCGATTCGGGCCTCGCTCTGGCGGATGGGAGCGTGCTGAAATTCTCCGACTCGTCGGCTGAGGCCTGGGAGCCTGAGGCCCAGCTTGCCATCACGGCCGATCCCTATGCGGCCACAGTCTACTTTGGCACGGACAATGCGGGGCTCACCGCCCAGCAGCTGCGCCGTGTACGCTGGAACGGGGAACGGTGCATTCAGCTCGCGGATGGCCGCCTCAAGATGTCGCCAGCCGGCTTCCGGCTGCTTTTGCGTTAACGACCGTCTTATGGGACAGGAGCCTGGACAATGATAGTCACATTCTTCGCCAGTTGCCTATTTGCCGCCGTGCACCTTCAGACGCCGACGGCATCCTGCGAAATCGACACGCGCGGTGCGCGCATCACCTCCTGGAAAGTTGGAGGCGTGGAGCGCCTCTGGAATCCGGCGCAGCCACGTGACGCCAAGGGACGTTGGGAACACGGCGGCATTCCGCTGGCGTGGCCTTGGTTTGGTCGCACTGGGCCAGGCGGCGCGCGTACCATCCATGGTTTTGCGTGGCGGCAGGAGTTTGCCGTGGTGCGGCGCACGGATACGCCTGTGAAGAGCGAAGTGGTGCTGTCGACCTATTCGGAGAGCTTCTCCGCCGACTACACCATCACGCTGACGGACAAGCTGCGCCTCGAACTGCGCACAACGAATGTCTCCGATCGGCCAGCCAAGGTCAATTTCGGATTCCATCCCTACTTCCTGCTGGCTGACCGCAATCGTGCCCACGTGAAGGGGCTCGCGTCGGTGGACATTGATATGCCGCTAACGCGTGCGCCCGATGATGTGTTTCCATGCGCCAGACCTGGCGGTGTGGTGGAGTTGCGTGACGCCGTGCTGGGGCGTGCCATTCATGTGGAGTCCCCCGACTGCGGAGAATTCGTGGTATGGAATCCCGGTTCGGAATGGCCCAAGGGCGGGTATCCGGAGATAGACGACTTTGGCTCTCCCGATGATTGGCGCCATTTCGCCGCCGTTGAGCCACGGGTGGGCTCCTGGAAGAAACTGCCCGATCTGGCGCCGGGGGAGACCCGTACGCTGGTGGCGGAGTTTTCCGTGCGCTAGTCCTACCTTCGGGACTGTTTTCCACATTGATTTGACGGCTGTTTTTTGATATAATCCAGGTAGTTCATTTCACCAATATACATGAAAGAGTTTAATGGTTACAGCCATCATTGTCGCGGCCGGGAAAAGTGAACGCATCGGTGCGGGAACTGACAAGGCCTTTTTGAATCTGGGTCCGCGTCCTGTCGTGTCGTGGAGTCTGCTTGCGTTTGAGAAGTGCGCGGATATCGACCAGATCATCCTGGTTGTACGCAAAGAGCAGCTTACGGCGGCCAAGGCTTTGGCTCGGATGTTCGGAATCTCCAAGCTGAGGGCGATTGTGCCGGGCGGCAAGGAGCGGCAGGATTCGGTGATGGCGGGCCTCAAGAGCGTTGATTCCGACACGCGCATTGTCGTTGTGCACGACGGGGCGCGTCCGTGCGTGAAGAGCGATACGATCTCGGAAGTCGTCAAGATGGCGCGGCGAGGCGGTGCCGCCGTTGTGGGGCGTCGCATCTGGGACACGGTCAAGTTCGTCGAGAAGGGCGCCCAGATCGATCACACGGAGGATCGGACGAAGCTCTGGGCCGTGCAGACGCCGCAGGCGTTTGCAGTGCAGACGCTCAAGAAGGCCTACGCCAAGGTGGTCGAGGAGAAGAAGGTTGTCACGGACGATTCCGCCGCTGTGGAACTTCTCGGCGAGCCCGTCAAGATCTTTGAAAGCAACGCCGTCAACATCAAGATTACCACGGTTGAGGATCTTCAGGTGGCCGCGGGCGCGCTGAACATCAAATAGTCATGGGCAAAGTATACGCCATATTGGGCGACATTCACGCCAACATCGATGCGCTTGAGGCCGTGCTGGCCGATGCACAGGCGCAGGGCGTGACGGACTATGTCTCCGTGGGCGACGTGGTGGGCTACAATGCGGCTCCTGCGGAATGCATCCGTATGGTGCGCGACGAGCTGAAGTGCCCTGTCGTGCGCGGCAACCACGACCACTATGTGTCCTATGTGGAGGAGTCGCTGGCCGATTTCCATCCGATGGCCGCGGCCGTCGTGGAGTGGACGCGCAGTCAGCTTTCAGCAGATGACATCCAGTGGTTGCACGATCTGCCGCTTTCAAAGCCGGTGATGGGATTTACCATTGTGCATTCGACGTTGGACATGCCGGATCATTGGGGGTATGTCTTCGACAATCTCCAGGCCGAGTCCAATTTCGTCTATCAGCGCACGCAGATCTGCTTCCACGGGCATACCCATGTGCCAATCATCTACGAGAAGCGCGGCAGCAGCGTCATGCATTTTGACCCGGTTGACTTCAAGGTGGAGCTTGGGCAGAAACTCTTCATCAATGTGGGTTCCGTTGGGCAGCCGCGAGACGGCGATCCGCGTGCCTCGTATGTGATCTTCGACACGGCGGCCCGCACGATTCGGTTCCGCCGGCTGGAGTATGATGTCGCGGCTGCGCAGGCGCGGATTCGCGCCGCCTATCTCCCCGAACGTTTGGCGCAGCGTCTGGAAGTGGGGCGTTAGTCTCGTGGGTCGCTCCGAGGAGGCGGAATGGGCCTGATTGCACAGCTGTTTGCGGGATTGACGTTGACGCTTCTCTGCGCGGGGTGTTTGTCCTCCGCGCCGCAGCCCGCGACGGCCTGGTCGCTTGAGAGCGGCCCTGTGCGCTCTCTGCCGACCGCCGAACCCAAGGCCATCTTCCCTGCGACTCGCCTAGGGGGTGTTTCCGTGATGGCGCCGTACGATCAGCCAGCCTTCGCCGTGAAGCGCGCGGATGGATCTGTTGCATTTGACGCGGGTAACCGCTTTGCGGCCGCACCCGCCGCGTTGCTCAGGGGGCCGTTGATGGCGGGTCTTTCCGGTGATGGGCGTTTTGGTCATGTGGTGCCTTCAACTTCCGTCGTCTCGGCCGATGCCGTGGTGGAGGTGATGGTGCCGGAGTTGGCGCTTGACTGCACGACTGAAGGTGTGCGGAAGGCTCGCGCCGCCGTACGGGTCGATGTGGTCAGGAACGGCCGTTCGCGCGATGTCGCCTTGTCGGGGAGCGGTACAGCCGAAGCTGATGCGTCATCAGGCGATTATGGTGCCGCCTTCAGCGCGGCCGTCAATTCCGCCGTTGCGAATGCGCTTTCGGAGCTGAAATGAACAAGCCTGCCTATACGCTTCGCGCCGCGACGCTGGTGGATGCGGAGAAGATCTTTGCGCTGGTGCATCTGCACAAGGATGATCTCGTGCCGCGGCCCATGGGCAATATCGTCGAGAACATCGACCGCTTCATTGTGGCCGAGGTGGATGGCGAGATGGTGGGATGCGCGGCTTACCAGGTACTGGCGGAAATCGGTTCCCCCCTGCATGCCACGGTCGAGGTGCAGTCGGTGGCCGTATGCGCCGCCTATCGTAGGTTGGGCATCGGTCGCGCAATAGTGAAGGCCATCCTGGAACGTGTGGCGCCGTTCAGGCCTGCCGAGGTGCTCGTGCTCACGTTCGCCCCTGAGTTCTTTGCGTCTCTGGGATTCCATGAGATTCCCAAGACGCAGGTGATGCACAAGCTCTATTCCGGGTGCATCAACTGTACCAAGCACGCCAATCCATTCACTTGCCCTGAAAAGGCGATGGTATGCCGGCTCGCCGACTGACGCGCTGGTATGCGCAGAACAGGCGGGCGATGCCATGGCGCGCCAATTCGGAGCCCTATCTCTGCTGGCTCAGCGAGATCATGCTGCAGCAGACCACCTACGAGCAGGCATTGCCGTACTATGAGCGCTTTCTGGCGCGTTTCCCGACCGTTGAGTCTCTTGCCGCGGCAGACGAGCAGGACGTGCTGAAGGCGTGGGCGGGGCTGGGGTACTACGCACGGGCCCGTAATCTGCATAGGGCGGCGCAACAGATCGCGGCGGCCCGATGGCCTGCAAATGAACAGGAGTGGGCGAGTGTGCCGGGTGTTGGACCCTACACGGCGGCGGCCTTGGCTTCTGTGCTGAATGACGAACCCGTGCCGGTCGTCGACGGCAATGTGGCCCGCGTGTTCGCGCGCTATTGGTTGCTGTCGGAGGACTTCCGCAAACTCCCGCCGCGCAGGCAGTTGGCCAGCCGGTTGAAGGAGTCTCTGTTCCAGAATCTGGGGCGAAAGAAGATTCGCGCAGGCGACTTGAATCAGGCCATGATGGAGTTGGGGGCGTTGGTGTGCACGCCGAAGAGTCCGCGCTGCGCCGAATGTCCGCTGCGAGACGATTGCGTCGCTCACGCGAAAGGCGTGGAGGAAGACTATCCCGTGCGCACGCCCCGCCGGCCGATCCCCGTGCGGCGCGTCTCGGGCGTGGGGGTGACCGACGCAACGGGGCGTGTGGTGCTGGGGCGCAATGTGGAAGGCGGTCTTCTGAAGGGGTTGTGGGAACTTCCGGTCCTGGATCACGCCCTGGATCATGTTCAGGTCTTTTCGCATTTCAGGCTGGAGCTCTCCGTTGAGCGAGCGGGGAATGGTGCCGTCTTTGTCGATCCGGCGGAGGTGCCGTTGACGACCGCCACGCGCAAGGTGCTGATTCGCCTGGGGGTGCTGGCTGGCGTGGACGCAGGGGCCGGAGATGCGGACTAGACGACTGCCCGTTTCCGTGACCGCCTCGGAGTCTCCCACGCCCGGCGAGATTGCGGGTTATCTTGCGCAGATAGCCGTGCGTCTTGATGAGCGGCCTGAGCCGATGCGCATTGCCTTTGATGTGCCGCCTGGAACGGTATTGGACTGCATTTCCGATGGCCGACTGTCGGTTTGCATGGAAGGACATCGTCGGAAAGCGCTAGACCTGCGGCGGCGCTGGATAGCCGATCATCCGATGCCCCTGTCGCTGCATCGGCGTGTCCTGTACGTTGATCCCGTGGACGCAAATCGCTTCCGTGTCTCCCTGCGGCCGTCGTGGCGTATGCCTGTGGCGGCCTATGCCGTCCTCTCGCTTCTTGCGACGGCTGCTGTCGTGCTTTTCTTCTGGCGGTAGGTGGACTGGAACAGGCTGGTGTGTTATAATGGAAGTATGCAAAAATTGGCTTGTCGCCTGGATTCCTGTTGATGGGTATGGATTTCCAGGTCGGACTTCGCGCCTGGTGGCGCGAAAACACGTTGCCTCTGCGAAGATTGCGCAGGGGTAGGTTGTTTTTGGCCATTTGCGGCTTGATGCTCTTGGCGCCGCATTTCGCCGCTGCGCTGGAGATCTCCAACCGTTATCGTTCGCCCCGAAATGCCGAGCGACGCATTCGGCCCGCCACGCGGCTGATTGTGCTGCATACCACCGAAGCCCATGCGCGTAGTTCGCTGAACAAGCTCAGCGAGCGCGGCGAGGCGCATTACTGTCTGGTTGAGGACGGTACGGCCTATCGCATCATCGACCGAGATCGTGTGGCGTTTCATGCTGGTCGCTCGATGTGGAATGGGCACGAAGACTGCGATGACTACGCCATCGGCATTGAAGTGGTGGGCTTTCACGACAAGCCGATGCCCCTTAAGCAGCTCAATGGCCTTAAGGAACTGGTCGACAATCTCAAGAAGATCTACGGCATCTCGGACGCGAATGTGGTCTGTCATTCGCATGTCGCCTATGGCGCACCGAACCGTTGGCAGCGCTGCCGCCATCGCGGGCGCAAGCGCTGCGGCATGCTCTTTGCCATGTGGAGCGTACGTACGCGCATTGGCCTCAAAGCCAGGCCCGCCGTCGATCCGGATGTTCGAGCCGGCCGTCTTGTGCAGGCCGACAAGTTTCTTGAAGGTGTCCTTTACGGCAAGACGGACACCATGTCTGCGCACTATGCCCGTGGGCGAGACCCTGGTGCCGCGAAGGGGCCGGGCCTGTTGGCCGGACTGGGCAGTCTGCTTGGGTTTGGCGGGGCGAAGGAAAAGGAGAAGGCCGCCACGAAGCCAGAGGACAAACCTCAGGCCGTCGAGAAGAAGCCGGTGGCCGGCAAGAGCAAGGTGGTCAAGGCCGAGACCATTCCCGCAGGAGCGTTGAAGGCCGGGGCGCAGAAGGTGTCGCCGCCGACGCCCAAGAAGGGCTCCGACGGACGAAATGCCGCGTTGGCGGAGGATTCGCCCGAAAAGTGGCGGGCGGCCGCGAAATTTGTCTCACGCGGCAATGACGAAACGCCTGCGGCGCCTAAGCGACCGCAGGAAAAGAAGCCGACGCCGCCCTCGCGGCCAAAGACGGATGACTGGTATCTGCTACCCGATGGGCGCTATTTCCAGGACGACCGCCTTCCGAAGAGCGTCAAGCTGCCGCCTGGTACCCGTACGCTTGTGAACTATGCCCTGGGTGGTCCGCTGGGGCCTGGGCGTTCCGCCTACAGCGTGGTGGGAAAGGCGTGGAAGGATCCAACGACTTTTTACGTGTTTGGCGGCAAGGTGGTCCCAGGCGACAAAATCACCGTGGCCGAGATTCCCGCAGGGGCAAGAGTGTTTCATAAAATTGGCATAAGCCCTTGTTTTTCCCGTAAGTAAACATTATAATATGGCGTTCCAAATGAAGATGGAAGACACAAAAATGGAAATCACTGAAGAAATGCGGCGGCACTCCGCCGCGCACTTGACCGCGCGTGCGATCATGAGTCTGTTCGACAATGTGCAGGTTGATATCGGGCCTGCCACGGACGAAGGTTTCTACTACGATTTTGATCTTGAGCATCGTCTCACGCCGGAGGACT
>JAKSOW010000106.1 GCA_024405395.1 Kiritimatiellia bacterium | reverse complement strand
GTGAAGCACACCACCGCCCAGAATCACAAGACCATCAGGTTGATTATCATAGAAAGGCGTACCGGAAAACGCATGATCCCCGATCCACGTCACGCTCGAGGGAATCGTCACGGACGTCAGGCCACTGCAGCCGGAAAACGCACTCCCCCCGATGCTCGTCACGCTCGACGGGATCGTCACGGACGTAGGACAGACGCCCTTCACTTCGTAAAGTATACCACCAAGAATCACCAGTCCTTCTAGCTGATTATCATAAAATGGCGTACCGGAGAACGCCTCCTGCCCGATGCTCGTCACGCTCGAAGGGATCGTTACGGATGTCAAACCATAGCAGTTACCAAATGCATAATCCCCGATGTCCGTCACGCTCGACGGGATCGTCACGGACGTCAGACCGCTGCAGCCGAAAAACGCATGATCCCCGATGCTCGTCACGGGATAGCCGTTGAGGGTTGAGGGAATCATCAATGCGCCAGACACTTCGGGCCAGACGGACTCTATCTCCACCGCTCCATCCCATTCATAATAGGAATAGGTCCAGGTGTAGCCCGTGGTGGAATCGTACCACTCATCGGCTCGGGCGCCCAGGGTGAACGCGAATGCCGCCAGCAAAACGGCAACCTTTTTCAGCATATCCTTCATTTCGTCTATCTTTCCTCAAAAAACGGTAAAGGCGATGTAACTGGTAGCTTAACAGTCCCACTTATCACATTTCTCTTAATTATCGCATAATTCTTACACTTAGGCAAGGCCAAAAAATACCATTTCGCCTCTTCTCCACCACGGAAAACACGGAAAACGCCATTCGGCGGGCACGGAAAATGATTAGGGAAGAACCCGTTCCGGCAAGCCAATCACGATGTACCACTTTATGAAGTGCCTATTTTTCGGCTCTCAAGCCCTCGGGGCTCCCTTCCCCAGCCACCTTCCGTGCCCGCGAAGCGGCTTCAGTGCCTTCAGTGGCGAAAATCCGAAGGAAAACAACAGACAATACTATTCAGTCCATGCAAAATTGTCGTAAAATCGCGAAGCCTAGCCGAAGCAGTAGCGTAGACTCTTTGAAATCTGCACCGCAATTCACCCGATGAGATTCTGATGCGTAATAGTCTTTCCGATTGATGATGCCGATGCGAACGAGTGGCGCGCCTACATCTGGACATTCAACCATTCACGGGGAAACGGACCGCAATGCCGTACACTACAGATCCAATAGTTCCGATTTAAAAGAGGCAAGCGAACATAAGGCTCATCGAAGTTTTTAATGGAGAGTTGCCGATTCAGAACGCAGAGAACTTCGACATACGCAGAATTTGACGAAACTCATTGGAACAGGCACGAAATCAACCGACAGGCAGATTTCGTGCCCAAGAATCATAAACAAGCCATCCAACGCCACTACCGAAGCGACAAGCCCAGCAGCCGTTCGGCGTTGCCGTGGAAAATCAGTTCGCGATCAGTGGGATTGGGGCGATTCGCCCTCACCCAGTCAATCAGCTGGCGCTCACCTGTCCAGTAGTAGTCCGTGCCGAAAAGGAGGCGATCCGCCGGCCACTCGCGCACGATCCGACACGGTTCGTCTTTTGTCTGGTCTGATTCAAGCACCGCCGTATCCAGCCAGCAGCCCGTGTCCAGCAGACAATCCACGTCACCGGGTTCGGCGCCCGAGAATCCCCCCAGATGCGCCGCCACGAACTGCGGACCCAGCCCCGGCACATTCCGCATCAGGGTGGCGATATGGCGCGGTCCGCATTCGATGGGATGCTCCAGATAACCCGGGTCCATTCCGCAATGGCACACAACCACCAGCCCCGCATCGCGGATCGACGCGAAGAACGGGATCATGCGAGGATCCTCCAGCGCAAAACGCTGATAGTAGGGATGCAGCTTGACGCCCTTCAGGCCCACCTTGAGTATCAGGTCCAGATGCCTGTTGAGATCCGCATCAGCCGGATGCAGCGACGCGAAGGGAATGATCATCTTCGCCGCATCTTCACCGCAGGCCCCATCACGGATCTCGCAGGCGCGACGCACAATGACATCCGCCTGCTCAGGCTTCGTCGCCACAGGACACATCACCGCATGGGTGACGCCATCCTGCTTCATGTCGGCGATCTGCCGCGCCAGTGTGCCGTCGCCCACGGGATAGAGGCAGCCGTTGAGCAGCTTCAGCATCCCGTCGATGGCGCGCTTGGCGAGCGCGTCCGGGAAGTTGTGCGTATGGAAGTCGACGATCATCAGATTGCCATTTCCGCCCGGATGGCGCGGGCTGCGGCGACAGGATCGGCGGCGGCGAGGATGGGGCGCCCCACCACGAGATGCGTGGCGCCACCCTTGACTGCGACGGCAGGCGTGGCAATGCGCTTCTGGTCGCCCACGGCCGCGCCGGCCGGACGCACACCCGGCGTCACGAAGAGCGTGCCCGCCGGCAGCAGCGGCGACAGGCCGCCCACGTCGAAGGCGGAACAGACGAGACCGTCCGCGCCATTGCCCACCGCGAACTTCGCCATCGCCTCCACCTGGTCGGCCGGCGTACGGCCCTGGACGCCAATATCCATCAAATCGCTCTGATCGAGCGACGTGAGCACGGTCACCGCGAGGATCTTCGGCGCGGCGGCGCCATACTCGGCGGCCGCCTCATGCGCGGCGGCGATCATCGCCTTGCCGCCCACGGAGTGGATGGTCATGAGGTCGACACCCAGCTTGCCGCCCGACTTGACGGCCTTCGCCACCGTATTGGGAATGTCGTGGAACTTGAGGTCGAGGAAGATCTTCTTGCCGAACGCCTTCACGGCCTTGACCACATCCGGCCCCTCGGCCGTGAACAGCTCCAGGCCGATCTTGTAGAAATCCACCGCATCGCCCAGCATCTTGACCTTGGCCTCGGCCTCGGCACGCGTCTGCACATCCAGCGCAACAATCAATTCTGACATCTTCTTGACTCCTTGTTAAATCCCGGCATTTTCACATTCGAGCTGATCGAGGTCGACATCGCCCTCGAAGACTTTCTTCACAGGGCCCGTAAGCGTAAAGCCGGTGCCCTTGTTCTCGCGCCAATCTCCGTCAATCACCAATTCGCAGCCATGCGTGCACCGCACGCGGATCGGCAGCGAAAGCCCCTTGGCCTCCACCCCCACGACGGCGGCCGCCATCGCGCCCGTGCCGCACGCGCCCGACTCCGCCTCCACGCCGCGCTCATAGGTGCGCATCACGACAACGTTCGGGGCCTTGAACTGCACGAAGTCCACATTCGTGCCGTTCGGCGCAAAGGCCTCGGCCAGCCGCAGTTCCCGACCCAGCTTGTCGACGTCGATGGCGGCAACGGAATCGCAGGACACCACAAAGTGCGGGACCCCCGAATTGATGAAGTCGCCGGCAACGACCTGCCCCTTCGCCTTGACCTGGAGATTGTAGCGGCGATCATGCGGCTCGGGCATCCAAATCCGCACCAGGCCCTGGTCCAGCACTTCGGCGTCCACGAGCCCCGCCCGCGTCTCAAAGGTCATCGCCGCCCCGGGGGCCGCGCCGATCTCCTTGGCGAAGGCCGCCACGCAGCGCGCGCCGTTGCCGCAGAGGTCGGCCTCCGTGCCGTCGGGGTTGAAGAATACCATGCGGAAATCCGCCACTGCGGACTTCTGCACCAGAATCACGCCCTCGCAGGCGATGCCGGTGCGCTTGGCCGCCAGGGCGGCAATGCGCAGATGGTCATGGGCGGGGAAACGCCCCGCACGATCGTCCACGAGGATGAAGTCGTTCCCCGCGCCGTGCATCTTGGTGAAATGGATTACGTTCACGCGGTCAACCTCCCAGGGCACGCAGCCACGCCGGCACCCGAATCTCCGGCGGCGGCGGTGCCTCCTTGCCGCCCGTCAGGCGCACGAGATCGGCCAACACCTTGAAGGCCTCATCCAGCACCACATCGTTCTTGCGGTCTTTGCCGTCTTCGCTCTGCGCGACCGCCGTCTCCTCCGGCGACTCCTCATCGTCCAACGCCTCCGCATCGTCCAGCTCGCGCATTTCGCGCTCCTCGCGCATCATCTTCAGACGCGCGGCGCGCTCCAGCGGCGCGGACTTGCGTTGCGCCGACTCGCGGAACATCTCAACCGCCCTGAGATGCCGCCGCCATTCGGCATTGCCGGCCAGGCGGTTGGCGCTCCGTTCCCGCAGCTGCGGCACGTAGTCCGTGAGATTCCAAACGGCGGAGTAGCTCACGGGCTCCACGCGCGTCCAGGGCAGCGCATTCGGCAGCTTGTCTTCGCCCGTGTCGAGCCCGTCCAGCGTGGAGGCCAGCACGAAGTCGCTCGCCACGCCCTTCACCTGGGTGGAAGAGCCGTTGATGCGGTAGAAGCGCGCCGTCGTGACCTTCATCGAGCCGAAGATCTCGGAGCCCATCGGGTAGACCGTCTGCACCGTGCCCTTTCCGTGCGACTGCGTATCGCCGAGGACAATCGCGCGTCCCGTGTCCTGCAGCACGGCCGCCACGATCTCGGAGGCCGAAGCGGACAGGCGGTCGATGAGCACCACGAGCGGCTTGCGGTACGCGAAGGACGGCAGATCGGGGAAGGTCGGCAGCACACCCAGGTTACGCACCTCGCGAATCTGCACGACGGGGCTCGGCGTGAGGAAGAGCTGCGCGAGCAGCACGGCCTCCTTCAGCGAACCGCCGCCATTGCCGCGCAGGTCGAGGATCATGCCCTGCGTCTCTTTGCGGTTGAACTGCGCCACATACTTGCCCACGTCTAACGAGCATGAGCGGTACTCGGGATCGCCCGGCCGCTTGTCCATCGTGCCGTAGAAGCCCGGCAGCTTCGCGTAGCCCAGCGTGTTGGTGACGCCATCGAGAACCACCGTCTCCACGCGGCCCGTGGCGGCATGGCCCTCGTCCAGCTTGATTTCGTCACGAATGAGCGCGATGCGCTTGCGCGTGGCGCCCGAAGTGTCGGTGCGCGGCACGATCTCCAGCACGACCTTCGTGCCCTTGGGCCCGCGGATCTTGTGGATCGTTTTCTTCATCGGCTTCCAGGTGGTGTCCTCCACCGGCTTGTTCCCCTGGCCCACGCCCACGATGCGATCGCCCTTCTTGATGCGTCCGTCCTTGTCCATCGGTCCGCCGGGCATCACTTCCTGGATCTTGAGCGTGCCGTCGTCCGCATCAAAGGAGAGCACGGCGCCCACGCCGCAGAGCGAGAGGCTCATGTCCATGTCGAAGTCCTCCTTGCGCGTCGGGCTCATGTAGTCCGAATGCGGATCGTAGGACATCGCGGCGGCGGAGAGGTAGCGCTGCAGCACCGTCTCCTCGTCGGGCTCCGTGGCCACCGTGAGGTAGTGGCGGTAGCGCTTGACCATGTTCTCCTTGGGCGTGAGCACGGGCTCGGGCGGCAGGTCGTCCTCTTCCTTGTCCTTCTTCTCGTCCTTCTTGGCGGCGGACTTCTTCCCGGACTTCTTCTCCTTGGCCTCGTCGCGCTTGGCCTTCTCCTCGTCGAGCTCGCGCGCCAGCGTCTGCGACAGCAGCTCGTTCTTGATGCGCTTGCGCCAGAGCTCGTTCTGCTCCTCCTCCGTGGCCGGCCACGGCGCATCCTTGCGCGACCATTGGTAGTCCTCCTTCACCGAGAAGTCGAACGTCGTCTTCTGCAGCAGATTGGTGGCGAAATCGACCCGCTCGGCCAGGCGTTGCGCGAAGATGCGGTACACCTCATAGCCGAAGGAGACGTCGCCAGCCTTGAGCGCATCGTCGATGCCCGTCTCCATCCGCGCGAACTGCGCGATGTCGGCCTGGCGGAAGATCATGTGCGCGGGATCGTACTGCGTCACGAGATTCGTCCAGGCGCGCCGCGACATCTCGTCGTCGAAACGCTGCTGCAGCACATGGTGGCGCTCCAGCATGCTCACGAGCCGACGCGCCACGGCGCCGTAGTGCGCCTGCGGCGCCACTTCCGCCGCCGGCCGTGCGGCCACCGCCGTCAGTCCCGCCGCCAGACACAGCAGCAAAAGCCCTCTTCTCATGTCACTTCCCATCTTCATGTCTCGATTCCTTCCATCTGTCAAAAAGCACCGCCTGCCGACCGGCTCAATGCACCGACACCAGCTGTATCAGCCGCTCCAGTTCATTCGGCGCCAGCGCCTCGGGGAGGGTCTGCACCCATCCCGTCAGATCCCTGGCGTTCACCAGCTCCACGCGTCCGACCACGGCATGTCCCGCGCCGAAGGTGTCTGAAGCGAAGCACAGCACCGGCTGCACAGAGCCCTTCCAACCGGCCTTCTCCAGCTCACGCTGCACCGCATCACCTTCACGCAAAGTCTGCTGCAGAGGCGACCGGTCGGCCAGATGTCCATCCACCAGCACATGTCCATCCTCAATCGTGACCTTGCCGCGCCAGTTCTTGGTCTCAATGGCGAAAACGCCAGCAGGCCCCAGCACCACATGATCCACAGGATGACCATCGGCCACGAAGTCATGAAACACGTGATAGGTCTCCGGCAGCGTCGCGAGCACGCCGGCCACGCGTTCCTCGCCACGCGCACCCACGAAGAAGGAAGCCACACGCCGCACGCCGCGCCGCCAGGAAAGGCTCATGAAGACGAGGGAGGCGAGAAACAATCCCGCAAAGAGGAACGTGGCACGACCCAGCAGGGCCGCCGCGGCGAAAGCCCCCAGCAGAATGAAGGAGAGAAACAGGGGCCACAGCGAGAGCACAGTCCCTCTCACACGGGCCCACTCACCGGGAATGCCATGCTGCACTGCCATTGCGTCCTCCTACTCTCCTGTTGCAAAATCCCTGACCCGTTTGGCGATCTGTTCGGCGGTGAGCCCATGCGCCGACTCCAGCTCAGCCACCGTGCCATGCGCGACGAACACGTCGGGCCAGCCCACGCGCAGCACACGCACATTCGGAAATGCCGCCACAAATTCGGCGACCGCACCACCAAAACCACCCGTAGCGACGCCATTCTCCAGCGCCACAAAGATCGCCGTCCCCTCGGCGATCTGCCGCCGCAGCAGATCCGTATCCAGCGGCTTCACGAACTGTGCATCGACGACGCCGGCGGCAAGGCCCTCCGCCGCCAACAGCCGCGCGACTTCCCGTGCCTTGACCACATAGTCGCCCAGCGCCCACAACTGCAGATGCGCCGCGCCCCCCGCAAGCGGCAAGGCGCGCCCCACGGCCTGCGTGCTCGGCATGTCCTCGGCCACCGCAGGCGGCACGCCACGCGGATAGCGGATCACCCAGGGCCCGCCCGTCGCGAGCGCCAGGTCGAGCATCCGCGCCAGATCCCGCGCATCCTTGGGCTGGGCGATGGTAAGGTTGGGAATACCGCGCAGCATCGCCAGATCGTAGAGGCCCTGATGCGTCACGCCATCCGCCCCCACACAGCCCGCCCGATCCACGGCGATGATCACGCCGAGGTTCTGCAGGCACACGTCGTGCAGCACCTGATCCACCGCCCGCTGCAGGAACGAAGAATAGACGGCCACCACGGGTTTGCGCCCGCCCTTGGCCAGACCGGCGGCAAACGTGACGAGATGGCTTTCGCGAATGCCCACGTCGAAGAAGCGCAAGGGATGGGCGGCGGCAAATGCACCCAGGCCCGTCCCGTCCTTCATGGCCGCCGTCAACGCGCAGATGCGCGCGTCCTTGCGCGCGGCCGCGCACAGGATGTCTCCGAAGACGGCCGACCAACTCGTGCGGTCCACCGGCAGCAGCGGCGCCGCCAGATTGAAGGCGCCCACCCCATGCCACTGTTCGGGGGCGGATTCCGCGGGGGCGAATCCCTTGCCCTTCACCGTGCGCACGTGGACAACCACGCTGCCGGCGGCAGCTTTGGCGACTGCGAACGCCTCGGCCAACGCACCTTCGTCATGCCCGTCCACCGGGCCCACATAGGCCAGATCCAAAGCTTCGACCAGGCCGCGGTTGAACCGTGCCTCGGGGAAACGGTCGGCTGACTTGTTGTCATTGACCACGATGATCGTCTTCGCGCCCTTAGCCGCCGACGCCAGCGCCTCCAGCGACTCGCCGTTGGTCAATGCCGCATCTCCCACCACAGCCACCACATGGAATGTGCCGCCTGCGAGACTACGCGCCGCCGCCAAACCCTGCGCCGCCGAAAGCGCATTGCCGGCGTGCCCCGCCACAAAGGCGTCCGCCGTCGATTCCAATGGCAACGGGAAACCCGAGAGGCCACCAAAACGGCGCAAGGTGTCGAAGCGATCGGCTCGTCCCGTCAGTAGCTTCCAGGCGTAGGCCTGATGCCCCACATCCCACAACACACGGTCCACGAACGGATCGAACGCGCACGCCAAGGCACGGGCGAGCTCCACTGCGCCCAGCGAAGCGGCCAGATGCCCGCCATTGGACGACACGGCAGCCAGAATGCGCGCGCGCAGTTCCTCGGCCGTCATCATTTTCCACCTCCAGCGGTTTCCGATGGCGCGGCCTTGCGACGCAACACCAGCAGGGTGGTTGCGTTCTGCCCGAAACGCGGTTCACTGTCGACCATTTCATAATGGTCCTTCAAGATGTGGAACAGACGCTTCTGCTGCTCGAACGGCACCTCGCGACAGGTGGGCGCGCCGATGGCGAAGGCATAGCCCGAAATGGCCGCCACTGGCGAAGGTGCAGAGGCAAGCAGGGCCTCAAGCGACGCCGTGTTGTGCACATGCCACGCCTTGGCCTCGTCATCGGACAAATCCGGAAAATAGGAGAACGGCCCCATCTCAAGCCCCTCGGGCACCTTGCGGCCAGATTCCACCGCCAGATAGAGGTCCTGCGTCAGCAGCGTCGAGCCACCCGGGTCGATCAGATTGATCTCCTCGGCCATGAAGCGGAGCTTGGAGAGTTCCGTGCGCTCTTTCTTGAGCGACCAGAAGCGATCCTGACCATACACCATCCACTGCTGAAGCTGCGGCGCCGACATGGCGGCCAGGCCCACCACCAGCACCACAAACCACGCCTGTCGCACAGGCGCATCCGCGCGATTGAAGAACCACGTCGTGATGAGCACCGTGAGCAGACCCATGAGCGGCACCTGATAGTCGTCATACGGGAACGGCGCGGAAAGCTGCAGCAGAAAGACCGCCGCAAACGAAAGACCCAGCAACAGACCGAAGAAGGAGATGGGACCGCGCGACGGCGACGCCTCCGCGGCAGCAGACCGCGAAACGCACAGCCCGGCGAAAAGCACGGCGCCGAGCGCCACATAGCCGCGCGCCAGCCGCGACACGGAACCGAGGGCGAAAAAGGGATCAAAGCCGCCACGTGCCGCATGATACGCCTGCGCCGCCAGCAGTCCCCTCAGCGACTGCGGATCCAGCGCGAAGAAGCCGTACGTGAGGGCCAACCCCAAGGCACCGCCCAGGCCATACCAGAGGAACGCCCACCGAAAGGTCCGGAAGCGAAACAGCAGCGCAAAGCCGACCACAGGCAGAATCAGCACCAGCGAAATGCGCGTGCCGCTGGCAAAGGCCAAGGACAGCCCGCCGACAAAGAGACAGGCCACGCGACGCCATGCCCGAACACCCGGCGCGGAGCCGCGTCCCACGCCTAGGCCGACGGCGATCAGCAGAAAGCCCAGCAGCAGAAAGCCGCTCCCCAAGGCATACGTCTTGGGAATGGCGGTGAAATAGACGTGGTAGAGGTTGCCCGCCAGCAGCGCGAACACAGACAATGCCGCGGCCGTGCGCTTCTCGGGCGCCACCATCCGCCGCGCCAGCGCCATGGCCGCAAACGTGCCCAGCAAACCGAACGCCAACGTCACCACGCGCCCGCCCAAAAGACCATGCAAAGGCGAATCGGGTGCCCAGATCGACCTCAGAAACGAATAGACGATCGGAAACGCAGGCCCCTGCGTGAAGAAGAAATCGCGATAGGGCAACTTGCCTTCGCCAACCAGCTGGGCGGCATAGAGATACCACCCTTCGTCCTGGTTGACACTTCCCCACCACAGCGACAAGACGGCGACAACACTCGCCACCAGGATCGCCAAGATCCCAGGCGCGCATAAATTGTCGAAGAACTCGCTGATTCGCTTCATTTCAAAGCGAACATTTTACCATAAACCGAACGAAACGGAAAGGGTCTATCATCCGCGCAGACGAATCAGACGCTGATTGGAACTGCCGCGGAACTTGAGTGAGATGTCCTTGAGCGATTCGACAAACGGACCATCCACGAGCACGTCGACGTAGGACAGAAATTCGTCCGTGACCTCGATATGCCACCGGGACTCACCCTGCAGGTCGCGCTCAAGAACGCACCCGGTGTAGCACCAGATATCCTTGGTGTCGCCAAAGCGTTCGCGAAACCGCCGCAGAAACGGCACCAGCGCCCGCTGGTTCTCGGGCTCCATCGGCTCACCGCCCAGCAGGGAGAGCCCCGCCACCCAGGGATGGTCAAGCTCCGCGAGGAGGAAATCCTCCGTCTGCGTGGTGAAGGGCTTGCCGGCGGCAAAATCCCAGGTGCTTTCGTTGAAGCACCCTTTGCAGTGGTGGGTGCAGCCCGAAACGAAAAGCGACACGCGAACGCCTTCTCCGTTCGCGATGTCGCTTCCGATGATGCCCGAATAGTTCATGCCGCGCTCAGCAGCATTCGCGGTGCCCGCCGCAGCCGCATTCGGCGTCCAGATGCTCGGAGACGTGCAGCACACGCTCCTTGATCTCCTGCGTGCGGCCCTGGTTCCAGAACTGGGAGCCGATGTAGCCGCAGGTGCGCCGCGCCACGTTCATCTTGTTCTGGTCCGTGTTGCCGCACTTGGGGCACTTCCAGATCAGCTTGCCGTCGGCGTCCTTCTCGATCACGATCTCGCCATCGTAGCCGCACACCTGGCAGTAGTCGCTCTTCGTGTTCAGTTCGGCGTACATGATGTGGTCGTAGATGAACTGCATGATGGAAAGCACCGCCGGCAGGTTGTCCTGCATGTTCGGCACCTCCACATAGGAAATCGCGCCGCCGGGCGA
Organism: Kiritimatiellia bacterium; assembly: GCA_024405395.1. GTDB lineage: Bacteria > Verrucomicrobiota > Kiritimatiellia > RFP12 > UBA1067 > RGIG6720. The sequence goes on along the minus strand of JAKSOW010000106.1, from coordinate 2,406 downwards.
GAGCGTCTGGAACTTCGCCTCAAGCGCCAGCTTCTCGAACGCGTCGATGGGCTCGGTGACGTGCACGTGGTAGGAGTTCGTGATGTAGTTGCGGTCGGAGACGCCCTTGACGATGCCGAAGCGCTTCTGGAGGCACTTGGCGAAGCGGTAGGTGGTGGACTCCAGCGGCGTGCCGTAGAGCGAGTAGTCGATGTTCTCGGCCGCTTTCCACTTGGCCGTGTACTCGTTGAGCTTCTTCATGATGTCGAGGCCCAGCACTTCGCCGTCGAACTCCGTGAGCTTCTTGCCGATGAGGGCGTAGACGCACTCCCAAAGGCCCGCATAGCCCAGCGACAGCGTGGAGTAGCCGCCGTGGAGATAGCGGTCGATCTTCTCGCCCTTCTTGAGGCGCAGCAGCGCACCGTGCTGCCACAGGATCGGGGCGGCGTCGGAAAGTGTGCCCGTAAGGCGCTCGTGGCGGCACTGCAGCGCGCGATGGCACAGTTCCATGCGCTCCTCGAAGATGCGCCAGAAGGCGTCCAGACGGCGCTCGTCGCCAGCGCCCTCGCCCGCCTCCTTCACGGCGGAGAGGCCGATGTCCACGAGGTTCACCGTCACCACGCCCTGGTTGAAGCGGCCATAGTACTGCGCCTCGCCCTTCTCGTTGATGAACGGCGTAAGGAAGCTGCGACAGCCCATGCACGTGTAGCAGTGGCCCTCGCCCGCCTTGTCGATCTTGTTCTTGAGCATGATCTTCTCGGAGATGTAGTCCGGGACCATGCGCTTGGCGGTGCACTGCGCGGCGAGCTTCGTGAGGTACCAGTAGGGCGTGCCCTCCTTGATGTTGTCCTCCTCCAGCACGTAGATGAGCTTCGGGAAGGCCGGCGTCACATACACGCCCACCTCGTTCTTCACGCCCTGGATGCGCTGCTTGAGCGTCTCCTCGATGATGACGGCCAGGTCCTTCTTCTCCTGCTCGTTGCGCGCTTCGTTGAGGTACATGAACACCGTGATGAACGGCGCCTGGCCATTGGTGGTCATGAGCGTCACCACCTGGTACTGGATGGTCTGAACGCCGCGCACGATCTCCTCGCGCACCCGACGCTCGACAATCTCGGACTTCTTGTCCTCCGCCAGGGCCACACCCACCAGCTCGAACTCGGCGGACACCTCGCGTGCGATCTTCTCGCGCGACACCTGCACGAAAGGCGCCAAATGCGTCAAGGAGATAGACTGGCCACCATACTGGTTGGAGGCCACCTGCGCGATGATCTGCGTGGCGATGTTGCACGCCGTGGAGAAAGAGTGCGGACGCGAAATCTGCGTGCCCGAGATCACCGTGCCGTTCTGCAGCATGTCCTCAAGGTTCACGAGATCGCAGTTGTGCATGCGCTGGGCGTAATAGTCCATGTCATGGAAATGGATCAACCCCTGCTCATGCGCCTTGACGATGTCCTCCGGCAGCAGCAGACGCTTCGACACGTCCTTGGAGACCGCGCCCGCCATATAGTCGCGCTGCGTGGAGTTGACCACGGGGTTCTTGTTGGCGTTCTCCTGCTTCGCCTCTTCGTTGGTGCAGTTGATGAGCGTCAGAATCTCGCCGTCCGTCGTGTTGCTGTGACGCTTGATGTCCTGCACAAAGCGATACTTGATGTACTTCTTGGCGACGGCATGCGCACCCGCCTCCTGGATCTTCGTCTCCACCAGATCCTGGATCTCCTCCACGCCCAGCGCCCGGTCATGCGCCGCCGCGAACGCCTCAATCTGCGCCGCAATGCGATCGACACGCGCCTCAGTAAGCTTGTCGGCATCATCCACGGTGGCATTGGCCTTGCGGATGGCGGCGGCAATCTTGGAGGTGTCAAAGACGGCTTGCGAACCGTCGCGCTTGATAATGTTCACGGTAACGTCCTTTTTATTCTTTAAATTTGGTTAAATTCAAGTTGTGAAGTCCTCTGGAGCCATCATCCGCGATGAGCTGACCCCCTTTAGGCAGAAACGCGCAGAGTATACCACAGCACCCAACCATAAGCAAGAAGAAAATCACAATATATTGCGTATCATCCAGTGCCGAGACCCCAATCCCTAGTATTTGCAACAAAACTGGTGTTTTGGTGACCAATGTCACGAAAATATCCCCGAGAAAACCGGCAGCCCTCTGCCATCTGGCGGTCACTCCCGCAACAAAAACAAAAAACGACAGAGCCCAAGCTCTGTCGCCTTAAGAATGGTCGGACTGTCGGGATTTGAACCCGAGACCTTTTGCACCCCAAGCAAACGCGCTACCAGGCTGCGCTACAGTCCGAAGAAAAAAACGGGAGAAATTATAACACTTCCCAAGAGTGAAGTCAACCCCTCTTCCAATTTTTGTCACGGAAGTTGTACAATCTCGTGAGTCAAATCGGAAAGGCAAGCTGTCGAGGTGGA
>JAKSOW010000105.1 GCA_024405395.1 Kiritimatiellia bacterium | reverse complement strand
GCTCACGATGGACCTCGTCAACCGCACCTCGGAGCCGTGCCGCAAGTGCATGAACGACGCCGATCTCTCGTCGGTCGACGAAGTGGTGCTCGTGGGCGGCCAGACGCGCATGCCGCTTATCCAGGAGAAGGCGCGCTCGCTCTTCGGCAAGGAGCCCCACAAGGGCGTGAACCCCGACGAAGTGGTGGCGATGGGCGCGGCCATCCAGGGCGGCATCCTCAAGGGTGACGTGAAGGACGTGCTGCTGCTCGACGTGACCCCGCTCACGCTGGGCATCGAGACGCTCGGCGGCGTGATGACGCCGTTGATCGACCGCAACACCACGATCCCCACCAAGAAGAGCCAGGTGTTCTCCACGGCGGCGGACAACCAGCCTGCCGTGACGATCAGCGTCTTCCAGGGCGACCGCAAGATGGCGCGCGACAACAAGTCGCTCGGCAACTTCAACCTCGACGGCATTCCGCCGGCCCCGCGCGGCGTCCCGCAGATCGAAGTCACCTTCGACCTCGACGCGAACGGCATCCTGAACGTCTCCGCGAAGGATCTCGGCACGGGCAAGGAGCAGAAGATCACCATCACGGCGGCGGGCGGTCTCTCGAAGGACGAGATCGAGAAGATGCGCAAGGACGCCGAGATGCACGCGGCCGAGGACGCCAAGCGCCACGAGGAAGTCGAGACGCGCAACAAGGCCGATTCGCTCGCGTTCCAGGTTGAGAAGACCCTCAAGGACGCCGGCGACAAGGTCCCGGCCGACAAGAAGGCCCCCGTCGAGGCTGCGCTCAACGACCTCAAGGAGGCGCTGAAGGGTACGGATGTGGCCGCCATCAAGGCCAAGGAAGAGGCCCTCATGAAGGCGATGGAGCCCATCGCGCAGGCGATGTACGCCCAGCAGGGCGCGGGCACGCCGCCTCCTGGCGCCAATCCGGGCGCGGGCACGCCGCCGCCGCAGGATCCGCCCAAGAAGAATCCGAACGACGATGCGGTCGACGCCGATTTCACAATGAAATGATTCAACTGTCGAGTGCGGTCGAGGCATTCGGCGGCAATCGAAATCTAAAAACCAACAAGGAGAAAACAAATGAAGGTACGTCCCCTGGGTGATCGGGTTCTCGTTGAGCCCGTTGAAGAGAAGGAAGCGATGGTCGGTGGCATCTACATCCCCGACGCCGCGAAGGAAAAGCCGATCAAGGGCAAGGTGATCGCCCTCGGCAAGAAGTACGACAAGGACCACAAGGAACTCGCGTTCGACGTCAAGGTCGGCGACGAGGTGCTCCTGCCGAAGTATGGCGGCACGGAAGTGAAGATCGGCGACAAGAAGCTCCAGCTCGTCCGCGAAGAGGATCTGCTGGGCGTGTTCGAGAAGTAAGCAACGAACGGGGAAACCCCGGTTTCCCCGCACCCCTTCGATAAAGAAAGGTAATTCCAAGTCATGGCAAAGCAGATCAAGTTCGACGCCGAAGCGCGTCAGAAAATCCTCGCCGGCGTCGAGAAGCTCTCCGCCGCGGTCACGAGCACGCTCGGCCCCTCTGGCCGCAACGTGATCCTCGACAAGAAGTTCGGTTCTCCGCAGATCACCAAGGACGGCGTCACCGTCGCCAAGGAGATCGAGCTCGCCGATCCCTTCGAGAACATGGGCGCGCAGATGGTGCGCGAAGTCGCCAGCAAGACGAATGACGTCGCGGGCGACGGCACCACGACCGCTACGCTTCTCGCCGAGGCCGTCTACCGCGAAGGCCTGAAGAACATCACCGCCGGCGCCAATCCGATGGCCCTCAAGCGCGGCATCGACAAGGCGACGCTTGCCGTCGTCGACGCGATCGCCAAGCTCGCCAAGAAGGTGAAGAGCGCGGACGAGATCGCCCAGGTCGCGACCCTTTCCGCCAATGGCGACGAGGAGATCGGCAAGATCATCTCCGACGCGATGGACAAGGTCGGCAAGGACGGCACGATCACGGTTGAAGAGGCCAAGACCCTCGAGACCACGCTCGACGTCGTCGAGGGCATGCAGTTCGACAAGGGCTACCTCTCCCCGTACTTCGTGACGGATCCGGAGAGCATGGAGTGCGTCCTCGAGAACCCCTACATCCTCCTCTTCGAGAAGAAGATCTCCAACCTCCAGGACATGCTGCCGCTGCTGCAGACCGTCGCCAAGACGGGCAAGCCGCTCATGATCATCGCCGAGGACGTCGAGGGCGAGGCGCTCGCGACGCTCGTCGTGAACAAGCTCCGCGGCACGTTCCAGGTCTGCGCCGTCAAGGCGCCGGGCTTCGGTGACCGCCGGAAGGCGATCCTCGAGGACATCGCGATCCTCACGGGCGGCAAGCTCATCAGCGAAGACCTCGGCATCAAGCTCGAGAACGTCACGATCGACATGCTCGGCAAGGCCAAGAAGGTCACGGTCGACAAGGACAACACGACGATCGTCCAGGGCCAGGGCAAGTCGGCCGACATCTCGGCGCGCGTGGCGCTCATCAAGAAGCAGATCGACGAGACGACCTCCGACTACGACCGCGAGAAGCTCCAGGAGCGTCTCGCCAAGCTCGCGGGCGGCGTGGCGATCATCAAGGTCGGCGCGGCCACGGAAGCTGCGATGAAGGAGAAGAAGGACCGCGTCGACGACGCGCTCCACGCGACCCGTGCGGCCGTCGAAGAGGGCATCGTCCCCGGCGGCGGCGTGGCCTACCTCCGCTGCCAGAAGGCGATCGACACGCTCGAGCTCGCCGGTGACGAGAAGGTCGGCGCGAGCATCATCGCCCGCGCGATCGAGGCGCCGCTGCGCAAGCTCGTGAACAACGCCGGCCAGGAGGCCGCGCTGGTGATCGCGAACGTCAAGAAGGCGAAGGGCTCCGAAGGCTACAACGTCCGCACCGGCGAGTACGGCGACCTGCTCAAGTGCGGCGTCGTCGACCCCGCAAAGGTCTCCCGCACGGCGCTGCAGAACGCGGCCTCGATCGCGGGCCTGCTCCTGACGACGGACTGCATGGTCACCGACATTCCCGAGAAGAAGGAATGCAACTGCGGCGGCCACGGTGGTCAGCCGGGCATGGACATGTAATCGATTCGTCGATTGCACGACGAGAAGGGCGTCCGCGGTTTCGCGGGCGCTCTTCTTTTTCCCTCCTTCTTTATCTTCCCAGTGACTGGGCAAATGTGATAAAATGTCGGCGCAATGGGTGAACCAATGAAGAACATCTCAATTACCAAGATCAATCCCGCGACCCTCAAGATCACCGACATGCGCTTTGCCGACATTGACGGCGCGCCGAAGCGGTGCACGCTGCTGAAGCTCTACACCAACCAGGGATTGGTGGGCTATGGCGAAGTGCGGGATGCCTCGTCGCGTACCTATGCCGCCATGCTGAAGTCGCGCATCCTCGGCGAGAACCCCTGCAACGTCGAGAAGATATTCCGCCGCATCAAGCAGTTCGGCGGCGATTCGCGTCAGGCCGGCGGCGTCTGCGCGGTCGAGCTCGCCTGCATGGATCTCGCGGGAAAGGCGTGGGGCGTTCCCTGCTGGCAGCTGATGGGCGGCCAGTGGCGCGATGCCATCCGCTGCTACTGCGACACCGATTCCGAAGGCGGCGGACGCGACATGGGCCAGGCGCTCAAGGCGCGCATGGCGATGGGCTTCACGTTCCTCAAGATGGATCTGGGCATCGAGCTCATCATGAACGTCCCGGGCGCGCTCATCGCACCGCTTGGCTACCTCGACTACATGAAGAAGATGAAGCATGTCGTCAAGACGCCGCATGGCTCGATCGATCCGCGTGCCATGCGCGGCGAGGCCTATGACCTCTTCAACACGGCGCACGGCTTCACGGGGATACACATCACCGAAAAGGGCCTTGACTGCCTCGAAAAGTACATGGCGGACGTGCGTGAGGTGATCGGCTGGGAGGTCCCCATCGCCATCGACCACCTGGGGCATATCCCCTACGAGGACGCCGTGCAGCTGCTCCGCCGCCTGGAGAAATACCACCTTTCGTGGGCGGAGGACGTCTTGCCGTGGCGCAATGTCGAGCAGTGGCGACAGCTGCACGCGGCGACCACGACGCCGCTCGGCACGGGCGAGGACATCTACCTCAAGGAAGACTTCATGCCGCTGCTCGAATCGCACGCGCTGGCGGTCATCCATCCCGATCTCCTGACGGCGGGCGGTATGCTCGAGACGAAGAAGATCGGCGACCTTGCCGAGGACTATGGCGTGCAGATGAACCTCCATATGGCCGAGAGCCCCATCGCCTGCATGGCGGCGGTTCACGTGGCCGCTGCCACGCGCAACTTCATGGCTCTGGAGCTGCATTCGGTGGATGTGCCGTGGTGGGGTGATCTCGTCAAGCCCGCGCTCCGCTATGAGGGCGGATTCATTGCGGTTCCCAACGCGCCGGGGCTTGGCATCGATGAACTCAACGAGAAGCTCATCAGGAAGCAGGCCTGCGCAGATTTCCCCGCGCCGTGGACGCCCACCAAAGAATGGGACAAGGAGTGGGCGAACGATCGGCGGTGGTCGTGAAGAGGCTCGACTACAAGTGGGTGATGCTGGCGATCGTCTCGCTGACGTATTTCCTCGCCCAGGGCACGCGGCAGATCTACAACGCCGTGCTGCCGCAGATCAAGACGGACTTCGCCAGCGCCGGCCTGAGCGATCTGCAGCTGGGCCTCGTCGGCAGCGCGTTTACCCTGGTCTTCGGGGTTGTGCTGATGTTTTCGGGCCTTGCCGCGGACTTCTTCCGCCGCAAATGGATGATTGTTTGCGGTACGCTCATCTTCTCCTTGGGCATTCTGGGCACGGGGTTCGCCAATGGCCTCATGATGCTGGTGGCCCTGTACGGCGTTCTCAACGCCTTCGGCCAGGCACTCCTGCCGCCCTCAAATTCATCGCTCATCAGCCAGTTCCATGTGGAGACGCGCGGAACGGCGTTTGCCGTGTATCAGGCGGCGATCTATCTGGGCAGCATCCTTTGCTGTGTGGCGGCGGGATTCCTGGCAGGTCTCGGTCCAGGCGGGTGGCGCCAGGCCTTCGTCGTCTTCGGCGCGATTGGTGTTGTCTGGGCCGTTGCGGCGGCGCTGTTCCTCAAAGACACGCCGAATGTGGGCACGGACGACAAGCCCTCGGTGCGTGAGGCCTTTGCCGCTTTCGCCTCCAAGCCGACGGCCTTGCTGCTGACTGGCGCGCTCGGATGCTACTTCTACCTCCTCTACGGTTACAAGCAGTGGGTGCCGGCCTTTCTTTCACGGGCCTTCCCCGATCTCAGCACGGCGTCTGTGGCCTTTCATGCCGTCTTCTGGTTCTATCTGGGCGCCGTCGTGGGCGTGTTCCTTGGGGGGCGCGTGAGCGATCGGCTGAAGGTGTGGCGTCCGGCGGTGCGTCTGGAGGTCGAAATCGTGGCGATTCTGCTTTCCGTGCCGTTCCTGCTGCTGACGGCCTGGGCGGGTTCGTTGCCGCTGATGATCGCCGCCATCTTCGCCTTTGGCTTTGCCACGGGCATCTACGACTCGAATCTCTATGCGGCGATGCTGGAGGTGATCAATCCGCGCTATCGGGCCGTGGCCACGGGAATCTTCGGGTGTGGCGGCTGCATCTTCGGGGCCTTCGGGCCTGGCGTCATGGGATGGATGAACGACCATTTCACGATTCGCGCCTCGTTCGCCTCGTTGGCGGGCTTTGCCCTGGCGGGGGCCGCCCTCATCGTTTTGGCCAGATTCCGTTACTTCAATCATGACAAGGTCTAGACTATGCTTAAGGAAAAGTTCGATTTGACGGGCAAGATTGCGCTGATCACGGGGTCCACCCGCGGCATCGGCAAGGCCATTGGCGATGCCTTCGAGGAATATGGCGCAAAGGTCATCCGGCACAACACGAAGGTGTGCGATCTGGCCGATCCGGCGGCAATCGATGCGTTCTGCGATCGGCTGGCGGCAGAAGGGATGTTGCCTGACATCCTCGTCTGCAACGCCTCCATCCAAGCCAAGATTCCATGGACGGATTTCCCGTTGGACGAGGCGCAGAGGGAAATCCAGGTGAATTTCCTCGCGACGCTGCGTCTGTTCCAGCGTTGCTATCCGAAGATGAAGGCCCAGCGGTGGGGACGGCTCATCACGGTTGGCTCGGTGAACGAACGGCGCCCGCATCCCGATATGTGCGTCTATGCCGCCACGAAGTCGGCACAGGAGAACCTGGTGCGCGGCATTGGCCGCCAGGTGGCCGCCGAGGGAATCACCGTCAACAATCTTTGTCCGGGGGTCTTCAATACCGACCGCAATCGCGAGTGCCTGGCCGATCCGGTTTATGGCCCCAAGGTGACGGCGGCCATCCCCATGCATGATTACGCGGCACCCGAAGATGCCGCCGGCGCGGCCTTGTTGCTGGCCTCTGACGCCGGACGCTACATCACGGGCGCGACCCTCACCATCGATGGCGGACTCGGTCTGCCTGGTTGATGCCGTGTTTCCTGTTTTTCGGTCTTTCCTCTGTTTGGATAAATGTGGTAAAATTGTGCTTTTGGAACTTTAGGAGTGTTGTTATGACGAAAATTGTTTTCTGTCTGGGGATTGCGCTGGCGGCATTCTGCGGTTCGGCGGAGGTTTTCACGTGGACGGGCTCCGTAGATGGCGCCTGGACGAATGCCGCCAACTGGATGGTCAATGGCGAACCTGCCGCCCGATGCCCTGGTGTACTGACGGATGAGATTTTCGACGCGGAGGGGGCGCAACGTGAGGGCTGGATGACGGCCGTGCATCTGACAGATCTCGCCGAATTCACCACCGTGGCACCCGAGGCCGCCACCACCATTGACTTCCAAGGACTCTATTGCGTTAGCTCCGTCGTCTTTCGCGCCTCCTGCGCCAAGTTCACGCTTGGCGTAGACGAGGACGATGTGCTCGCGCTCCAGGCCTTCGCGCCGTCCGGGAATTGGGCGAGCGGCGGCCGATTCACGGTGGAAAGCGGTGCCACGGTGCCGACTTTTGTCGGGGCGTTTTCGCTTGGCGCCACGTGTCGTCCGCTTCAGGCAAGCAATGTGGGACGGATCAGCGTCTACAACTACGCCGCGGAAGAGCTCGTTTTCAAAAACATGGGCTATACGCGTCTGGTGGACAGCACGATGGAATGTGCGCACGTCTATATGCTCTTTGACGGCACGGGGAACTTCCGCTTTGACGGACGCATCAAGGACATCACCATCTACGGCAGCTACAAGATGCTCCAGAGCATGTGGTTCTATTTCCAGACCTCGGGCAAGATCACGTTCTCGTCACCTCAGTTTGGACGGGGAAAGACGGGCAGTGTCTATGACAACAAGTCCAACTGCGGCCTACTTGGCATCGAGATGTGTGGCACGCCGTATGTGGAGATTCAGGAAGGGTGCCGCGTATCGTTTTCCGACTGGAACTATCCAACACTCGCCTTCTCCCAGAGCGGTGAGATCGGCGGTAAGGGCACATTGCAGCTCTGTGTACAGAACAACAAGGGTGTGGATGGCAACTATGGCCATACTTGGGTCGCCCGCGACCGTGTGGGCACCATTTCCTGCAATCTTGACCTGTATGACAGTTCGGCCAACGGTCCTCTCGAGAATCTGAACCTCAAGTTCGCCGGTCATGCATCGTATTCCGGTACTTTCTATATGGCAGGGCCGACGAATGCGCTGTCGGGCCCCATCTGGTTCCACGCTGCGCCGATGACCTATCGGGCTAATCGGGTACGCAATTTTGGTACGGGTACCACGGCCTTCTTTAAGGTGAATGGCGCATTTGAGTACGCTGGCGAGGACAATGAGACATTCGCCAAGGATTGCTTCATTACGGTCAACAATGTCGCGGCCACGGTGCGCAATGTGGGCTCCGGCATGTTGACGGTCGCCAGTTCCTTTGCCGTAACCAATGCCGCCTACACGGGCGCTTCGGTGGTATTGGATGCGGAAACGGCGTCGATTTCCTTTACGGGTGCTGTGACGTCCTTTGAGGGCTGCCGCATTCCGCTGGTGAAGAAGGGCGCTTCCACATTGGATCTGGCTGAGGGGGTGGACCTTTCGGGCGTATCCGCCGTGCGCCTCTGCGCCGGCAAGCTGTCGGTCTCTGGCTTGGTCGATGGGGAGACGGCTACGTTGCCCTGTCCGTTGACCTATGACACGGGGTCCGTTTCGCTTAGGGTGCCGGATGGTGTGACGCTGACCTTGGCGTCCCTGGCGCCCACGGCCGGGGCTACGGCCGGTTCGTTGGATTTCATCTGCGACGGCGGTCGCGTGAAGGTGGCGGGGGCAACGGCGGAAACGGGCGTGCCGGCCGGCGTCACCGTGAACGGCAGTGTGCCGACATTCGACGCGGCGGGCCTGCTGGTGATTGCGCCGCCCGAAGCGGATGTATCCCTCGCCGCCAAGGGTGATGTGGTTCCCGATGACGCCTCAAAGACGGTGGCCATCCTGTCGGAGGGCACCTCCGGCGACGATACGCTGGCGGCGGTGACGACGTCCGTGAAGGCGCTCTACCACAGTCACGGCGCAGACGCCACAATCGCGATTGGCGAGGGGCGGCAGTTGGCCGCAGGACACGTGGAGATGCTGGGCTTGGCCGGTAACCTTTCGTTGGGAACGGCTGATGATTTGGGCACGATCGCCGGCTTAGACGGGAAGCTTCTTCTCGTGAACCGCAATCCGTTCCGTGCGATGACCGTGAATGCGCGCGTGGCCGCCGAGACCGAAGTGAGCTCCACCAGTTCCACGGGGCCCGCGGTGTTGGCGGGCGGCACGGACGGCGAGGCCTCGATCCGGCTGTCGGGCGGCATGCCTACGCTGCCGGGTGGGCGCGCCATCACCCTGAATGGGGGCGCCATCGGCACGAATACGACGGAGGATCTGGCGGCGACGCTGGTGCTGGATGGTGCCCAGGATGTTGTACTCGGGGAGAAGCCGTTCCATGTGGGCCATGATGGCGCACGGGTGTCAAATCAGAAGTCCATGGGCTGTTTGGTGGTGACGAATTCCCTCGTCCGCAATGTTGATGTCAGCGGAAAGTCCTATACCTATGGCTCGAGCAACGACGCCATCAGCGTGGGCATTGGTGGCGACGCGGTGATGAGAATCCAGTCTGGCGCGGTGATCTCCAATCGTTTCCAGATTGGCGGCTATTACCATCACCAGGCGACGCATCCGTGCAGCCATGGCGCTGTGATCCAGGAAGGTGGCGAGGTGGCGATGCTCAGTGGCGGCGCCTTGGGTGACGGGTCCTCCATCGGCGCACAGAACGGCAATGGCTATTACGAACTGCGGGGTGGGCGATTCACCTGCCTGGGCAACCTCTCCGTTGGCCATTACGGCACGGGCTGCGGCTCTTTTGCCCAATATGGCGGACGCTCGATCTTCACCAATGCGCTGGGATCTTCCAGCGTGCCGACCGTGGGTCCCAATGCGGGTGCCAACGGTGGCGCGGGCATCATGCGCTTCATCGGTGGGCGTGCCGAGATTTATGGCTATCTGTGGCTCTGCTGCGGCGTAACCAACGACGGCCGTTCGCTCCTGACGGTCGAGGATGAGGCTGAGGTGGATGCTTTCGCCAACAACATCAAACTCTGTGGCACGCATAATACACACAATAACTTCAAGTACTCCAAGCAGGCCGACTTTGTGTTGAACGGCAGACTGCGGGCCGCGGGTTTCTATTGCGGCTACAATGCCACCTGTCCCGATTATCCGCAGTTCTATTCCGTGGGCTTCGATGGCGGCACGTTCACGACGGGCGCGACGGGTAAGGATATCGCCAATTCTCCGGCGGCATCGAATACGCAGCCCATGACGAACTTTGTGGTTTACGCCAAGGGTGTGACGATCGACACGGACGGCAAGACGGGGAACCGTTCCTCGGCATCCTTCCGGGGGGCTTGGGGCAAGGGCGTCGCCACGCTGCCTTTTGCAAAGGGCCCCACCTATTCGGGTTTTGTCGCTGCACCCTACGTGATCATCTATGGCGATGGTGTGGGCGCCACGGCGATTGCGGACTTTGATTCCGCTTCGGGTACGGTGACCGGCATCCGTGTGCTTACGCCCGGAGCCGGCTACACCTGGGCCAAGGCCTATTTCTACCGTGATTCCGGTTATCAGTACGCGGATGGCGGCTGGGCGCCCGTCGACTGTGGGCTGAAGGACAACGTCAACACGGGCGACTTCACGAAGACAGGCGCGGGTGACTTCACTCTGGAGGCGCCGAATACCTGGGGTGGCAAGACTATCTTGAAGGGCGGTGTGTTGCGCCTGGGCGTGGCGGGTGCCTTGCCGGCTGGCTCCAAGGTGGTCTACGCCGGCGGCATGCTGGAATCGATCGCGGCGGCCAGCCCCGCCGTTCTGACGGCCGAGGTTGCGGCAGATCTGGTTGTCGCCCGCAAGCCGGTGACGCTGATCACCTACACGGACGCGGCACCTGCCGTGCTGCCGGACGTAACGGTCGAGGGCATCCCCGAATCCGAGGCGGCGCGCTGGACGACCGATTTCTATGGCCGTGAGCTTCGCGTCAAATACATTCGCGGCATGGTCCTCAACTTCCGTTAACCCCAAAACGCATCAAGCAATGAATAGACTCATCGCCTTCCTGGCGGCCTGCACGATCACGGCCGCATTCGCCACGGACATGGACCACAAGGGCAAGGTCATCGCGACCGTGCCCACCGCGCACGCCGGCGTCGCCGAGCTCACCTGCAATGAGGTGGGGGCGTGGACGTTTGACTTCAAGGCCACCGAGGATGAGGGACGGGATGTGGTGATCGTGACGTGCACGGCCCCAACGGAGGCGAAGCCACCGCAGTTCGGCGTATTCTTCCGGGTGCCGGGTGCCGGGGTGCAGAATGTCTGGACGAGCGACTGCGGACGCGACGGATTCCACCTGTGGCCGCAGCTCTGGTGGGGGTGGTTGTCGCGCTATTCCTCTCAGCTGGCCAAGGAGACGCCGATTGCGGTGGGCTTCAACTCCCAGGAGCGCGCCCCGGTGGCATTGGCCTGTTCCGAGGCGTTCGACACGCTGCTGTTTGGCCTCTACGCGGATGACCGCACGTGCGAGATCGTCGGTCGCTGCGAGTTCTTCACCAAGCCGGCCGCCGCCTGCAGGTGCTATCAGGCCAAAGTGATGCTCGATCGCCGCAACCGCGGCTTCGCGGAGACGGTGCGCAGCTGTTCGGACTGGGTGACGAAGCAAAACGGCTTCAAGGCCGCCGCCGTGCCGCCGGCCGCGCGCGATCCCCTGTATTCCACTTGGTATGCCTATCTGCAGGACGTGCATGACAAGGAACTGGAGGAGGAGGCGCGTCTTGCCGCCCAGCTGGGCATGAAGACGATGATCCTCGACGATGGCTGGCAGAAGGTGGAGAGCCGCACGTTCTACAGCGCCACCGGCGACTGGATGCCGGTGCCGTCCCGCTTCCCCGACATGAAGCGCCATGTGGCGGAAGTCCACAAGACGGGACTCAAGTACATGCTGTGGCTCTCCGTGCCGTTCATCGGCGACGAATCCAAGGCCTATCAGCGCTTCAAGGGCAAGTTTCTGCGCGGCGGCGACACGGCCGTGGTTGACCCGCGCTTCCCCGAGATCCGCGAGTACCTGATCTCCACTTGGGAGCGCGTGGTGGGCGAGTGGGGCTTCGATGGCGTGAAGCTGGACTTCATTGACCAGTTCGTGCTGCCCGCGAAGGATCCGGCGGTGGCTGAGAATTTCGCCGGTCGCGACTACCGTTCCCTGCCGGCAGCCGTGGATCGCCTCATGAAGGACGCTCTCACGCGGCTCCAGAAGATCAACCCCGAGGTGCTGGTGGAGTTCCGTCAGCACTACATGGGCCCGGCGATCCGCCAGTACGGCAACATGATCCGTGCGGCCGACTGTCCGGCCGACCCCACCGCCAACCGCCGGCGCATGTGTGACCTGCGCCTCACGAGCGGTGAGACCGCCGTTCATTCCGACATGCTGGTATGGAGCAAGGACGAAACGGCCGTAGGCGCGGCACTGCCGATCCTCAACGTGCTCTATTCGACAATCCAGTATTCGATGATCCTCGCGAAGGTGACGCCCGCGCATCGGCGCGTCATCGCCAACTGGCTTGCGTTTTCGCAGGCGCACCGCGCCGCGCTGCTGGAGGGCGCATTCACGCCGCATCACGCCGAGAACGGCTATACGTGGATCGAGGGCGAAAGCGCCGCCGAACGCGTGATCACGGCCTATGCGAGCGATACGGTGGTGCGCACCGGGGCGGCAGACCGCCCTGTCTATCTCGTCAATGCCACCGGCGCAGAGGGCATGATCGTCACGTTGGCGGCCGCGCCCAAGTCGATTGCGCTCTTCGATGTCTACGGGCAGCCGGCGGGGACGGCCTCGGCGGCCGCGGGGCTGGCCACCATCCCAGTGCCGGCCTCCGGCTATGCGGTTGTGCGCTGGTGATGTACGGAGTGGGGGATTGCGATGAAGTCTAGGTTGATTTGCCTGACCGTGGTGCTGGCCGCAGTCTTGTCGTGCGGTGCCCAGACGGCGCGGCTTTTCGTGGGCGACGCCAAAACCGCTTACCGCGATCCGGCGGCAGCCTGGGTGGGGGACAAATGCCATCTTTTCTTCACGTTGGTCGAGACGGAGGCCGACGGCAGCGTCCACAGCTACGTGGCCACCGCCACTTCGTCCGATTTCCACAGCTGGTCTCCGGTCACGAAACTGACGCCGCGTAGCGACCGCGACTACTCTAGCCCCGGCAATCTGGTGAAGGACGGCGCGGACTGGGTGCTCTGCTTCCAGAGCTATCCGCGCCCCGGCAACCGCGACGACGGCAAGGTGCGCTACGCCGATGCGACTGCCCGTCTCTTCACGATGCGTACGCGCGACTTCGCCGTTTGGACGCCGCCGGAGCTAATCAAAGTCAAGGGTCCGACAGTGCCCGAGGCCGATATGGGGCGAATGATTGACCCGTATCTCATCCGGTCCCCTCAAGGCGGCTGGTTCTGCTTCTACAAGCAGAACGGCGTGAGCTGTTCACAGTCGGACGATCTGAAAACCTGGCGCTTCCTCGGGCGGCGTGAGGCGGGCGAGAACGTGTGTGTGGCGGAGGAGGATGGCCACTATGTGATGATGCATTCGCCGAAGAACGGCATGCAGCTCAAGACGTCAGATGATCTGCTGTCCTGGCATGATGTGCCGGGCGTCATCACGCTGGGTCAAAAGGATTGGTCCTGGGCGCGAGGGCGGTTGACGGCGGGTTTCCTGCTGGATGGCCGCGCCATTCCCGGTCTGGGCAAATGGGCGCTGTTTTTCCACGGCTCCGGTCCGCGCACGGAACGGGAAGGCGACTTCGACCGTAACGCCTCGATTGGCGTTGCTTTTGCGCCGCGGATCGCCGATTTCCTGGACAAGGTGGCCGAGGTGCCGCTGTCGACGGATGGCGCAAGTGGACTGGCTGCGCCTGTCGGAGTTCAGCCCACATCTGCTCGGGCGGCGTTGCAGCCGTATGTGGACCGAGGCGAGATCGCAGGCGCCGTATCGATGACCTCCGTCTCCGGCAAGGT
>JAKSOW010000104.1 GCA_024405395.1 Kiritimatiellia bacterium | reverse complement strand
TCAATGATGTCTACACGACGACAAAGACATTCCCGAAGGACGAGGTTTGGGGTCTAGAAATCAGTTGGGGACAGACTCGTGGTGGTGGTTAATATGAAATACAAAAACATCAATTATACGCGAAAAACTTAGTTTTACACTTGCGCTCAAGCGAAATAAATGCAATAATGGGTGCGCACGATTCCTTGTGGCGCGGAGGGTGTTGGTGGTGGGCTTCATGTCGGGCGGCATGGCCATCGGCGCGGTGTCAGAGGTTTTTGCAATTACTTCTGATCTGAAGATGCTTGGCGGGGAACCATTAAGTAAAATCGCGAAAGCGGGAATTCTGTCGGCCGTCCTGATTTTTGCCGGGGCGGCTTCGCCATGTCCGCCGGACGTGCCGCAGGATCGCTTCGCCTATTCGAGCTGGTGGGCCGCGCCAGGCTACTGGCAACGTCGGATCGATCTGCAGAGGGGGGCGATCGAAGGAGCGAAGAAGCCCTTCGACTTGGTTCTTGTCGGAGACTCGATCACGCAAAACTGGGAGGGCTGGGTTGACGGAATATCCAGGTCAAACCTGCTGTCACGGATTGCACAGGGGCGTATCTCGTGGGCCGAGGCGCATGTGGAGCCGATGAGGAACTGGACGCTGCTGACGAACGAGTTCGCGGTGCTGAACCTCGGCATCAGCGGCGATGACACGCGGCATGTCATCTGGCGGCTGACGGAAGGCCGGTGTCTGGAGGGCTATCGGGCACGCTACTTCGCCGTGATGGTCGGCACCAACAACGTCCGGGATGCTCCGGAGGACGTGGCGAAGGCGGTCGGGAAAATCGTGAAACTCATCGTGTCGAGTCATCCGGAGTCGACAGTTCTGCTGCATCCGATTTTTCCGCGCGGAAAGACGCCCGACGATCCACGCCGCCGGGCGAACGAGGAGGTCAACCGAATCATCCGGAGGCTCGTCGACGGCAAGCGTGTCGTGTGGAGCGACTTTACTGCGCGACTGATCGACGGGAACGGTGTGCTCTCCGCCGAGATGATGTCCGATTATCTCCATCCCTGCGAATGCGGATATGCCATCTGGCGGGAAGAGCTGTTGCCGTATTTGCGAAAGAAGGACGAAGGAGGCCTTCCCCAGAATGGAGATGGCCCACTGCGCCACTAAATTACCTTTTTGCGCAAATTCCTTTTCTGGGGCGGCTGGCTTTGGTATAATGTCGCAAAGGAAAAGCAATGGTCAAATTATCCGTTTTGTCGTTTGTGGTGCTCTGTTCGTCGGTTTGGGGCGCTACGCCGGAGACTTCCCGGCTTTTTGAGAAGTGTGTGGATGCCGAGAGTGGCGTCGTCTCGTACAAGCTCAAGACGGGGCTGGCGGGCGAGAACCAGCAGTCGTTCTACTTCACCCAGCAGTCAATGACGGCGGATGGACGCTTCCTGCTCTTCAACGCCTCCAAAAACGAATTCGCGCACGGTCCGAAGCCCGACAAGAAGAAGACGCTCAAGTTCATCGACTTCGAGAAGGACGAGATCGGCGAGATTCCGCTGCCGGAGAAGCCCAAGACCGGCATGGGCTATCTCGACTGCGACAAGGGCGAATACTGGTTCATCAACGAAAACGGCCTCTTCAAGCGCGATCTCGCCGCGGCACCCGACAAGGACATCCCCATGGTGGCGCCCTTGCCGGCGGCGCTGGCTGCGGAAGGGGACTTCCACCGCTATGCGATGCACCTGACGCTCTCGGGTGATCGCACGAAGGCCTTCCTGGACGCGGCGATGCGCAACGACACCTGGGTGGAAGGGGTCATCGACATTCCGTCCAAGAGCTGGACACGTTGGCACAAGTCCGACTTCGAGCTGGCGCACGGGCAGATCAACCCCGTGCTGAATGACGTGGCGATCTGTGCGCTGCAGTTCACCCCGCCCGAGAAGAAGAGTTCGCTGCGGCATTGGAACTGCTCCAAGCCGGGCGGCGTGTGCACGCGCATCCATCTGGTGCGTCCGGGCGGCGAAACGATGGTGAAGATCCCCACGCACGCCACGCATGAACACTGGGCGCAGGACGGCAAGGGCTTCATCTGGTGCTGCAACAACAACACGGTCACCAATGGCCATGGCGTCTGGTACCGCACGCTTGAGGGACAGACCCCCGAGCGCATCTATCCCGGCACGTGCACGCATGCCACGATGAGCGGCGACAACCGCTATGTCGTCTTTGATGATGTGGTGGGGAAGGGCTTCCGCGGCAGCGGCTGGCGCGTGGGTTTCTATGACCGCACCACGCAGCGCACCGTCTTCATCCGCTCGAAGAATGAGCCACTGACCACCCGCGAGAAGCCCTCGGTGCTGCATCCGGACCCGCATCCGCAGTTCGTCTGCCGCGACCGCTACATCATCTCCACAATGAACAACGCCGATGGCCACATGGACTTGCTGGTGACTCCAGTCGCGCCGCTCAGGGAGCTGACGGCCGCATGCCGGTGAGACAAACGAAGAATCTGGAAAGGAACACGATATGATCATGCCGAACATCAAATTGTCCAGTCTGACCCTTGCCCTGCTGGGTGGCTTCTGCGCGCATGCGGCGGAATACTTTGTCTCGCCGGACGGCAATGACGTCTGGGACGGCTCGAGCGCTACATTCGTCTCGGGCACGGTAGGCCCCAAGAAGACCATTCAGGCGGCAGTCGACCTCGCGGACGGCAACGGCACGATCGTCACGCTCGCCAGTGGTGTGTATGACTACGATACGCCCACGCAAAATGACAATTCCAACATCAATTTGAACCGCGTGGTCGTGAAGAAGTCCAATGTGACGATTCGTTCGGCGTCGGGCAAGCCTGATGACGTACACATCGTTGGCCACCTTGATGAAGATCATCCCGATGATTACGGCATCGGCCCCAAGGCCGTACGCTGTGTCGCCAGCAACAAGGACATGAAGGGAATCGTCCTGGCGGGCCTCACGCTGCGGGATGGTGCCTGCGATTCTTCGGTTCGTGGCGGCGGCATCTATTCGGCTGGCAACGGGTACATCACGCTCGTCGACTGCGTGGTCTCCAATTGCGCTGCGCCACGTGGCGGCGGCATCTATAACTGCACCGCGCACGCGTCGAAGTTCTTCTATAATTTCGCTTCTGGCGGCTTTGGGTCTGCCGTCGGCTATTCGCGTATCGCGAACTGTCTGGTGGCCTACAACTATGGCGCGGAGCCGTTGGGCTATATCTATGGCGCCGTAAACTGCACGGTGGCCAACAACGGCACTTCGTCCAAGGCCGCCCTCAACCGCTCCACGAGCGGTACGCCGTCCATCTACAACATGCTCGTATTCGGCCATCCGGGCGGCAATGGCGACAGTTCGTCGTCCACACCGCTCGGCTGCCACGATTCTGTGATTGTGGGCAAGGGCAATTTCACGAATACGACTGACTCAGCCAATTTCGTCGCCGCCGACATGAAGCCCTGCATGGCGCCGATGATGAATGATTGGCACCCTGTGGCGGGAATCTCCGAGATTAGGCGTGCCAATGCCGCGCATCTTCTTCAGGTGAAATTGCCGGAAGGGTATACCTACCACGATCTGGACGGAAACGAGCTGCCCACGACCGGCACAATCAATGCCGGCGCGTACCAAACCGTCAAGACACCCGCCGCTGCGCGAATGGACTTCAATTTCGGCGTTGTGATTGATGGGGCCGTCTGGCCAGGGCGTAGTACCGGGGATTGGGTGTATCCCGCCATCTGGCCGCAGGTCTACCGCATGAAGTCCACTAGCCCGAATTTCTATTCGATCTACGATTACACCGACTACGATACAGCGAACAAGTATTATTTCTACCGCATTCCGCTGTATGACGGATGGTCGCGCTTCATGCCGTCGTCTGATGTGGCGTTTGCGCATGACATTCGCGTGACGACGGCATCGTCGCATCTCTATGTCGACGCCGTGAACGGCAACGACGACTATGACGGCACAGCCTCCACGTGGGCAGGTGGCGAGTCGCTTACGGGCCCCAAGAAGACGCTGCAGGCGGTGGTGGACGCGGCGCCGGGTGACAACAAGCGCACGCTTGTCCACGTCGCTCCCGGCGTCTACGATGAAGGCGGATCGGCAGATAGTAATGGGATCTCCAACCGAGTGGACATCGCCAGTGGAAAGATCGTGGGCCTGCGTGCGAGCGCGGGGCCGGGAACGGCCGTCGTCAAGGGCGCACCTGACCCGACGACGGGCGGTTGCGGGCCGAACGCGATGCGTGGCGCTGTGCTGCGCGAGAAATATGCCTTTATGCAGGGCATTGACTTTACGGGATGCTATACGCCCGAAGACGCCTCGATAACGGAGGTCTCTGCGCGTCGGGGTGCAGCTTATGCTGGCGGGTCGTTTTGCCCGCAGATTCTCGACGCCACCATTTCCAACAATGTGGGTTATGTGGGCGTCGCGGTCTACTGCACGGCGTTGCGCTGCCGGTTTTATGACAACTGCGTGGAGAGTAGCTATGTGCTGCGCAACGCGCGTCTCGCCTCGTGCGTTTTCGCCGGCAATGTGTTGCCCGCGCCGACATCCAATGTTCTGGGACCGAACATGACCGTCTTCGGTTCGACCTTCGCCGTCAACAGACATGCCCCCTGGGTGACCACATCATCCACTATCGTTGGCGCTGTGACGCTAGAGAACAATCCCGCCTATACGCCGACTCCGGATGAGGATGATTTCGACAATTGCTACGGTCTGGACGATATGGTCTACGACATCGCCGCGCGCGACTTCCGGCTGGGGGCGCTCGCCTCGGCGGTTGGCGCTGTTGCTGTGTCGGACCTGGCGGGCACGGAGTTTGAGCGGTTTGTGATGACCGATGCCTATGGCCATGAGCCGGTGTTCACCGCCGGTGCCTTCGACGCGGGTGCGGTCTATTCGGCGACGCCTTATCCGATGTACCGGGTTACGGCGACGGGCGGCGGCGTGTCGATCGCGGACGATCTGCCGTTCGTGGGCCCCACGGAGAACGCGCGTACGCTTACGTTGACGGCAACGGACTTCGGACGGCGCCCGTTCGTGGGTTTTTCGGTGAATGGTGAGGTGCAGACGCCTGTTTCGGCCACGCTGACGCTGAATCTCCCCGCCGGCATGGCGGCAGAGGTTGGCGTGGTTTACGGCACCAACTGGTATGTGAACGCGACGGCAGCGGACGATACGGCCGGTGGCGGCACCCCTGAGACGGCGCTGAAGACGTTCATGCCCGTCACGAACGCTGTGGCGGGCGACGTCGTGCACGTGGCGGCGGGTCTCTACAATGTGGGCTCCGCGCTGCATCCCACGCGGTTCTACTCGAGTTCTTCATTCCCCGAGAAGCCCTCCATTCCCTCACGTGTGTACTTACCGGCCGGTGTCGCGCTGGTGGGTGCCGGTGCCGGCGAGACGATCATCGAGGGCAAGGCCGCCGACGTGGACGAGGATGGCTATGGCAACGGTGCGGGTGCGATTCGCTGTGCTGCGCTTGAGGAGGGCGCGTCCATCACGGGGGTCACCCTCACGGGCGGCCACACGGGCTACAGTGCCGAGCTGTCGGGCAATGACTGGGATGACATCTCGGCGGGTGGCGTATTGGTTCGCAACAACACCTCTGCCGAAGTGCGTGAATCGGTTCTCGACGGCAATTTCGCCGTGCGGTCAGCCGCCGGCCTCAACTGCCGGTTCGTGCGTTGCCGCCTCTTCAACCACACGGCTTCGACGCGTTCCGCGATGGGGCGCTACAACCGCTACAACTCCTGCATAATCGACCATACGCGGGGAACGCGTCCGATCGAGCACTGCAAGGAGTTCGACTCCTGCACCGTGGGCCCGGACATCAAGAAGCTCGACGGCAGCGGCAACGAGTCGTGTTTTGTCTACATCATACAACCAGTCATCAATTCGCTTGTTCTTTCGCCCGCCGTGTACAGCGACACGCAGCCGGGCTATGCGCTTCTCGCCTCGAACTGCGTGTTCTGCGGTACGTTCAGCAGCAATGAAAAGTGCATCTGGACGCTGGAGAACTGCTTGCGGACGAATCTGACGGCGCTTGTGGTGGATGAAGACTACCGTCCCGTGCCTGGTGCGAATGCCGCGATCGACTTCGCCGATCCCGAGCTCTCGACGAAAGATGCGTTGAATGACACGGATATTTCGGGTGCGCCGCGCTTCACGAATGGCGGACGCGACGCAGGCGCGCTGGAGGCCATTTGGCTCGGGCGCTATGCCGCCGATCTTGGCACGAAGCTTACGGTGGCAGCGGCGGACGGCTATGTGCGCGAGACGGAGACAGGCGCTGTGCGTCTGCCGGCCGGCACGGAAGGGGCGGCCCTCGCCTGTACGCTCACCGAGGCGAAGCGCTACACGCTCGTGGTGCGCGTGCCGGAAGGGACCACGCTCACCGCGACGTTGGACGGCGAAACGCTCGCCACAATCAACGGCGCGCCGAATGATCAGATCTTGAGCTTCACGCCGGGTGTGGCCGACAGCACGCTTTCGTTCGCCTGCTCCGGCGCGGCGTCGGCCTATGCCGATCTGCTGGCCATTCGCCGTGATCGTGGCATGACGGTCAATTTCCGTTGAATGGGGACGTGTCATGACCGCTGAGCGATGCCGAATGAGTCTTGGTGTGGTTGTCGGGGCGCTCGTGTCGGCAACCTCTGCCGCCTTGCCGGATATCGCCTCATCGCCGCTTTTCACGGCGCGTACGGACACCGTTTCGCGCGTCGTCTCCTATGTGCTCAAGCCCGTGGCGGGCTTTAACCAGCAGCATCCGTATTTCAACAACAAGGCGATGACCGACGACGGGCGCTTCATCGTATTGGCGTATGCCGACGACGAGGCGACGGGGACGGTGACGAACGAGGGCCAGAAGGCTTTGGCCGTTGTGGATATCGCGCAGAATCGGGTCGTCAAGCTGCCGGACATCGGCCGCTTCTCGATTCCCTTCCTGGACGTGACGACGGCTCGCCTCTACTGCGCCGACCGAACCGACGAGTCGATGGCGATGTTCGACCTCAAGGCCAATCCGGCCCAGAAGATACGGCTCTGCGATCTGCCGCAGGAGATTCTGGCGTTGGGGCCTGTGAAAAGGTGGTATACGCATCTGACGCTGACGGCTGACCGCACACGCGCCTATCTGGACACTTCTGTTGACGCCAAGCGCTGGATTCAGGGTCTGCTGCGCTTCTCGGACGGCTCCTTCGAGAAGTGGGGCGAGACGGACTTTCCGTGCGGCCATTCGCAGATCTGTCCCGTGAACGACCGAATTGCCTATGGCGGACGCAGTCAGCCCGGCAAACATCGTGTGCCCGACCCCAAGCACCCGGGGCAGACGATGCTCGTGCCGATCCCCAAGGAACGGCCCTATCCCTGCATGTGGCTGATGCGTCCCGGCGAAAAGCCGCGGATGATTCCCTCGCGCGACATCAACCACTCCACCCATCAGAACTGGTTTGAGGATGGTCGCGGCTGGTATTGGTGCAGTCGGCTGCCGGGCCCGGGGCGGCGAAACTACACGAAATGGGGCGTCTATGCCTACGATCTGGCCACGGACGCCGAGACGAAGATCTCGTCTGAGAAGGCGCTGCACGCGACCATCTCCGCCGATCGGTCGGCCATCGTCTACGATTGGCCGGATCCGCACTGGAGCGTTTCCTACCAGAATCTCCAGACGAAGAAGGTTGTGCCGATCCATTCCGCAATGCCGGACTATTTCCTCATTCGCGCAAAGTCCAGTCTGCACGCCGATCCGCATCCGCAGTTCGTCTGTCGTGATCGATGGATCCTGTCGATGGTCATCGTGGATGAGGGCAAGCGGCTGACCGTCGCCGTGACGCCCGTTGACCAACTGGAGGAGAAGACCAAATGAGACTTGCCCTGCTGCTGTGTGCCGTCGTGTCGTTCGTGTTGGGCGCTTGCGCCGAACGCGAGAAGGTCGTGTTTGTCTGCGCACATCCTGATGATTTGGCGGGGCCCTCGGGTACGGCGTTGCTGCTGGCCGAGAAGTTCGACGTGAAGGTGGTGGACTTCACGAAGGGCGAGGGCGGTCTGGGCGAAGCTGGGTATCGGGATGGAACCACGGCCAAACTGCGCGTTGAGGAGGAGAAGAAGGCCTGTGCGATGCTGGGGACGGAACCCGTCTTCCTGAACGAGGTCAACTTTCGCGGACGCGAGGCGTTTGCGGGGCGCGAAGTCACCGAAGACCTGCGGAAGCTCTTTGCCGAGTGGAAGCCGCGCGCGGTGATCCTGCACTGGCCCCTCGACACGCATCCGGACCATGTGCAGTCCACAGCTGCCGCGTTGCACGCGCTCCATCTGGCGAACCTGAAGCCGGAGATCTATTTCCAGGAGCAGACCACGCAGTCGCGTTCGTTCCAGCCGGTCTACTACGTGAACATTGGCCGTGTGAAGGAGAAGAAGGACAAACTGATCCTCAACTACGTCTGCCAGGAGGCGGAGGCCATTCGGCAGCGCAAGGAAGAGGATGCGCGCTTCCGGGGGCGGCGCATCGGGTGCCAATTTGCCGAGTGTTTTGGCGTATGGGAGGGGTCTGTCCCCGCAGATCGCTCGGTGCTGAGGGAAATCGGCGCACGGTGAGGTGTGGATACAAGGAGATGAAGTGATGATGAGCGCGAAATGGTTTTGTCTTGCGTCTTGCCTGATGATGGCGATCTGGGCACGGGGTGGTGCCGACATTCTGGTCGAGGCCGAATCGTTCGAGACGAAGGGCGGTTGGAGCCTGGATTCCCAGTTCATGGACCAGATGGGGTCGCCCTATCTCCTGGCGCATGGCATGGGCCAACCTGTGGCGGACGCGGTCACGCGCGTATCGGCGGCAGCCGGCGCGTATCGGCTGTATGTGCGCACACGAAACTGGACGGCTCATTGGTCGACACATCCGGCCGGCACCTTCAAAGTGCGCGTCAATGGGCAGGAACTGTCGTCCACGCTGGGGACTGGTTCGGCCGCGTGGTGCTGGGTTGACGTGGGCAGCGTGACGCTCAAGGACGGCGCCAATGAGATTGCCTTGCATGACCTGACGGGCTTCGACGGACGCTGTGACGCCCTTGTGTTCGCCGCCCAGGCGCGTGCGGATGCCGAGCTGGAGACCCTGCGTGCGCAGGCGAAGGCGGTCAAGCCCACGCAGCGGCGCAGTTTTGACTTCGTCGTCGTGGGCGGCGGCGTCGCCGGCATCTGCGCGGCGGTGACGGCGGCGCGTCAGGGCATGAAGGTGGCCTTGGTGCAGGACCGCCCGATTCTCGGCGGCAACAACTCCTCGGAGGTGCGGGTGCATCTGGGCGCCTACCAGAACCTGCCGCCCTATCCGCGGCTGGGTGACGTGCTGGCGGAGATCGCGCCGCCTGGGCCGGCCGGCAATGCCGCCCCCAAGGAGCGTTATGCCGATGAGCGCAAGATGGCCGTGGTCAAGGCCGAACGCAACCTGTCGCTCTTCCTCAACACGCGCGTCAATCAGGTGGAGAAGTCGTCCGACGGCGCCCTTGCGGCCGTGGTCGGCGAGGACACCTGCACCGGGGCGCGCACCGTGTTTGCGGCCCCGCTCTTCGCGGACACGACCGGGGACGGCACCGTGGGCTTTCTGGCGGGCGCCGACTACCGCATGGGACGGGAAGGTCGTGACGAATATGGCGAACCCTGGGCGCCGGAGAAGGCCGACAAGATGACGATGGGCGCGAGCGTGCAGTGGTATGCCCGCAAGGAGGCGTCCACGTCGGCGTTTCCCGTCGAACCCTGGATGCTTTCCTTTGACGAAAAGAGCGCGAAGCCGGGCATGAAGGGCGACTGGAACTGGGAGAACGGACTCCACCGCGACCAGATCGCCGAAGCCGAGCGCATCCGCGACTACGGTCTGCTCGTCGCCTACTCCAATTGGTCCTATCTCAAGAACGCCCATTCGCGCAAGGGCCAGTTCGCCGACTGTTCGCTGGCCTGGGTGGCCTATGTGGCCGGGCGGCGCGAGACGCGGCGTCTGCTGGGCGACTTCGTGCTCACCGAGAACCATCTCATGAACCGAGAGGTGCAGAAGGACGGCACGTGCGCGACCACGTGGACGATCGACCAGCATTTCCCGGCCTACTCCAATCAGACGCATTTCGCCGGGGAGCCATTCCAGGCGAATTCGCTCAACCACAGGATCTGGCCCTATCCGGTGCCGTACCGCTGCTTTTACTCGCGGAACGTGCCGAATCTCTTCATGGCGGGGCGCGACATCTCGGTGAGCCATGTGGCGTTGGGCACCACGCGCCTGATGCGCACGCACGGCATGATGGGCGAAGTGGTGGGCATGGCGGCGGCGGTCTGCCAGGCGCGCGCCTGCCGTCCGCGGGCCGTGTATGCCGAGCATTTCGCCGACCTCGTCGCGAAGATGGAGAAGGGGGCCGGTGATGGCCGTGCCCACCCGCCGCAGCTCTACAACTGCCAGAGCTCGCTCGACAAGGACATCCGCCAGAAGGTGGATCCGCCGGGACGGGTTGCCATTCCCGTCGAGCAGTCGAAGCTCTTCGAGCCGTTTGCCGATCCCGAGAGCGGCGTGGTGTCGTATCTGCTCAAGCCCGGTCTGGTGGCCTATCATCAGCAGTCGCTCTACTACAACGCCAAGTCGATGACCGACGACGGCCGTTTCCTGGTCTTCGACATCTGCACCGTCACCAACGAATGGGCGGACCCCAAGGCCGGCGACAAGAAGGAATTTGCCGTGATCGACTTCGCGCAGGACAAGGTGATCCCGCTCGGTCGGGAAGGCGGCGAGTCGCATCAGATTCCCTTCCTGGACGTCCAGAAGGACCGGCTCTACTACGTGAACCGCGCCACGGAGACGTTCTGCCGACGTGACCTGCTCGTCGATCCGCTCAAGGAGGTGCCGATGTGCCCGATGCCGAAGGCCCTGCTCACGCTGGGCCACCACGTGCGGGGCTGGTTTACGCACCTGTCGATGAGCCATGACCGCACGTTGGCCTTCCTGGAGACGCGCATCTCGATGAACGACACGAAGAATCTGCCGCCGGAGCAGCGCAAGAGCCGCTACATCCAGGGCACGCTCAACGTCATCACGGGCGAATGGCGGCAATGGACCGACACGGACTTCCCGGGCAATCACGCCCTCATCCATCCGTTCCGCGACGACCTCGCGTATCTGGGGTGGGGCAACTTCCTCGCGGGCTATTCCAAGCGGCGTGCGGCGGCGCTGAAGCGCGGTCAGCCCTTTACCGAGCGCTTCAACCTGATGCATTTCGTCTATCCGGATGGTCGCATCGACGTTCTGCCCACCGAGGAGATCAATCACGCCACGCACCAGACGTGGAGCGAGAGCGGCGCGTACCTCTACTGGTGCTCCCGCGACATGAAGGCGCAGAAGTGGGGCGTCTACGCGTATGATCTGGACACGAAGACCCAGCGCTGCGTGGCGCCGGTGCGGGCGATGCACGCCACCATCACGCGTGACGACCGCTACATCACGTTCGACTGGCCGCACGTGCCCATGGGCCGCGGCAGCGGCTGGGAGACGGCCTTCTACAACTGCGACACGAAGCGGCAGGTGTTCATCCACTCCAGCCGGCCGGCCATTGCCGACATCGCCAACAAGCAGTACTCCAATCTCCATCCGGATCCGCATCCGCAGTTTGTGATGGACGGCAAGTACATCGTGAGTACCTTCAACACGGACGCGCCACGGCGAATGACCGTGTCGATCACGCCCGTGGCGCCGCTGATAGAACGCACGTCGGCCGCGCGTTAGACGTAGAATTGGATGTCGTTGAGGCGGTAGCGCCCCGCATCGCCTTCGCGGATGACCAGGCAGATCTGGTCGTCTTCTTTGAGCTTGCCCGGCGCCAGAACCCACGCATAGCGGTGACGTTCGAAACGCCCCTGGAGGGTGTAGAAGCGGCCGCCCAGTCCCATCTCGACCGTTTTGGCCTGGGCACCCAGGACGCCCAACGAGAACGTGCAGGGCACGCCCGTCTGGTCACTGCCGATGTCGAAGCGGCAGGAGGCGTTCTTGTGGCGCTTCAGCTCGGCGGTGAGCGCGGCGGGTAAGATGATCGTGCAGGTGCTGCCCGTCTTCGAAATCCAGCCTGACGCATCCGGCTTCAGTTCCTTGCCGCCACGCGCATTGCCGCTGATGATCGCTTCCGGACGGGAAAGCTCGGCGGGCAGGGCCTTGAGCACGCTGGCGGGAGCCGTAAAGGGGGCGCTGACGACGGTCGCGCTCAACTGGTCGTAGCAATCCACGGGCGTCACCGCCAGGCGATGGGGGCGGCCGCCGTCGATTGTGGCGGCCACAATGGGGCAGGCGCACGTCTGGGGCACGTCCAGATCCTGCGGGGGCTCCCAGTTGAGCGTGGCCAGCGGCTGCCACTGCTGAGCCTCGTCCTGCGCCTCCAGGCGCAGCCGATAGTGATAGGCCGCACCGCGGGGCGAGGCGGCGGGGAAGGTCAATGTGGCCCGCGTGCCGGCTGCGTCCTGCGTAAGACCTGCCGTGAAGGGCGAAGGCAACGTGAGCGCCTTGGCCAGCGCGGCGCGGACGGCGGGCCGATAGGGGCCATGTGCGGGGTCGAGAGGCAGGGGAATGGACCAGCGGTCGTCTGCGCCGATTTCGCGTCCGCTTACCGCCTCATAGCGGCGCACGTCAATGCGGTCGACAAAGACGTCGAGGATCACCGCTTCGCCGTCGATGGGATTGGAGTATTCGGCATGGGCGCCCAGGTTGATGGCGGTGAATTCGCCTTGCCAGATGTTGCTGGCCCAGGTGATGGCGGTGTGGATATGGCCCGTGAGGTTGACGACCTGCGGATACTTGTTCAACACGTTGCGGATGGGGCGCGAACTCCAGTGCTCGGTGCCCGTCGTGGTGCCGAAAGGCGGCACGTGGGTGACCACGAAGACGGGCTTGCCGGGCTCATTGGCGGCCACAGCGGCGGCCACGTTCTTCTCCAGCACCTCGAGCTTCTCGTTCTGGAAATAGGAGGTGAAGCGATAGCCCTTGACCACAACGGTGGGATTGAGGTCCTTCATGCCCAGCGCATCGGCGGCGTTGCGGAAGTTGACGGGGTCGTTCTTCTTGGTGTTGGGCAGATAGTTGTAGTCGTGGTTGGCGGTGAGGAAGAAGGGAACTGTGGACGTGCCGGCGAAGAGTTCGTCGAACTGCGCGCGGAACCACTTCAGCTCCGACAGATGGCTCAAGTCGGCGATGTCGCCCGTATCGGCGATGATGTCCACATTGGCCTTGCGGAAGAGCTCAAAGCAGGCACGGGTGCGCCGATGGGTGGCCGGGCGGTTGGGGTGAAGGTGGTTGTCGGTCATGGCGCCGATGCGCAGCAGGGGCGTTTCGGCTGCAAAAGCGGGAATGGCGCACGCGGCGGCACCAGTGGCGATAAAGGAGCGACGAGTCTGTTTCATGCGATGTCTCCGGACCTATGTGGATTTGAACGGTGAACGGGGCAGATTATATCATAAAAAGATAATGTGGCAAAGTCTGGGATGACCAGGACTAACAACCATGGTTTCCACGTATGGAATGTTGAGGCGAAGG
>JAKSOW010000103.1 GCA_024405395.1 Kiritimatiellia bacterium | reverse complement strand
GTGCAGGGGCCGGCGTCATCCCCATCACCCGCATGCGCCGGGGAATCGGCCACCGACTCCCGTGTGGCCGGCGTACGTGCCGGCGCGCGGCTAGTGCCCTTCTGCGCCCAGTCGGTGGCCACGACGGCGCAGACGAGCAGCGCCAGCAGGACGCCCTTCTTCAGCCGCGCCAGAGCCGAGACGCGTGCCTTGCGCAGGAAAAGCGCCCCGGCGGCAACAAGCGAAAAGAGTGCCAACAGTCCCGTAAGCGACTTCACCGCGATCTGGAGGAACATGTAAAGCATTGAGGACATTATAGCACAACCTCCTCGTGAAACCGAGAGGAACATTTTCCGTCCTCAAGGTTGCTCGGGATATCTGGACAGGATTCACAGGATTTCCAGGATTGAGAGAGACGATCCGGTCATGAAATCCTGTCAATCCGGTTAATCCTGTCTGAACATAATTCCATCTGGACGCAGTCTTCAAGCCCTTCTACCTGGAACCCTTCAAGCACTTTGAAGGGTTACCCGTTTTTTGGGCCATTTTCGCGCCAACCCTTCAAGACTCTTCAAGACCCTTCAAGGCGGAAATTTGAAGGGTTGAATGGGTGATAACGAGTTAATTACCTGTAATATATCATAATAATATAATATATATACAACCCTTCAACCCTTCAAGCCCCCTGCCTCCCACCCGAAAAAAACACCCCCTCGCACAAGCCCCCCTTGAAGTCTTGAAGACTTGAATCGTTTCCGTCTTTGTGGTGATGCAGGCGCGTGTGGGTGGAACGTTATCGGTGAGTGGGTGGCGCGTTGTCGGCGAGTGGGTGAGCAATCGCGAATCGGTGGTTAGGTTTTCGCGATTCGACTGTACCGCCTGGCCGAATCGACCGTACTCCAGAGCGAATCGACCGTACGGGCAAACGCTGTAGTCCGTAGACACGGCGCTTGCCCCCTTTAGGGACGGCTCGACTCCCCTTTAAGGCCAGCGCCTGTCCCCTTTAAGGGTAAACGATTTCCCTTTAGAGACTTTGAGGGGGGGGGGGAGCGGCTGTGTTCGCCGCCGCCTCCCATGAGACAAAACCACGCTCTCAATTGGCGGAGGTCACGGCGCGTGGAAGGAAACGACCACATAACCGGAGACGGGGACCGCCAGGCGCTGCACCCCAGCTGTGCAGGCGGGCGTTCCCACGCGCCTTCCCAAAGTGTCGTAGACTTCAACACGCGCCGGTCTAACCGCAAGATCAAGCACCAGCGAATCCCCATTGGCGCCATTGAGCACATAGGCCGTCTTGTCGCCGAGGACAGGTACCACGAGATTGTCCTGGTACACGCCCAGCACCCGTTCATTGGCACAAGCCCCTTCCAACAGCGGATAGTCGGCAGCTGGATAGTGCGCCCGGAAAGTTCCCTTCAGCAGAGCATCCCTATGTTTTCGGCTGAAATCGATCCAATGGCGGATCATCGCAAGATGAGCCGGTGCACGGTCCTTGAGCCGGACCGAATACTGCACCACGCCAAAGATCGCGTTGAGCACACTCCGGGCGGCGGACTCCACCGTTTCGTCCGCCCGCCATTCCAGCATGTCGGAATGAATCGCCGTCTTGCCGGCCACAAGCCGCAGACGCGCAATGCGCGTGCGGTTCTCCACCATGGAGCACGGACAGTCCGTGGCGCGGATCATGTTGCCGAATCGCCGAATGCACGGGCCAATGTAAGGTTGCCGGAACTCCACGAGGATGTCGGGCTTCAGGGCCCTGAGACGTTCCGTCACATCCGTCATCAGCTTCTCCACGGCCACAGGAATGGACTTGATGTCACGGCCGGCATACCCGTCTTTGGCGGCAGGATCATCCCCCTTGAGCGTGAAGCGGCCGATGAAGTCAAACTTGAACCCGTCGAGATTCCAGTCCCGCACGGCCTGTTCATACGTATTGATCAGGTATTCCCGCGCTTCGGGGAAACGGGGATCCAGCACCCAGCCGCCGGCGCAGCAGTTCTCCTCCGGCAGAAACTTGCCCCGGAAGCGCGCATAGGCCGCGCTCTTGTCGCCGATGAACGGCACGGAATACCAGAGCATGTACTTGTAGCCCATGTCCTGCACCCGCTTCACGTGCGCGCGCATGTCCGGGAAATTGCGTCCGGGCGACCAGTCGCCGCAAAGATGATACCCGCCCCAGGCCCGATTGCCGAGCGGTAGGTCAATCTGCCAGCCATCATCCACGATCACGGTGCGCATGCCGTATTCGGCGGCAAGCTTCAGCTCATCCTCCACCAATGACGCGGAGACATCCTGGTGAAAGGTGTACCACGTCGAGTACAGGGGTTCATAGGCGCTCTCCGGAACAGCCAGCGGAACAATGCCGGCAGAGGCGCACATCCAATCTGAGGCCTCGCCGATGGCGTCGCCATAGAACACCTCGCGGCGCGCGTCAAACCGGATGCGTGTGCGATATTCCCGCAGCGGTGCGTCGGGCACGGCGAAATACGTGAAGGAACAGGCGAAGCCCATTCGCGTTTCGCTGATGGGTGCGCGGAATTCGACGCGCCGGCAGCTCTCGCTTGAGGCAAAGGTAAACCGGTTGTGGTCATTGGCGTCGAGAAACGAATACAGCGGAAGGTCGGACGAGATCTCGCTGCGCATCACCTCACCCCAGGGAATGCCGTAATGGGTGGCGGCGCTCGTCCAGAGATGATGGACATCCCGTTGACTCACGAACCAATGCACCGAGAAACGAGGCGGCGGCTGGGGCTGCACGGTCTGGAGTGTCACTTCCACCTCATCCACACCAGGGGCAATCGTCTTGGCCGACAAGTCCAGACGCCACTCCTTGGCCGCGGCGCATTTGAGCTCCACTGGGCCAACCGACGGCAACACGACCCGTGTGCCCTGCGCATGGACAAGCGAAGCCATCGCCAACAGGCAGATCAGGATACCTTTCACGCCAATCCTCCCGACATATCCGGAAATCGCCTTCATCACCGGGCGGCCTCGACGGCCCGCTGCAGAATCCGCGCGTGAGCCTCCTTGAGCACCTTGGGGTTGTATTTGAGGACCTTGCGGTCATACGTGAGCAGACCGTTGATCTCGATTTCCACATCGGTAGTCTGCGTATAGACGGCACCGCCGAGACCCTGGGCGGCAAGATCCGCGACCTTCTCCATCAGGCCCAGATAGGTCCGCTCCAGGCCTTCACGCGTCTTCGTGTCTTCTGTGCCGCCATAACCCCAGTTCTTGGTGGTCGCATTCCAGAGATGCTCGGCGACGGGATGGCCCAATCCGCCAAATTCGCCCAGGAAGGAAATGCGGCGCGAATTGACGGGGAACATGGTGGGGCCGCGATAAAGGTGATAATCCACCGTATCAGCCGCCTCGCAGACGCCTTCGGGCTTGTGCTGCGTGGGCACACGCTTGTCGCGCGCCCAGCCTTCGGGCAGCAGCTCGCCGCCTTCCCAGTCCCAGCAGCCCGAAGGCCCGTTCACCAGACGCGTCTTGTCGTAATTGCGCGTGAAGTCAAGCATCGCATGTGTGAGGAACTCTCCAGGCTGGCTCCAGCCCTCATTGTAGGGATTCCACATCACGATGGCAGGGGAATTGAAAAGCAGATCCATCATGCCCTTCATCTCCGCGCGCTGCAGACCATAGCGGGCGACGGTCTTCGCCGACATCGGGTCCTTCCAGCTGCCGGAACCGCTCGGCAGATCCTGGATGAGCAGGAGGCCCATCTTGTCGCACAGATAATAGTAGCGGCGGGGCTCCACTTTGATGTGCTTGCGCATCATGTTGTAGCCACAGTCCTTGAGCGTCTGAATGTCAAAGACCATGGCCTCCTCCGAAGGCGGCGTGAGCAGACCATCCGGCCACCACCCCTGGTCCAGCGTGCCCATGAGGAAGACTGGCTTGTTGTTCAGGAAGAAGCGCAACACGCCCTTCGCGTCTTTGCGCTTCTCGATCTTGCGCATGCCGAAGTAGCCCTTGACGACATCCTCGCCATACGTGGCGGTGAAGGTGTAGAGCTTCGGGTTCTCGGGCGTCCAGCACACGAAGTCCTTCGGCAGATCAGTGGTCACCTTCACCTCGCCGGCCCCTTCCACCTTGTCGAAGTCAAACCGCACCGTGCCCTTGTCGATGTCCGTGTACACCTTGTACGAACGAATGTGCTTCTCCGGTACCGTCTCCATCCACACGGAGCCCACGATGCCGCTCGAACGCGTGTAGAAGCACCCTTTGGGCGTGAAGCTCTGTTTGCCGCGGGAATTGACGAAGTCCTCGGTTGGATCCCACACGCACACCGTGAGCATGTTGTCGCCCGCAATCACGTAGTCGGTGATGTCCAGCGTGAACGGAAGCTGCCCGCTCTCGTGCGGCACCTCCGTGACTTCACGGTGCCCGATGAACACCATCGCGCGGAAGTCCACCGCCTCGAAATGCAGGAGGATGCGGTGCCCCGGCCGCGGCGCGCACGTGATGGCGCGCGTGTACCACAGGAATTCGTCAGGCTCCAGCAGGCGTCCCACACCGGACAGCTGCGACTCGACGGCAAAGGGCACGCGGATCTTGCCGGCCCACGTCGACGGCCGTCCCGGCGTATTCGTCACGTTCGTCACCTGATAGTCCCAATCACCATTCAGGCACGTCCAGTTGTCGCGCACCATCTGCGGACGCGGGTATTCGCGCCAGCAGTTGTCGCTCGTCACCTTTTCGCCCCAGGTGGTCATCATCGCTGCGCCTGCCACATGCGCCGCCACCATCGCCAACGCCAACATCATCGTCTTGCCTTTCATGGCCATTTCCTCGCCTTTCCGTTATTCATCAATCTCATTGAGTCCGGGAACAAGGGCACGCGTCGTCCCGCGCCAGACAAATTCGCCCGATACCTTGGCGGGCAGCGTCACGGTGCCCCGCACCTTGCCTTCGCCAAACCGCAGATCCGTCACCACAAAACCATCGGGATGGGGCGTCTTCGCCGTCAACCATGTCAAGGACGCCGGCTGCGGCGCCACGCGCACCTTGCGGAAACCCGAGGCCGCCGGGCTCACGCCCGCCAGCGCCACATGGAACTGATAGAGCGGGGCCGAGCACCAGGCATGGCAGTCGCTGCGTGATTCCACACGCTGCGTTTCGAAGGGTGTCTTGGCGCCATGCGCAAGGAACGTCCGCCACATGTCGAGCTTCTTCAGGAAGAGGTCGGTACGTCCGGCGGCGGCATAGGCGTCAAAGAGGTAGTTCGCGAAATAGGTGCTGCAGGGGGACAGACCCTCGCCCTTCTCCAGGAACGCGAAGGCCCGAGACGCCTCTGCAGGCGGCAGGATGCCCGCCAGCAGCGACAGACACTGGGCGTGCTCGCTGAAGCAGTCCTTCTTCACGGTGTCGGCCATGCAGCCCTTCTCGGCGCACCAGAAGAGCGTACGGACCCGCTGGCCCAGCCGGGCGGCCTTGCCGCGCCACACGGCGGCCATGTCCGGATGCCCGAGTTCGTCCTCCAGCACGGCGGCGCTCTGGAGCGCCAGCACGTACAAAAGATTGTTGAGCGCACTCACGCCCTGGCCAGGTTTTCCGTTCGGCGCATTTCCGATGTCCCAACCCTTCACCCAGTCCATGAAGCTCCAGCCGGGCAGATTCTCCAGAAGGCCGTCGGCATTCTCGTGGAGCTCCAAACCCGAGAGCGCATGCCGCACGCCGGGCAGGCGCGCCTTGAGCCACGCCGTGTTGCGGTGCCACATCACGTAGTCGCGGAACATAAGCAGCCAGCACATCGTGTAGGTGGACGACTCCTGCGTGCCCCAGGTGGGGAAATTCATCGGCGCCATGCCGTTCGAACGCCGATCCCAGTCGAAGATCATCATGCCGAAACGCGTCAGCCGATCATCCGCGGAAAGCATGTTCGCGAAGAGCATCTCCAGCCGCGTATCGCCAGGGTACATCTGCTGTTCGTAGTACGGGCAGTCGAAATACATCTCGTGCATGCAGGTCTGCAGTCCACGTACGCAGATCCGCGCAATATCCGAAAGAGAGGCGTCCGAACAGGCGAACGAGCCCTCAACCGGCATGGGATACCGCGTCTCGGCAATCACGAGCTTCTGGATCGCCAGAGGCTCATCCGCCGTAGTGAAGGTAAGCTTGCACCAGCGTCCACACCGCCACCACGGCGCGGTGAATGCCGCCCGGTTGCGGCCGTCGCAGCTGAAGGTGTCGGTAAAGGCCTGCGAAAACACCTTACCTTCCCAGAGATCGCGGTTTCCCTTCGGGCCGCCCGCCCGTCCCGTACCCTTCCCGGGCGCCCGCAAAGACTCCGTCCATCCCCACTGAATGGTCGCACCCTTGCCGCCCGACACCACCAGTTCGGGCCAGGCGCAATAGTAGTCCTCAAGATCCCACAGCAGCTCACGGGTCGTGTTGGCGGGAATGGACGTGGGCCAATCACCGTTCACAATGCGGCCCGGACGCTTCTCCTCGTGCATCTGCTCGGGACGCTCGGACGGATAGAGTTCCCAGCCGCCGGCATGCGGCCCGAAGACGCCATCTCGCACGGGGCTGCGCACAACCACGGTCTGCTGGTACGCCCCCTCCTCCGGCAGTTCGTCCAGAAAGCCCGTGCCGACGCTGGCGCACTGATCGCCTGCGCCAAACGTGCCGCTTGTGCCCAGGCCATCCATCTTCGTGCCGATAATCCGCGCACAGGTCCATTTCGCCCGACCGGTCGTCAACAGAGCATCGTAGGCGCCCTCGGCCTTGAGGATGAAACTGCCGCCCCGGAAGGAGAGCTGAGCCCGTGGCGCATGGGTGCCCAGCGCCGTCACAACCGCCTCCAGCGTATGCGCACCCGGCGTGAGTGCCACCTCATAGGACTGATAATACCAGCGCGTGACCATGCCGCGATGCGGCCCGCGCGCAATGACCTCTCCGTCAAGAATCAGCCAAAACCGTTCGTCGGCGGAAACGTCAAACGTCAATTTGCCGCCCGCGGACTCGAACGTACGACGGAAGCGGTAGAAACGACATTCATCCGCAACGCCTTCCTGTGCCGAATAGCCCGTACGCGGCGCAGGATAGACTTCCTGCAGGCCAATCCAGGCCGCCTCGTCAATTGCCTGCACCCGACGCGTGTTGGTGTCCCCGCGCGTATGGCGCTCCGGACGGAAAATGCGCGTGACTTCAGCGGCAGAGGCAGACAAGACAAAGACGGCAAGTAATGGCAGTGCGTATCGCATAAACATATTGTACCATGGCAGAGTTCACATTTGGCGCATGCGAGGCCTATCGCGGCAACCGCCCGTCGCTTCTCTTCATGGGCATCACCGGAAATTGATGGTCATGCCCACATTTCCCATAATGCGCAAGGTTCCACGGCCCTCAAAAAACGCATCGTTCTTGATTGCGGCGGTGGATTCCGTTGATCCGTAAAGGCCACGCGGCTGGCGCACGCCATTGACGTAGAGCCATTGGCAACGCTGTACCACACCTTCGCCCAACACCAATTTGCCCGAAGTCCCCACACCATCATCCGAAAGGTAAAGCTCCGCCTCGCGCGCCAACGCGCCGGCGTGGTCAAGGAGAATCTTCGAGTTTGCGTGCACCATGATGTTCGTACCCGCCCAGGCGCCTTTTTCCGTAAACGCAATCACCGCCGAATTGCTGGCGCTCAACGATCCTGTGGCCGTGGAAACGGCGGTCAGATACTGCGTAGGAACCAGCGTATTCGCGGACGTGCGCTGGAAGTCCGGCGGCACAGGGTTGGGATTGCCCTCAATCGAGAGCGAAACAGGCCCCGTCACAACGCCATTGAAGGCCCCATTGTAGACCGCTGCGGTGGTCGGCGACAGATTGCCGCGCGATGTCTGCAGCACATGCAGCGTGGCAGGCCCCGACGAACTCGTCAGCACCGCGTTGACGCCGCCCAGGAAGTTGGCCGCGCGCTGCCAGTTGCCGCAGAGGTCAACCGTGCCGCCGTCAATCATCAGCGGCGAAGAGCCGAAATACGGCGTATAGGACTCTGATGTCCTCAACGCATTGGTCGCCATCAGATAGATGGTCTTGGCCGCAATGTCGTTGAACGCCAACGCATAGGAGCCCCCATTGAGCGTAAGGGAATCCCGCACATAGCAGCTGCCGGATCCCGAGAAGCGCAGATTGCCGCCTGAAAAGGCCCCCACGATGTCCAGCACACTGCCCACGTCGCTGGCTGGGGTAAAGGCCCCCACGCCCTCGACCGTGTTGGAGAAGATCGTGGTGGAATCACGCGCCAGCACCCAACGCGGTTGGCCGCCCGTGCCGCGGAACACGCCCTTGAAAACGGTCGGTTCGCCCGCATAGATCGTGCCGCGGTTGGCGCCATCCGTCTGGAACCACTCCACCAGATCCTCCGTCTGCACACCATGGAAATGAATCTGGGCGGAGGTGCCGGACGGCAAGGAGAACGAGGTCTTTCCGTCAGCCGTGCCGAAAGGACTCGCACCCCAGGCATGGAACTCGGCTTCACCGACGGCAAGTGGCCCCGTGAACGTGTTCGCGCCCGCGAAATCCACCCGGCCCTTGCCCTTGACGCGCCACGCCGCATCACCGCTCAACACACCGGCGAATCGCACCGACGTTCCGGCATCCGCCACGAGCTCCACACTACTGTCCGTGTTGGCGTGGAAGGACGCAATCGCACAAGACACCGTCACCACGGCGCCATTGGTGACACAAAAGCCCAGCCCCGTATCCATCAGGTGAATCAGATTGCCGGACAATGAAACCTCGTTGGCTCCCGTGCAGACAATTCCCTTCGGCGCCAGACCCACCAAGTCATTGTGCGCATCGACAGCCGCCGCAGCTGCATCGAACACAAGCAGATCGCCTGACTGCGGCACGCCTTCCGGCCGCCAATTGCTCGCCACGCTCCAATTGCCGGCGCCACCCTTCCAGGTGCGTTCCTGCCCCACGCTGCCGCCCATCACGAAGATGCGCCCCAGCCCCGTGAAACAAGCCGACGTGACGTCTGCGCCTGAACCCGGTGCGCCATAGGTGCGGAATGCCGCCTGAGGGACACCCGCCAGCGTCAACGCGCGCACGCTCTGCTGGACACCGGTCGCCAAGTCCACGGTTGCCCCTGCAGCCACCTCCAGTTCCACAGTCGGCGACAAGGTTGGATTGGGCAGGCGCAACACGCTCTCCGCCGCCACAAGGACCCGCTCTCCAGACCATGCGCCCGCGACAACCGCCGTAGCGCCATTTGCCACCGTCAACGCCCCCGTCGAAGAGTTGTTGGCCGTCAACGTATAGACCTGAGGAGACTGCAGGGTGAGCCCCGCCGCGTCCGTTAACTTCGCGGAAAACGCAACGTCGTAGGGAGACATCAGATGCAATGTGGCCGGCGTGGCGCTCGTAAACGTGGCACGCGTCATATAGCTGGTGTAGGAGTTGGCATATCCCAGATCGGCAAGTGTCTGGTCATGGCCATTGAGGTTGAGCACATTCGCAAGCCCCGTGCCAAACATGAAGCGGATCGTGGGCTCAGCGCCCAGGACATTGTCACAGCCGAAGATGACCTCTCCTTCACGGTAATTGCCGAAATAGGTGCAGGAGGCGCCCAGGGGCGCATCAAGACGATAAGTGGATCCCTCCCGTCCATTCGCGCGCACCCCGCCTGCAGCCATGCCGCCTGCGAAGGTGATGGAGCCGTAAGGCTGCACATACGGAATAAAATGCTCGAAGACACCCGCATCCGGCAACTGGCCCAAGCCAACAGGCCCCTCCAGCGTCACGGCGGCATTGGTGCCCACCCACCAGCGTTCGGCGTTCAAGGCTACAGAGCCGGCATAGTACCCCAGCGGGACATCGATGATGCCCGAAAGCACATTCGTTGTGCCATCCGCAAAGCCGACGCCGAAACTAGAATAGGCGAGGAAATAGAAGTTCTCGGCCATGGTGACGCCATGGAACCAGAGAGGCTCATACCACTTCTCGACGTTGGTCGAATAATCCCCTCGGCAGACGGCATGGAGCGTATGGCCCACCGTGGAGCCGAATGCCCCGTTGCACCACACATGATAGGCGGCCGCATTTGTGAGGATGAGGTTGCCGTCAAAGGCGGGCGAATTCGCACGGAAATGGACTTCGGCGGAAGCGTCACCGCCAAAGTGGAAATCACCCAATCCGGCGAAGCCTCCCGTCAGATTCCAGATGACATGCCCCGTCTGATTGGAAGTGGCGACAATATACGCCGCCGAACCGCTCTCGGCCGACAAAGGCAGCGCGAGCTCGATGGTGGCGCAGCTCGTCAAGGCGGCCACGCGAGCCGACCGAGCCAGCCCCACCTGCCGGCCCGACAGGACAATCGGATTTGCCCCCGAGAAGGAAATTCCATTCAATTGCAGTCCAGAAAGATCATTCACACTGGCAATATCCGCTGCCGAAGAATCGAAGACGAGGCTGTCATGCGCCTGCGGCACACCAGCAGGGTCCCAGTTGGCCGCCGTAGACCATGTGCCCTGCATCGGGCCACGCCAGGTGCGCACCGTGCCGACTACAGGCACAAACGGTGGCTCGACCGACAACATGCCAGTTCCCCCGAGACCGGCCAGTTCGTGATCGGCACCACTTCCAACAGGTCCGTAGGTTTCATTGTTCGAGACGGGAACGCCATCGAGCCACAGTGCCGCAATCGCATTGGTTTCCGTGAAGTCAAGATTCAGCTGGCCTCCGGTCGCCAGCTTGACGATGCCAGCTTCGCCCAGACCCATACGCGACTTCGTCGTCACAACCGATCCGGCAGCGATGTCCACCGTTCCAGACCAGCGCCCGCTGGCGGTAATCACTACGGCACAGCCATTTGAGGCCGTCAACGTGCCCGACGAAGTGGAGGCGCCCGACAACGTGACAGTGGACACTTTCTCCGTGCCTTCACAGCTCAACGAAGCCTTCCCGGCGAAGACGCCCGCGAAGACGCCACCATTGTAGCCCGAGGAATAGTTGTTGAGCACATGCAACGTGGCAGGCTCGTCCGAAGTGATCGTCGCCGACCGACCAACCAGTTCAGCCGCCGCCTGATCGTGCCCGTCCAAGTCGAAGGTAGATGCGTTGGCCGTCGCAAAGACAGGTGCCGTGGCGCCCAACGGCAGCACATAGTCCGCCGCATAGCGCATAATCCCCGAAAGACCGTAGTCAAGGCAATAGGAGACGTAGCGCGGCGAATAGGTGACGGGTTTACGGAAAATGTGCGTACCCAGCCCCTGTGGACGCGGATAACCCGTGAATGAGCAATTGAAGTCGAATACCACCCCAGCGGTCGTTTCGGTTGTCAGATACCCCATGCTCCCGATGAAATCGGCATTGAAGACCACCTGCGCATTGGCACGTGCGCTGAAGCGGAACTGCTCGCTCTTCAATTCAAGGGGGCCATTGAAGACAGTGCGGCTGTTGGCGGCAAAGACCCAATAGGCGGCTGAACCGACACTGCGGTTGAGAATGTGTTCGGACGTCGTGCCGCCGTCAAAGTAGATATAGGCATTGGCATCAAGACGCTGGAACGTGGTGCTGCCGTCCGTAGTGCCGAAAACGCCGTCCCCCACCGCATGAAAGGCACGACAGTTGACGGTCAAGTCCCCGCTAAAGGTATTGTCGCCGCTGAAGTAGACGGTTCCCTCGCCGGCCAAACGGATTGGCGCCGTACCCGACATGACGCCAGGCACTTTCACCGTGGTTCCCGTCCCCACCGTCAGAGTCACCTGAGCCGAACCAGCCGCATCCAATCCGGCCAGAAGCGTCAACGTCGTTGCGCCGTTCACCGCAAAGGTGCCGCCATCCTTCAGTCCCAGGGCAGCTCCGACAATCGTGCAGTCGCCAGCCCCCGTGAAGGACAGGCCCGCATAGTGGACGCCCGGCAGGTCGTTTTCGATTGTCGTGGCCTCCGTTACCACCATGGTGAGCGTATCTCCCTGATTAGGGCAGCAGGCAGGCGACCAGTTGGCCGCCGTCGAGAACTTGAGGTTGCCGCCGGCGCCCGTCCAGACCAAAGACTGAGCACCATCGGTGATGAGTTTCCCGGCACCGGCGAAATGCACATCGTCTATGATGTCGGCCCCGGACCCCGTGGCACCGTAGGACTTGTCCAGCGCCAATGCGACGCCATCGATCTGCAGTCTTGAAGCATGCACTGCCGCACCTGCAGCCAGCGTCAACTGTCCGCTTCCGTTCAAGGCGATCTCAACGCCCGACCGCAAGGCATCCTGTGCGCTGATGGCCACAGACGACCCGTCATGCACACACACGGCTCTCGCCTGTTTCCAGGTGGCCGTCGGCGCCAATACGATCTGCCCGCCATTGGTGGCAACCAGGTCACCTGTCGTGTTGGAAATGCCACTGAGGTTCTGCACGCCGCCTTCAACCAGGAGATTCACATTACCCCGAAAAGCCGTCTTCGCCTCCTGCCCACTAGCCGCCGTCACACGCAACGTCGTACCGTCGGCGCTGCTGCAGATGCAGCTGGCGGCATCCGTAAAGGTCTTGACGCTCTGCATGCCACCACTCACATCCAGTGTGGCGCCGCCGTAGGTATAGGAGAATACCGGCGGCACCGTACCACAATCTGTGGGGCACACCAACAGGGTCTTGCCAGTTCCGTAATGCGCCACTGTCGCAGCTCTTGTCTTGTCGGCGAAAACGACTTCACCCGTCCCCGAGCCAGCCGCACGAACAATCGACGAACACGACACGACATTGGAGAAGATCAGGGCGCTTCCCGGCGACACATTGAGCTGTGCGACATTGTCAAAGGCCACAGGTCCCGTGAAAACGGCCTTGGCGTTGGATTGGACTTCCCAGCGCTCCACAGATGCGGCCCCGGTGAAGAAGCAGACACTACCCGTGAACGTGTTCACGGTATCCTTCACGAACACAAGATCGCGCAACTGCCGGCCAGCCAAATGGAACGTGTTGGCCATGGTGACGCCATGGAAATAAACGGTGGAATAGTAGGTGTCGAAATTTCCGCCGCTCTTACCATATCGCGTTTGGGCCGGCGTATTCGAATTTGGCACACTGTAGTAGACATCGCCCACGCCGAAAGCTTTGTCCGAATGGGCATTGTACGAGAGTCCGTTCGTGATGTACGTACCACCAGAATAGGTGTTGGCGCCACGGAAATTGTAGATGCCCGAGAAATCGCCACCCGTGGCCAGCGTGCCGGGAATGCTGTCCCAGTCGCCAATCGCACCCGTGAAGTCATAGGTTGTGCTCTTGGCGGTATCGGCGGAGATGGAGCTGAAAAACACCGTGCCGGCCAGCTCGATCGGCAAGTCCAATTTAACTGTGAACGGCGCGTCTTCGGCGAAGAATCCGCCCTGATCGCAAAGCACCAGCTTCTCGCCCGAGAGCGTAATCGCCTGCGTACCGCTGACAGTCACTCGCAGCAACTTAAGACCTGCCCGGTCATTGTAGGCGGAAATCGCAGCCGAGGAAGAGTCGAAGATCACGCTCTCACCATCAGCAGGGGCCGTCGTGGGGGCGCCATCGGCCAACCAGTTGGCGGCGTTGCCCATCTTGTAGAGCCCCCCTTCCTGTACAGTGGGATGCCACGTCTTGTCCGCCGCGAACAACGGCACGGCCGCAATCCCACACATGATGAGCATCAGC
Organism: Kiritimatiellia bacterium; assembly: GCA_024405395.1. Classification (GTDB taxonomy): domain Bacteria; phylum Verrucomicrobiota; class Kiritimatiellia; order RFP12; family UBA1067; genus RGIG6720. Next base: position 223 of record JAKSOW010000103.1, on the reverse strand, counting down.
ATCGTCTTCATCGTCATATCTCCACTCGTACTTGCCACCTTGGCCACTTAATCTCCAAAGACAATTTAATCGCATTCACCTGCCGGCACAAAATCCACCCAGCGCTGCTTGTAGTCCACCGTCTCCACGCGCACGTGCAGTTTGTCGCCCGTCTTCCAGGTACGGCGTCCATCCGTGAGGCAATCCGCGAATTCGTCATAGCGCACATAATGGTCGGAAAGCT
>JAKSOW010000102.1 GCA_024405395.1 Kiritimatiellia bacterium | reverse complement strand
TCCGCAACATCGGCATCATCCCGGACATCCTGGTGTGCCGCACGGAGATGACGATCCCCAAAGAGCACCTGGAGAAGCTGGCGCTCTTCTGCAATGTGCGCCCCGAGCGCGTGATCGAGGAGAAGGACGTCACCGATTCCGTCTACGCGATTCCCCGGGAACTGCGCAAGCAGGGTCTGGACGAGGAGGTGCTCAAGCAGCTGCATCTCGACATTTGGCCCGTGAAGCACACGGTGTGGGATACGCTCGTGAAGAAGGCCACGGAGCCGAAGCGGAAATGCACGATTGCGCTCGTGGGCAAGTACATCGCCATCCGCGATGCCTACAAGAGCGTGCATGAGGCGCTGCACCATGCGGGCATGGCGCACGACGCGAAGGTCGAGGTCAGGTTTGTGGAGGCCGAAGAGCTGGAGAAGGACCTTTCGCTCCTGAAGGGCGTGGACGGCGTGCTGGTTCCGGGCGGCTTCGGGAACCGCGGCGTGCCGGGCAAGTGTATCGCGATCAAATATGCGCGCGAGAAGAAGATTCCGTTCCTGGGCATCTGCCTGGGCATGCAGTGCACGGTAATCGAGTATGCGCGCGACGTGGTGGGCTGGGCAGACGCCAACTCCACCGAGTTCGACGAGAAGACGGCGCATCCCGTCATCGATCTGATGGAAGACCAGAAGACGGTGACTGCGAAGGGCGGCACGATGCGCCTCGGCGCCTATCCCTGCGTCGTGAAGAAGGGGACGCTCGCGGCTAAGCTCTACGCACCGCTCTATGGGGAATCCGAGAAGAAGGACTTCACGATTTCCGAACGCCATCGCCACCGCTACGAACTCAACTATGATTCGGAGGGGCGCGCCGCCATCGAGAAGGCCGGCCTCAAGGTCTCGGGCACGTCGCCGGACGGAAAGCTCGTGGAGATCGTGGAGCTGCCGGGCCATCCCTACTACATCGCGGGACAGTTCCATCCGGAGTTCAAGAGCCGTCCCACGACGCCGCATCCGCTGTTCGACGGACTCATCGCCGCTGCGCTCGCACAGAAGGCGCCGGCTAAGAAGTGCCGCAAGGGGGCACAGAAATGAAGCGCACAGACATCAAGAAGATCCTGCTGATCGGCGCAGGGCCGATTGTGATCGGCCAGGGCTGCGAGTTTGACTATTCGGGTGTTCAGGCCTGCAAGGTGCTGAAGGCCGAGGGCTATGAGGTGATCCTCATCAACTCGAACCCCGCGACGATCATGACCGATCCGGAGATGGCGCCGCACACCTACATCGAGCCCATTACGCCGGAGTCCATTCACGAGATCATCCGGCGTGAACGCCCGGATGCGCTCTTGCCGACCTTGGGCGGGCAGACCGCCCTGAACGCGGCGATGGAAGTCGCCAAGCAGGGCATTCTGCGGCGCTACAACGTGGAGATGATCGGCGCCGACGCCGATGCCATCGCGCGCGCCGAGGATCGCGAGCTCTTCAAGGAGGCCATGGAGCGCCTGGGCCTCGACATGCCGGTCTCCGTCTCCTGCCACACGATGGACGAGGCCAAGGCGGCCGCCGCGAAGATCGGGTCGTGGCCGCTCATCATCCGTCCGGGTTTCACGCTGGGCGGCACGGGCGGCGGCATTGCGCATGAGGAAGCCGAATTCGAGACCATCGTCCAGCGCGGACTGGACGCCTCCCTCAACTCGGAGGTCCTGATCGAGGAATCGCTCCTCGGCTGGAAGGAATACGAGATGGAGGTGATGCGCGACCGCAAGGGCAACGGCGTCATCGTCTGCTCGATCGAAAACCTCGACCCGATGGGCATCCACACCGGCGACTCGATCACCGTGGCCCCGATTCAGACGCTGACGGACCGCGAGTACCAGGCGATGCGCGACGATTCGCTGCGTGTGCTCGAGGCCATCGGCATCTCCACGGGCGGCTCCAACGTGCAGTGGGCCGTCAACCCGAGGACGGGGCGGCGCATCATCATCGAGATGAATCCGCGCGTGTCGCGTTCTTCGGCACTGGCCTCGAAGGCCACGGGCTTCCCGATCGCGAAGATCGCGGCACTGCTCGCCATTGGTTATACGCTGGACGAACTGCGCAACGACATCACGCGCGAGACGCCGAGCTGCTTTGAGCCGGCGCTCGACTACGTGGTCGTGAAGGTGCCGCGCTTCACCTTCGAGAAATTCCCGGCGGCGGATCCGCATCTCGGCACGCAGATGAAGTCGGTGGGCGAGGCGATGGCCATCGGCCGCACCTTCAAGGAGGCCTTCCAGAAGGCGCTGCGTTCGCTGGAGACCAAGCACATGGGCTTTGGCGCGGACGAGAAGAATGAGATGTTCTTCCCCGTGTTGGATCATGCGCAGTGGGACGCCATCCGCACGATGGAGTGGAACGACGAGGAACTTGCCGAGGCCATTTCCCATCCCGGCGCCGACCGCATCTTCCAGGTGCATGAGGCCTTCCGGCGTGGCTGGTCGGTCGAACGCCTCTTCGAGCTCACGGAGATCGACCGCTGGTTCCTGCGCCATCTCGCCGAACTGCAGCAGTTCGAAGACTTCATTGCCGGCTACGGCACGGTCGCGGCGTTTGCCGCCGACCGCGATGCCTTCGCCCAGGCGAAGTCCATGGGCTTCTCGGACGCGCAGATCGCCTATCTGCTCAAGGCCAAGGAGTCTGATGTGCGGGCGGCGCGTCTCGCGGCGGATCTGCGTCCGCGGTTTGGCGCCGTGGATACGTGCGCCGGCGAGTTCAAGGCAATTACGCCCTACTACTATTCAACGAATCAGGTTGTCGAGAAATCGAACAATCCGACAGTCGAAGAATCGAACAACCCCTCCGCGAAGCGGAAGATCATGGTCCTGGGCGGCGGACCAAACCGCATCGGCCAGGGCATCGAATTTGACTACTGCTGCTGCCATGCCGCGTTCGCGCTGCGCAAGCAGGGGTTTGAGGTCATCATGGTCAACTCGAACCCGGAGACGGTTTCGACGGACTACGACACCTCGGACAAGCTCTACTTCGAGCCGCTCACGCTTGAGGACGTGATGGAGATCTACGACCGCGAGAAGTGCGATGGCGTGATCGTGCAGTTCGGCGGGCAGACGCCGCTGAACCTCGCGCAGAAGCTGCGGGCGGCGGGGGCGCACGTGATCGGCACGTCGCCGGACGACATTGACCGTGCCGAAGACCGTGACTTCTTCAAGGCGCTCGTTTCCGAAGTGGGCATGCACCAGCCGCCGAGCGGCATCGCGCACACGGTCGCCGAAGCCGTGCAGGTGGCGAATGAGATCGGCTATCCGGTGTTGGTGCGTCCGAGTTTCGTGTTGGGCGGCCGCGGCATGGCGATCGTCTACAAGGAGAAATATCTCGTCAAGTACGTGGAGGAGGCCGTGCGTGCCGCCGAGGGCAAGCCGATTCTCATCGACAAGTTCCTGGAGCACGCCATTGAGCTGGACGTCGACTGCATCTCGGATGGCGAGACCACGGTGATCGGCGCCATCCTGGAGCATGTCGAGCCGGCGGGCTGCCACTCGGGCGACTCCGCCTCGGTCACGCCGCCGCAGATGCTCTCCGAGGCCGTGATCGACAAGTGCCGCGCCTATGCGCACGAGTTCGCGCAGCGCCTGCACGTGTGTGGCCTCATGAACCTGCAGCTGGCCGTGACGACCGACAAGGTCACGGGCGAGCAGACCATCTGGATGATTGAGGTCAATCCCCGCGCCTCGCGCACGATCCCGTTCGTGTCCAAGGCGATTGGCGTGCCGCTGGCGGGCTACGCCGCCCGGTGCATGGCGGGTGAGAAGCTTGCCGACATCGGCTTCACCCAGGAGGTGAAGCTGCCCTATACCTGCGTCAAGGAGGCGGTGTTCCCGTTCGTGAAGTTCCCGGGCGTGGACATCACGCTCACGCCGGAGATGAAGTCCACGGGCGAGGTGATGGCGTTGGACTACGATCGCCACATCGCGTTCTTCAAGAGTCAGCTGGCCGCTGGCAGCAAGATCCAGCCGAAGGGGAATCTGTTCCTGGCGGTGAAGGACGAAGACAAGGACGACGTGGTGCCGCTGGCGCGGAAACTCGCGGCGATGGGCTATGAGATCTATGCGACCTGCGGCACCTCCACGAAACTGTGGGAGAATGGCCTCAAATCGCACGCGATCTACCGCATCAGCCGCGGTCGCCCGAATGTCCTCGACCTCATCAACGAGAAGAAGGTGCAGTGGATCGTCTCGACTTCCGAACCGGGCGCCGAGGCGATGGTGGACGACATCCGCATGCGTGCGGCGGCCGTGGTGCACGGGGTGCCGATCAGCACGACGGTCGCAGGCTTCGAGGCTTCGGTCTCGGGCCTGGAGGACTACACGAAGTTCGGCGAGCTCTCCGTCTGCACGCTGCAGGAATACCACGCGAAACTGCGGTAGGTATCACGCAACATCATCGTGCTGGCATTGCCGTCCTGTTCCTTCGGGGCAGGACGGTCTGCTTGTGCAGGGCGGGCTGGAAGTTGACACTCAAACTTCCGATGCGGTATAATACGAAGATTCGTGGGCGCCTTGTGGTCGAGCGCGGAAAGGACTGCCAGGATGTCCGAGATGATGCTTAGCCAGGCGTGCGACAACGGAAGAGGAAACTAAGATGAACAGAAGAGACTTCATCCGCTTCGGTGCGGGATCTGCGGTGGCGGCGGCCTTTGCCGGCTGCCAGACGCTGTCGGAGGAACAGGCGATCACGAAGAAGAAGTTTGCCGGCCTGGAGGAGTTACCGTCGGTGATGCCGGGCAGCGAGATCCGTGAAGGGGCGGTGAAGGGGCGCACGGCCTGCAAGTATGTGGATGACGTGATCTGGTTCCTGCGCGATCTGGCGCGGCAGCGGCCGAAGTCGATATTTGACCATCCCTTCATGGCGGGTTTCCGCAAGGTGCACAAGGAGACGGGGCTCAAAGTGCAGTTCAATCTGTTCTACCGCACCGACTTCTTCTATGGCATGGACGAGTTCACGCTGGCGCAGATGCCAGACTGCTACAAGGCCGAATTCCAGGCGCAGGCCGACTGGATGAAGTTCGGTTTCCACGCCCTGCAGGAATTCCCCGACTATCCGTGGGTCAACGCCGACTATTCCGATGTGGCGAAGTGTCTGAAGATGATTCGCGGCGAAGTGGCGCGTTTCGCGGGCGACAACATGTTCGCGCGTGCGCTGATTCCGCATTGGGTGCCGATGTCGAAGGATGGCGTTCGTGCCCTGGTCGACGGCGGCATCAAGATCACCTATGCGACGGTGGGCAAGCGCTATGCCTACAACGGCGACCCGGATATCCTGCCTTATGGCCACGCCTTCCGCCTCGCGAACAACCGCAAGCCCGAGACGGCGCTTTATACGCGTGACGGCTACATGGCGTCGCTGGCGGCGTCGATCTGCGGCTACAACCATGTGGAACATACGCAGAACCAGGCTACGCGCACGCGCAACCGCTACGTGTACGATCCTGCCACGGGCATGCGATTCCGCGACTTCTGCACGCGGCCGATGAGCTGCATCAACATCCACAACCTGGATCAGCTGAAGCAGGATCTGGACGTCGTGCGGGATTGCGAGTTTGTGGGCTACGGCAATCACGAACAGTACTTCTTCAAGGACTATCTGGCCTATCAGCCGGAATACATGGAGAAGGAGATGATGGTTGCGCGCACGCTGAGGGATCGCGGCCATAAGTTCATTTTCATGGAAGAGCTTGTCTAGGCAGGAGGTTGTGTGATGAGATGTCGGGGATTCCTCTCTTTGGTTGGGGCCCTTGTTGCCGGTTCGGGCTTGGCGGTGGTGGAGCGTCCGTCAACGGCGCCTGATCGCGTGAAGGCGCCATTGGTGGTGGACCTGAACCGCATAGGCACGCTGGTGCCGCGCACCGCCGCCGAAATCGGCGAGGCAGGGTGGACGATCGGCTGCGAGTGTCTGGATCGCGACTATGCCGACTTCAGGTCCTACCGCAATTTCCTGCCGCCGCTTGGCATCAGGAAGATCCGTCTGCAGGCGGGTTGGGCCAAGTGCGAACGCGAGCGCGGAAAGTATGACTTCAGCTGGCTGGACGAAATCGTCGATTGGGCCAAGGCTCATGGCCTCGAATGCATGCTGGAGACCGGTTACGGCAATCCGCTCTACAAGAACGGCGGTAGCGAGGCCTTGATGGGCTCGACGTTCCCGTCTGGTGAGGCGCTGGTGGCGTGGGACAAGTGGGTGACGGCGCTTGTGCTGCATTTCAAGGATCGCGTCACCGACTACGAGATGTGGAACGAGTCCAACAACGTGCCCGAGAACACACCGCGTGCGATTGCCGAGCACAACGCGCACACGGCCAAGGTGATCAAGCGCGCCTTCCCCGAGGCGCGGATCGCCGGGCTGGTGCTGGGCGGCGACTGGGCACGTGACATCGAGCGATGCCTGTTGGCGCTGGGCGAGGATGCGAAGCTCTTCGACTGGTTTATGTTCCACCGCTACGCCTGCAATCCGGAATCCGAGATCGACATCGTGTTGGACCGTCAGGCGTTGGTAAGGAAATTCAATCCGAAGGGGATTCTGCGGCAGGGCGAATCGGGCGCCACGAGCGAAATGGTCAAATGGTTCTCGTTCGACGGCGTGCCGTTCACGGAGATCACCCAGGCCAAGACGGACCTTCGCCGGATGCTCACGGACTACGCCTGCGAGGTACCGACTGCGGTGTTCACCATCTGCGATCTGCACTATCGCCGCAACGGCAAGGTGAGCTACAACCCCAAGGGACTGCTGCGCGCCAACGACCGCAACGAGGTGATCGGCGTCAAGCGGGCCTACTACGCGGTGCAGAACTGCGTCAATGTGTTTGACGCCAAAGTGAAGCGCGTCGCCGAGACGCAGTTCGAGAACAAGGACACCACCATCTTCTGGCGCGAGTACGAGAAGGAGGGGGCGCCTCTGCTGGCATTCTGGCAGTATGCGGAAGTGCAGGGCGACTTCCAGAAGACGAAGGAAGCGCCGGGCTTCAACCTCGCCACGGGGCGTACACGCTATCCGCGGGCAAACGATCGCTGCGAGACGTTCCCGACCGTCTTCCGCACGAAGCGCGCGCCGATGCAGGAGCCGGTGTGGGTGGATCTGCTCACCGGTCGCATCTACGAAGTGCCGCGGGAGAACGTGCTCGCCAGCGAATCGGGCACGGTGTACATCGACGTGCCGTGCTACGACTCGCCGGCCGTACTCACGGAGAAGAGAGTCGTCTGTCCGTGACGACTAGAGCCCGAAGCGCGACTTGAGGCCTGCCACCAGAATGATGAGGATGGCGGCGGGCGCGAAGAGGGAAAGCAGCGGACGGAAAAAGCTCGGCATCTTCGGGCCACGGCCGGCGTTCACCTCGGCGGCGAAACTGTCCCAACCCCACCCGCACCGTCGCGTGCAGTAGAGCGCGAACATGAGCGCGCCTATGGGCAGCGCGAGATCGCTTACAAGAAAATCCTCCAGGTCCAGGACGGTGGACGTGCCGCCGAGCGGATGGAGGCCCTGAAGCAGATTGAAGCCCAGCGCGCAGGGTGCGGAAAGAATCGGCATCGCCAAGCCGCAGGCGAGGGCGGACTTCCGACGAGACCAGCCCGTACGCTCCGCAAGTCCGGCCACCAGGTTCTCGAAGACCGCGAGCACGGTGGTGAAGGCGGCCGCCGTCATGAAGGCGAAGAACCCCGTCCCCCACAGCCGTCCCAATGGCATGGCATTGAAGACGTTCGGCAAGGTGACGAAGATGAGCGAGGGGCCGGCGTCTGGCTGGACGCCGAAGGCCGTGCAGGCCGGGAAGATGATGAGTCCCGCCAGAAGCGCCACAAAGGTGTCGAGCGCGGCGACGTTGAGCGCCTCGCCGAAGAGCGTGCGGTCGCGATTGAGGTAACTGCCGAAGACGGCCATCGAGCCGATGCCGAGGCTGAGCGTGAAGAAGGCCTGATTCATGGCTGCGACGATGGTGGGAAGCAGGCCCTCCTTTTCGATGGCCGCGAAAGAGGGCTTCAGATAGAAGGCAAGCCCCGCTTCGCCGCCCGAGAGGAAGGCGCTGTTCACCGCGAGCACCAGCATCAGCATGAGAAGGGCCAGCATCATCCATTTGGTGGCGCGTTCCAGTCCCTGCTGGAGGCCACAGGCGCAGACGGCAAACCCGGCTGCCGAGACGACGAGCATGCCGCCCAGCTGCTGCAGGGGATCCGCGAGGCAGGCGTTGAAGGCCGCCCCAACACCAGCTGCATCAAGGCCTGCGAAGCTGCCGGCGGCGGATTTGAGGAAGTAGAGCAGCATCCATCCCGAGACGGTGGTGTAGAACATCATCAGCAGCCAGCAACCGCCCAATCCCATCCACCCGTGCCAGGACCAGAGGCGGGCGCGGGTGGGCGTGAGTGTTTCGTGAAGACGGGCGATGGTACGATGGGCGGCACGACCAGTGGCGAATTCGGCCATCAACAGTGGCAGGCCCAGCAGCACGAGAAAGATCAGATAGATGAGCACGAACAGGCCGCCGCCGTGCTGGCCGACCATCCAGGGAAACTTCCACACATTGCCGATGCCGATGGCGCAGCCCGCGCTGAGCAGGATGAATCCCAGGCGACTGCCGAATGTTTCGCGGTTGTCAGTGGACATGGTGGGTGACCTTAGGCTGCCGAACGGCGGGGAAAGGGCAAGAACAGACCCAACATGGTCAGGGCAAAGAGCACCAGGAGGGGACTGTCCCCGACGCGCACATACGGCGTACGGGTGGCCTGGCGGACAATGGGCACTGATTCGATCTGGCAGCCGGGTTGATCCACAAGCGGACGGCCCGCGCCATCGGTAAGCCAGCGAGTGTGGCCCGACGGGGTGATGATGCCCGTGACGCCGGAGTTGCCCACGCGCAGGATCGGAAGCCCCGTCTCGATGGCGCGCATTATCGCCTGATGGGCGTGCTGCTCGGCTTCGACGGATTGGGAGAACCAGCTGTCATTGGTGATGAGGACGATGACGTCGGCCCCATCGGCGGCGGCCCGCCGGGCCAAGGTGGGGTCCGTGTCCTCAAAGCAGATGAGCGGGGCGATCTTCACGCCGTCCAGGTCGAAGAGCTTGGGTTCGCCCGGATGCAGCGAGACGCCGATGGGCGAAAGGCGCTGCAGGGGCGTGATCCACTTGTCGAGGAAGATGTACTCGCCAAACGGCACGAGATGCTGCTTGTGATAGACGTCCACGAGCGCATTCTCGACGTGCGGCGAATAGTAGGCGGCGGCATTGTAGACGCGTTTGACGCCATTGGAGTAGACGGCGTCATCCGCACCGCCGATGACTGCGGCCCCGCCGGCACGATTGGCGAAATGGAGAGCGGCCTGCCGGGCGCGGTCACTGCGGGCCGTGCCGAATTCGGCAAAAGCACTTTCCGCGAGTACAACAAGGTCCGGACGCGCCAGGGCCACCTTGTCCAGCAGCCCGAAGAAGGGCTGGTAGGGATCCTCGGCGTCACGCTGCGAGAAGACGCAGGGCGCATTGCGCTGGATCAGGGCTACGCGAAGAGTGGAGAGGACGGGCTGCGGCGTCTGCGTGGGCCTGGCGGCTTCAAGGGCCGCCCAGATGAGGAGCAGCGGCAGCGCCGTCTCCAGGAAACGCAGAATACGTTGCTGGGTGGCGGAAAGGGCGGGAGTCTCGGTGGTAGTCTCCGCTGTGGGCAGCATCGGACGCAGGGCGCGCAGGGCCATCGTCGTGAAGATCCCATTGGCCAGGACCACCAGCGCGCTCAGCAGGTAGACGCCGCCGAGGCGGGCGGGGACGGCAAAGGACGGGTAGTCGCCGAGCGCCGTGCCGAGGAAGTTCCAGGCAAAGCCCGTGAAGAGCACACCGCGAAGCCATTCGACGCCGGCCCAGAGAACGGCTTCGAGGATGGGGGCGGCCAATGCCGCCCATACGCCCAGGTGGTCCTTGTGCAGGGCGGCGACCTTGCGCCACAGTGTGGCGGACAGGAATCCGAACAGCGCAAAGTAGCCTGAGCAAAGAGCGGCAAGCCCCATCCAGCCCAGAACCACCAATGGCCAGGGGCCGTTGTTCTTGCAGACGGCTGGCATCCAGGCTAGGGTGGCGAACCAGAAGGCGAAGCCCGAGGCGAACCACCACCGTGTCGCCGTGCCAGGTTTCACGAGGCGCGTGAGCGCGAGCATGGGGACGAGGGCAAAGAGTATGCCGTAGGCTTCGCCGCGGGGTGGATAAGCTGCCCAGAGGATACACGCCGTCAGGGTTGCCGCCAGGATCTTCCAGACCGACCTCATGTGTTCGGCTTTCATTTGCGGACAGGCTCCAGTATCCATCTTTTGTTGAACCAGAACCACTGTTCGGGCGTCTTGCGCACCGCCTCGTCGATCAGGGCCATGGCCTCGCGCGTCAGGCGGGCGGCCTCGGTCTTGCGGTCGGAGGCGTTGGGATCGGGCCGAAGCGTGGCCAAGTGGTCGAAGACGTGCTTTCCGTTGATGCGGCGCATCATCGCCACCACAAGCGGGGCGCCTGTGTGGACGGCGAACATGGCACCGCCATGGGAGACATTGGCGGTACCGTTGAGGAAGGGCACTTCGACATCAGGGGCCGGTACGCGCAAGTCGGGTAGAATGGCGAAGCCCTGCCCCTGGAGCAGGCGCTCGCGGATTTCGTGCATTACGTGGGCGCTGCCGCGTTCCACCACGTCAATGTCGCCATACTGGCGGTTCATCCACGCATTGACGTAGGGATTGCGCTGTTTGGCGGCGATGGCGCAGAGCTTCAGCCCGTATTTGGCCATGGCCCAGGCGGCCATATACCAGTTGCCGGCGTGGGGCACCATGATGACGACGCCCTTGCCCTCATCGACGTAACCGCGTAGACGATCGGAGTAAAGCTGGATGTCGGCTACGTGATCGGTGATCCACTGCTTGTCGAAGTAGGGCGCACGAATCATCTCCACCGCATCCTGGAGGACATTGGCCAGCGAGAAAACCGCGATGCGCCGTGCTTCGGCGGCGGATTTCTCGGGGAAGGTCTCGCGTATGCGCGCGAGCGTACGCGCGCGCTTGAACCCCAGTACGTTGAACGCCATCCAGGCAGCCCCGCGTGCGAGCGCGCAGGCTACAGGATAGGGCACGGCATTGACAAGGCCGCAGGCGCCGCGGAGTGCGAGATATTCGCAGCGACAGGCGAAATCGGATTTCTTCTTCTTCTTTGACACGGCAGAGAGTATACCAAAAAAAGGTAATGTGGAAAAGTTCGGATCGATACTCAAAATGGTGTCGATCTGATTGAACTGGGTGATTGACAACGCAGGTCTGTATCGGGTACAATAGGCGCAAGTGTTTTGCTGTCTTTTCAGGAGGAATCTAAGATGAATAGACGTGATTTTATCAAGACGGGCGCAGGGGCTTTTGCGATTGCCGCCGCCGGTCGTGCCTTTGGTGCGGATGCGCCGTCGAACCGCATTCGTCTGGCGGTGGTGGGCTGCTGCCGTTCCAAGGACCATGGCAATGGCTTCGTGCTCGACCCCAAGGGGGCGCGTGGCCGCGGTTATCAGGTGATGTGCCGTGCCTGTCAAGCACAGGGTGCGGAAGTGGCCGCCGTCTGCGATGTGGACAAGGACGCGCTCGAGTATGCGGCCGCCGAAGTGAAGCGCCTGGGCGGCAATACCCCGAAGAAGTACCGCGATTTCCGCGATCTGATGCAGGATCCCACGATCGACGGCGTGATCGTCGCGACGCCGGACCACAGCCACGTGTACATCGGATGTGCGGCGATGAAGGCCGGCAAGTCCCTCTATCTCGAGAAGCCGATCGGCGTCACCGCCGGCGAAGCCGAGGTGCTGCGTGATGTGCAGAAGGCGACGGGGGCCGTGTTCCAGCTGGGCACGCAGCGTCGTTCGAGCTATGCCACGAAGCAGGGCGTTGAGCTCATCGCGTCGGGCGCCATCGGCAAGCCGCACTGGGCGAAGTGCTGGTGCCTTTCCGACCGTCCGGCCATCCGTGGCGTCAAGCCGGTGGCGATTCCCGAGTGGCTCGGCAAGGAAGGCTGGGACCTGTGGCAGTGCTGTGCGCCTCGGCGTGAGTACCGGTCCAACATCGTCCACTACAACTGGCGCTTCTTCCGTGGCTATGGCACGGGCGATCTGCCGAACAACGGCCTCCACTTTGTGGACATCGCCCGCTGGGCGCTGGGCGCCGAATGGCCGGAGCGCGTGTACGCAGGCGGCGGGCACCTCTTCTGCGAGGGCGAAGACTGGGACTGGGACGACACGCACATGCTTACGGTGCAGTTCCCCGAGAAGAAGTACATGACCTGGGAAGGCTGCTCCCACACGGGTGCCCAGCCGTTTATGGGCCTGTGGACGGGCTGTCTCGTCTACTGCGACGATGGTGTGGTGCTGTTCGGGCCCCGTGGCGAGGCGGTGCACTACGACCGCAAGGGCAAGAAGGAACTCAAGCGCTGGGAAGCCGGCACGGCCGACCCCAGCGCGCAGAGCGGCGACAACCGTCTCTCCAACCCCGCCGAGGCCATCGACGGCTGGCACATGCAGCGCTTTGTGGAATGCACGCGCAACAAGGACCTCAACACGGCCCAGCCGATCGACTCGTCGCTGAAGTCCAACCTCCTCACCGAGCTCGGCAACGTGTCGATGGCGTGTGGCGAGGCCATCCACATCGACCCCAACACGGGCCGTCCCACCACGAAGGATTCCCCTGCGTGGAAGTACTGGACGCGCACCTATGAGCCCGGTTGGGAAGTGAAGGCCTAATCGGTAGCGCCAAACCTGGTGGATGTGTGCGATAATATGCCCATGAGATCGATTGCGACAGACATTGCCAACTTCGAGGAGCTGCGGAAAGCCGGGCAGATTTACGTGGACAAGACCGCGTATTTCCATCGGCTGATCACGGATCCGAGTCGTCGCTATTTCTTCTGTGCGCGTCCACGTCGCTTCGGCAAGTCGCTGGGCGTGACGACGCTGAAGTCGATCTTCCAGGGCCATCGGGAATTCTTCGCCGATCTCGCCATTGCGAAGACCGACTACGATTTCGTGCCACACACGGTCATCCACTTCAACTGGGGTGGGGTGAAGTCGACGAGCCGCGAAGAGTTCATGGCGTCGTTTCCCGTCGCCGTGAAGTCTGTTCTTGAGGCGGCGGGATATGTTTATGACGACGATCTGCAGCCTTCCGACAATCTCGCCCTTGCCCTCACGTTCTTCAAGAACCGTGATGGGAAGGGGTGTGTGATCCTGATCGACGAGTACGACGATCCGGTCGCGAAGTCGCTCGCCAATGTCCCGCTCGCCGAATACATCCGCGATCAGCTTGCGACGATCTACGCGCAGTTCAAGGACAACACGGACAAGATCCGCTTCCTGTTCATCACGGGCGTCAGCAAGTTCACGAAGCTTTCGATCTTCTCGACGCTTTCGAGCCTGAACGACATCTCCTTCGAGGACGAGTACGCGGCGATGTTCGGCTTTACGGAAGAGGAGCTGGACGCGAACTTCGACGAGCACCTGCGGGCGCATGCCGAGAAGATGAAGCTCTCCTACGCCGACTATCGGGCGGAGCTCAAGCGCTGGTACAATGGCTACCGCTTTGCGAAGTACGACGAGACGACGGTCTACAATCCCGTTTCGATCGGCCAGACGCTCGTCAGGCGCGAGCCGATGTTCGGCGCCTACTGGTCGTCGACGGGGCGTGCGTCGCACCTGATGAACCTCCTCAAGCGTGACGGGGTGCTGGCGTTTGACTACGACAAGCTCCACGGTGCCTCCGACAGCTCGTTTGACGTGGCCGACCTCAAGTCGCTTGATCCAGTCGGGATGCTTTATCAGACCGGTTACCTGACGATCAAGTCCTATGACTATGGGATCTACAGGTTGGGCGTACCGGACGAAGAGGTGCGCC
>JAKSOW010000101.1 GCA_024405395.1 Kiritimatiellia bacterium | reverse complement strand
GTGATGAGCGACTTCTTCGAGGTGTGGGAGAATTCGATCGGGTCGTCGAGCGTGATGATGTGTACGCCACGTTCCTGGTTGATCACGTCGATCATCGAGGCGAGCGTCGTCGACTTGCCCGAACCTGTGGGGCCCGTGACCAGAATAAGGCCACGCGGCTTGAAAAGCAGCTCCTTGATAGTGGGCGGCAGACCGATCTTCTCGAGGGTGAGAAGCGAATTGGGGATCATACGCAGCACGAACCCCCAGCGATTGCGTTCCTTGAACACGCTCACACGGAAACGCGTGCCGTCATCATGGGAAATGGCGAAATCGGCGCCGCCATTGTGCTCCACTTCATTGAACTGCTCCGGCGTACAGAGCTCACGGCAGAGCTTTTCGGTGTCGGACGCCTCAAAGGATTCGTCAGCAATGGGGACCAGCTCACCATGGACACGCAATTCAGGCGGCATGAACGCACGCACGTGCAGGTCCGACGCGCCTTCGTCGATCGTGGCCTGCAGCAGGTCCTTCATCGTGATTTCAGTTGCCATAAACGCCTTTCAGTTCCTGTCTGGGCAGAACACAACCAACCGACAGTCTCATGCCCTTCCGCAGACGGCCTAATGATACCAAAAAAGGCCCACTTTATCAAGCCGCCAGCGCCAATCTTTGCGGGAACGGACCAGAACACCGGCCTCATGCAACAAAGATTCGGTAGGATTCACCTCTGGGGGCAACCTTCACGACGATGTTGCCGCCAGACATGTTGACATCCTTCCACCACAACGCATCCGGCCACTGCGCCTTCGGCCACGCCGGAACGTATGTCGGATAGACGCGTCGATCACCGGGGTAGAGTTCACGCGAAGAGAGATTGACATGGCTCGCCTCGTGGATGTGCTCCGTGCACCACACGCAGGTGATGTAGTCTTTGGCGCGGACCGCGCGGACGAACTCCACCGTCATCGCATCCTTCCAGGCATGATGATTCGTCTTGCAGACATCAACGTGGCCGACGACGCCCCCGACGACGCCCTCGTAGTTGAAGTCCTCTCCGGCGGCGTTCTTCAGTTTGCCGGACACGTCGCCGCCCGTGAAGAAGCTGAACTTCCCGTAGCGGATCAGGAGCCCCATCGACAGCGTGTTCTGATTGGGGATCGAAACCTTGCCAATCGCCTTGGCGTGTATCGCCCCGTAGTCGATGACGTCCTCGCCCCGGCCCGTCCAGCAGACGGCATTCGCGCAGATGTTGCGGATCGAGAAGAGTCCGCGATACCTGCCCTCGGGATCATGCCGAAGCGCAATCTGATCAAGCGCCCCCACCTTGAAGGGTTCACGCGGAACGCGCTTCGCCTTGAGCCAGGCCTCAATCATGTCACGTCCCTCAACATCGCCGCCGCCATACTGCCCGACATTGGGATACTGGTGATCGAGGAAGGTGCTGAAGTCATATCGTTCGCCGAGATAGGCCAGCCCGCAGACCTTGCGTCCGTCCTTCGCCAGCCGATGCCCGAGCGAAGGATCGCCCGTATGATCGGTATGCCAATGGGAGACGAGTGCGTAGTCCAGCCGCTTTCGCGGCGCAACGGCGTCTATGTAGCGCGCGACCACCTCCGCCCCAAGCTCCGTCTCGGTACCGGCAGGCAAGAACGGCACGGCTTTCGCCGCACGCCTGCCGTGCCAGTAGAAGTCGCCGCAGTCATTGACGACTGTCGTGCCGTCCGGCAGGATGTAGAAGCAGTTCTCGCCACGTCCCGTGTGAATGAAATGAAGCTCGAGCTCGCCCGGACGCCACGCGGGAACACCCGCATCACCAGCCAGGCACACCCGCGGCATCGCCAACATCGACGCCGTCGAGACAACGAAATTCCTGCGTGTCAGCATATCCGCTCCCACCATTATTCTCCCGATGCGAATTCGAGGTCCACGAAACAGGTGCTGCGCGTCACAAACCACGAACCGCGAGCCGTACCGCAAGGGCGCAATGGTCCGTGGCCTCGGGATGCGCCTCCACCGTCTGCGCAACGACCCTGAAGTCTTTGGCGTGAGCCTTGTCCACGAATATGTAGTCGATCGTGCGGTCCGGCTTCTTTGCATTCCAGGTGAACTTCGTCTCGTCGGAGAGGACCGCGAAGTCCTCCTTCAGCGCCTTGATCGCAGCCGAAGTCGGCGTCGAATTGAAGTCGCCCATCAGGAAAACGGGCTTATTCGAGGCTTTGGGCGCCAGTGCCTGGCGCACTGCGGCGGCGGCGGCGGTGCAGGCCCAGTCGGCCAGGGGGAAATGCGTGTTGGCCACAAAGCAGTCGGGGAATTCCGCCACCAGCAGCGCCCGCGTGTGGAGCGAACCCTTCATCAGGACCTTTTCCACGCAAAAGGGCATGTCACGCGCGAGCAGGGAGACGCCATAATTCGGGATCTTCTCCACCCACACGCCCTGCCGGCCGCACAGGCGCGCCATCTCGGCCGTCTGGTCCATGCCGCCCACCCGCGTGCTGCAGCGGTCCACCTCCTGCAGACCGATGAAGTCGGCGTCGACGGCATTGATCACGGCGGCGCACTGCGGCAGATGCCCCAACGACCCCTTGGGCAGCTTGAAGGGATCATCATGCCCACAGCCAATGCGGATGTTGTAGCTCATGAGCGTCAACGCCATGCGCGGCTTCGCCGCGGGCAGCGGACGGATCTTCACGTTGCGGAAGCGCACGCCCGCGCCGGCATGGCGGCCCTGGAAGCCGATCTTGCCGATGTGCGCAAGATCACTCCACGGCCGGCTCAGCCACGGCGGAATCGGCGACCCGTCCGGCAGTTTCTTCGCGTCCGTCCACACCGAGAGGTCACAGGTGTTCACCAGCACGCCATTGAGCGACACCGCGATTTTCGAACCATCCGCCACCACCGTGAGCTGATTCCACTCGCCGGCCGGCTTGGCGGGATTGGACGTCGGCGCCTGGTGGCCAAAGAAGCTCAAATTCGCCTGCCGGGGGTTGAGCCCCTTCCATTTCGGGGCCGCATCGTCCAACAGCTGAATCTCCACCGCATTGGGGATCCAGCTCTTCGTGTTGGAGCAGTAGAGCAGCACGCCGCTGTTCGCCGCCGGCTCGAGATTGTATTCGCACGACAGCTCAAAGCGGCCATAGTCCGCCTTCGTCCAGATGGCCACGTCCTTCTCGGCCGTGAGGCACCCTTCGGCGTCGCGATGCCAGATGGCGGGATCGTAGTCCGCATTCGAGAGATCGGCGGCAAATACCTCGCGCCACGGTTCCGTGTCCGCCAGGGCGGCCAGGGCCGCCAGCGCGGCGACAAACATCAGCAGTTTTCTGATCATCATCAGGTTCCTCATGCAAATTCCTTCATCGAGAATGCGCCGCGTTCAGGCGCCTTGAGGAAGGCATCCGCCTCGGGCGCATTTACGAACTTTCCGTCCGCAGCCGAAAACGCCAGCTTCCGCTCGGGCCAGCGCAGCGCAATCGCCCCCAGCAGGAGCGACTGGGTGAAAGGCGCCGCAAAGCGCATGCGGCTCGTGCAGCCGGCCGGGTTGTTGGCGAGGCAGGCGTCGACGAACTGCCGATAGTGATAATTCTCGTTGTGGGGCGGCACGGCCTTCAGCGCCTGCTGCAGCGCACGGGCGGCCTCCTTCGATTCGTCATTCCAGCCATGGTCGCCATGCGCCACGAGGGCCGGCAGCCCGCCCAGCGGATTGCCGTTGAACGCGCCCTTTTCGCCGATGAAGAGCAGCCCGTTGCCGCCGTAGTCGTAGTTCGGACGCATGCCCGGCAACGCGGGCGGCTGCTGTTTCGCGTTCAGCCAGACGAACTTCACGGGGCGCGGGTTCTGCGCCGTGGCGGCAAACTCAAGCTCGATGCGCACCTTCTCGGGGAACGCCACCGTGGCGGCGGCATCGGGGAAGGCCTGCACGGCCGTGGGCAAACCCCAGCCCAGCTCCAGAAAGGCGGGTCCGGCGTTGTGGACCGCCATGTCGCCGATGGCCCCTGTGCCGTAATCCCACCAGCCACGCCACTTGAACGGCACCAGCGCCGCATTGTAGGCGTGGAAAGGCGCGGGGCCATTCCAGAGATCCCAGGCCTCTTCCGTGTAGCAGGACGGCAGCGGCTGCGCCGGCGGATAGGCCGTCATACCCTGAGGCCACCAGCCCGCCGGCCGGTCCGTCCAGCACCACACCTCCTTCACGGGGCCAATGACATTGGCGGCGAGGGCGGCGCGCGTCTTGAGCGTGTGCGGCAGATGCTGATTGCCCATCTGCGCCACCACGCCCGAACGGTCCTGCTCCTTCATCAGCATGGCGCATTCCGAGAAGGAATGGGCCAGCGGCTTCTGCACATAGACGTGCTTGCCGAGGCGCATGGCGTGCAGAGCGATGATGGCATGCGTGTGGTCGGGCGTGCACACGGCCACGGCGTCAAAGTCCTTGGCATGCGCAAAGAGCTTGCGCCAGTCCGTGTAGGTGGGGATGCCGGGAAATTCCGCCGCCTGCTTGGCGAGCACGGACGCATTGACGTCGCACAGGGCCGCCACCGTGGCGCCGGCCTTGACGAGTTCCTTGCGCGTCATCACGCCAATGCCACCCGATCCCACCACCGCCAGACGCACCTGCTTCTTCGGCAATTCCTGTCCGAAAAGGCGAGTGGGCGGAATGAAAAAGGTTCCCGTGGCTGCCGCCGTGCCCAGAACGAATGTGCGGCGGCTGACGACCGAAGACAATGATGTCGTTTTCATTACGCCAGCCCTTCGAGTGTCCAGCCGTCGCGGTATTTGGGATAGAGTATCTGCGTGGCCTCATCGGAATTAGCAATGACACGCTTCTGCGCATCCCACACCAGTTCCTTGCCCGGCACGAGCTGCGCCGCATTCCCGAGCAGCAGCGCATCCTGCATGGCCGTACCGCGCGCGACGAAGTCAAGCGCACCGCGCGAACCATTCAGGCAGTGGTTGATGAAGTCGTGGTAATGGCCCGGCCCACGCGGAATCTTCGGCGCCTTCGGACGCGAGCCGTCGTTCATCAACACCACCGGCATCGAACCGTGCGAGAGCATCATCCAGCCGTCGCGGCCCTTGATCATCTTGCCGATGACGGGCGTCGACTTCATGCGCAGCTTCTGGGCGATCTCCACCGCAAGAGGCGGCGGCAGGAAACCCGCCGGCGGATTCTCCTCCGGGATGCCGTCGCACCATTCCATCGTGAACGGCTTGCCGCCCGAGGCCTTCACGCCCGGGAATTTCCACGTGACGTGGTTGCCCACAGGCCAGATCTGGCGGCGGCGTGGCGCGTCGAATTTCATCCACTCGGGATCGGATTCGCCATACACACTGATGGGTGCCAGATCACCCGGCAGCTCCATGCCCAGCCATGTGGCGCTCATCAGGTGGAAGCCGTTGTCGCCCATCGTGCTGGAACCGAAGTCTCGCCACTTGCGCCAATGCCCGGGGTGGTAGATGCCCTTCTTGTAGTTGCGCACAGGTGCCGTGCCCAGCCACTTCTCCCAGTCAAGCGTCGCCGGAATCGGATCTTCGCCCGTCGGCACTTCGCATCGCGGCAGACGGAAGATGCCGTGCACGTTGAGGAACATGTACACGTTTTCGATGGGCCCAAGCACCCCGGCCTTGAGCCAGGCCACAGCCGCACGATCGCCGCCGTCGCCCGTCACCTGCGCGCCGATTTCCGTGACCACCCCGGCCTTGCGCGCCTCGTCATGCAGCAGCTTCGCCTCGTTGAGGCCGCGGCACAGCGGCTTCTGACAATAGACGTGCTTGCCACGACGCAGCGCATTGACCGCGATGATCGTGTGCATGTGGTCTGGCACGGAGACGTTCACGGAGTCGATCTTGCTCCCCTCCTTCTCCAGGAGCTCACGCCAATCCTGGTAGAGACGGGCATTCGGCATCTGGGCCTTGAACGCGCGCATGTGCGACGTGTCCACGTCGCAGCCGGCCACAAGATCAATCTTCTCATGCGACATCAGGCGCTTCCAGTCGTCCTGACCCTTACCGCTCGTGCCGATGCAGGCGTGCTGCAGACGCGAATTGAGGTTCTGTCCGCGCACAATCGCGGGGAAGCCCAACGCTGCGCTCGCCGCTGTGGCGTATCCGATAAAGTTTCTTCTGTTCGTTTTGCTCATGGCAATGCCTCGTGAGGTTATCTGAGAATGATGGTCAGGGCGGGGATGATCACACGCCCCAGCGTGACGAAGTCCGAATTAAGTTTCTGGTTGTCGTAACAAGCCTTGATCCAGGCAGCCGAACGGCCCACCCACTCCGCGCGATACTCGTCCAACGAACCACGCAAACAGTTGGACGCGTTAACATTATTACCGAAGCCCATGGCCATCTGCTTATGACCGAGTACGCCGGCATTGAGCACAAAAGGCCAGAAGGCCTGATTCACCTGCACGCCATCCCGATAGGCACGAAGGAAGAGTCCGTCATGTACGAAGGCGTAGTGGTGCCACCCATCGTCTGGGCAAGTCGCCCGGCTGATGCTCGCAAGCGGACCAGTGGCCGTCGAAGAACTTGAACTGCAGCCGCCATCCGACAGGCCCAGGCCCCCGAACATCAACCCATAAGGTGTGAATTGGCTATTCTGCGCATACAGATAGAATTCCACAGCTCCGTTCTGACTGGCGTTATAGCGGATTACATACTGGCAATAATAATTGGAAGCGATGTCCTCCTTGTCGCGTAATTCGTGCTTGACCAACCACTGGTCACTCGCCGTTGAGTCACTAGGCATTCGCGCCCAGCAGGAGAAAGTGAAACCCTGGCGGAAATCGCAGAACGGCCGCCCGGCGTCAATGCCTTTTGTCACGCCAGAGGTTGTGCCAGACCAATAGAACGCCGGGCCTGCCACGCCATTGGTGACGGTGGCCTTGAGCGAATTCTGGGTGAGGTCATTGGCGGTGGCGGACGAATCGCGCGACACCACCGTTGTCCCAGGCGCGAAATGATAGACCCCAGCAAAGGCGGTCGCATCCCAGGTCTCGGCGGCCGACCAATCGCCCGCAGCCGACCAGTCGCTGCGGAACTCAAGGCGCACGACCGTCTCCTTCTCAAGCTCCGGCAAACGTACCCACACCACACTCTCGTTTTCTGGGTCCCACGATTCGGCTTCCCAAGCCAGTACCAGACCGGCTTCGTCAACAAAACGCACCTGTCCCTTGTCTGCAGGAAGCTCCACCGTGGCCGGGATGCGCACACACAGCGGGAAATCTTTCAGCGTCTCCGTGCCTTCGTAGGCCACCTTGAACTCATAGACGCGCGCCTTTCCCCGAGGCAGCATCTCTACATAGCGCACATCACTCCAGGCCGTGCCATGCTCATTCACCGCACGGAAACGATAGGCATAGCGTCCACCCGCGTTCGGCAACACGACTTGCGCAGCAACAACGCCGTCCGCCTGTTCACCAAGGGATACCGAATCTGTCCAATAGTGCGGATATTGTCCGCCATCCGTCGTCCCCCAAAACAGCGTTACCGTCGCATTCGTGCGACAGGAAAGCGTGGCGGAGGCGTGAAGTTTCCCCGCCACGACGGTGCCCTCCACGGCCTTGGCGAAATGCGGCACTAGCTGCCAAGGCGTGCCGTTGCGCCACGCCAGCTGATTCAGATAGCAGGCCTTGACCCAAGTCGCATCCCGGCACACGGTTTCCACACGGAATTCGTCACCGCAGCCGCGGAAGGCATCCTTGACGGGGTTGGACGAGCTCATGAGCATGACCGATTGACCGGAGACGCCTGACGCGAAGCCGAAGTTCTTCACCTGCGTGGTTGTCGTCATCAGTTCGCCATCTCGATAGCAATAGGTCTTTTTCCCATCAGACGCATAGGCGTAATGATGCCATCCGGCATCGGGCACGACCATTTTCGTCTCCTTCATGCTGGAATACAACGCAATCTGGTTGGCGCCCGCGCCATGACCCGAATAGCCCGCACCCTTGAGGGCACAGGTGCCGAACACGTTCCAGACGTACGTTTCGGGTTTGGGCGCGGCGTATTCATCGGCGTCTTCCTTCATCCACCAGGAGATGGTGAAGACATTGGTGAGCGGATGGTCGATCGAGACGCCATTGTACTTACGCTGCACGGCATTGGTGGTGGAACGGTAGGCCCCATAAGGTCCCGTCGGACCGTCCGTGGCCACCGGGAAACCACCTAAACGATTGTCGGCACCGCGGCAATTGGCAGCCAATCGCACATTGTGCACCACATCGTGCAGCAGGCCCGTGGGATTCATGTGGAAGACCATCAGATAGTCTTCATCGTTCCAGATACCGGCCGGTCCCATGGGATTGATCTCGGCATCGGACGAGACGGGCGCATAGCAATTGAACGATGTCGTAAGCAAAAGACCGTCCTCCGCAGAATAGCGGGGCATAAGCGTCCAAAATCCCAGCGTGTTGTCGAATGCATTGAAGAAGGCATGCTCAATCTCAATCGGCAACAAAGCCCCCGTACGCCGGTCGCGGACATGGGCGGCCCCGCGCAGCAGAGACTGATAGAAGGCTTCTGGCAGAATCCCCGTATTGGCATCAACCTGAATATAGGCGGGAAAGTTCGCGATGGGATCACCCGAATAATCCGCGAACGAAATCTGCGCACTGCCGCCCGGAACCTCACGCGACTGCGTCTCCACCGCCGCACGAATCCAATCTGCCCCACGGCAGACGTTTTCAAAGCGCACCTCCTCCAAGGAGCCGCGGAACGCATGACTGCCACTGGTGGTGCCGCCGATCGAGAGATAGCTCTCCTTGGTCGGCACCGGCAGATAGGAGAATCCGCTCAACGACTTTGAGAACATGATAAAACCGTCCCGATAGGCCGTGAACGTGGCCCCGTTATAGGTAAAGGCAATATGGTGCCAGGCACTGTCCGGCAATTTCATGGACGTGTCCGCCGGCAAGCTGCCCTTCACATTGTTCAGGTTGTAGAAGGAAAATACGCCATCCTGGCCTGAGTTCCAGTTCAGCAACACGGCGTGCTGATCTTCCTTGGGGCCCCACTGCAGAAGATACGTTCCATCGGCGGAGGAACCCCCTTTCAATGCATCCGTCCTGATCCAGAAGGAGATCGTAAACTGATTCGTCGTGGCACCATAATCGAAAGCGTCGGCCCCCGTCTTCACCAATGACCCTGTCCTGTTCAAAGCGACACCTTGCCCCATAAGAGAGTCCTCATAGGTCGCAGCCCCCGTGAGCGCATCGTTGTTCACGGCGTTGACGACAGACTCGTCACCGAAGTGCACCACGGCAAAGGCCTCGTCCCAGAAGTTCTCAGCCTCGGCCGGGGCAATGCCCTGCGCCTCTTCGCCCCACCGCAGCGTGAGCGTAGTCGCACTAGAGAAGGACGGCACCTTCACCCACACGATGGACTTGCCGGACGGATTCCAGTTCTCGATTTCGTACGGCAAATTGGCGGCGCCATCCGAGATGCGCAGATCGCTGCCGTCTGCGGCGATGCCGCGGTAGGAGAATCCGCTGCGTCCCTCCTCCAAGGTGAGCGGGATCTGAAAGTTGGCGACGGCATTGTTCCTGAACCACTCAAATGTGCAGGTGCAGGTTCCTGCCAGGATTGGCAAGGAGCATACGGCCACAGAAACCAACGCCAGAACACGCTTGCATGGTGTCAACATAATTCCTCCTTGCGCTTTAGTCAAACTTCTTCACCCGCACATTGCGGAACTTCGTGGCGATGCCGCCGTGGCATCCCTGAAAGCCGATCCGGCCGCAGGTCGGCAGCTGCGCATAGGGGCGTGTATGCCATTTCGGCGCTTCGCTGCCATCGGGATTGAACTTGACGTCGGTGAAGCGCGCCAGGTCCGCCTCGAGAATGAAGGCCCCGTTCTGGGCGACGCGGATATTCTTGCCGCGGCAGTAGATCGTCAGGCGGTTCCATTCACCGACCGGCTTCAGCGTATCCCGATACGGCGCCTGATGGCCGTAGAGCGCCGCATTCTTCCAGATGGCAGGATACTTGGCGGCCGAAGGCGCCGAATTGTCCAGCAGCTGCACCTCGATCTTGTTGGGGATCCAGTTCTTGAGGTCGCTGGCGTAGATGAACACGCCCGCATTGGCGCCCGGCGCAAGCTGGAACTCCAGGTCAAGCGCGAAATTCGTGTAGGCCGCTTGCGTCACCAGATTCACATCCTTGGTCGCCACCAGACAGCCCGCCGCATCAACGGACCACACAGGCTCCTTCTGCGGCTCGACATTCGAGAGATCCGGCTTGAGCAGCGGCTCCCAGCCGGCGAGATCGGTCGGATGCGGCTCTTCCCGGGGCGCGAAAGTCACGCAGAAAGCCGCGCTCTCCGGGCGGCGCTTGCGCAGCTTCAGCAGACCATCCGAGAACTCGGCCGCGCAGGCCTCCAGCTTCCGCTCATGGTCCAGCAGAACCGCCGTCGCCTCCCAGCCGACGGGCACGCCCGCCACCTTCACGACGAGCTCCCCGCCCGTGCCCAGATAGTCGGTCACCAACGCCGCGCACTTCTTTCCGTCAGCGCTCTTGCCCGCCAGCGTTGTGACGGTTCCCTCGCCAGACGAGACGCACAGGACCGGGTAGTCGCGAATGAAGTCGCCAAACAGCTTCAACGAATGGTAGACGTTGTACTTGACCTGCGCCTCGTCCTTGAAGCCCCAACTGCCGCTGTGCCGGCAGCCGTAGTAGTAGGCCTGGTCGAGTTTGGAGTGCTGGAACTTCGACAGCATCGTCAGGTTGAAGGCCGACGAATCGATGTCGTTGTGCGCATGCGGTCCCTCCCACGCCTTGCGGCGCGCCACAGGATCCGGCGAGCGAAGGTCCGACCAGCTGTAGTTGCCAAAGAAATGCCACTCGTTGATGATCAGCTCGCACTTTGTGAAACCATGCTGGTCGCAAAGGACGCGGCCCGTGTCAATCGCCTTCATGATCACGGCGGGGTCCTTGGCGTAATGGTGCCACGAGATGAAGTCGGGTGCCACGCCTACCTCCTGGCAGGCCTTGAAGAGCTGCTTGAAATAGTCGGTGTTCATCCAGCAGAGCGCCGGGCCGCCTACCTTGATCTCATCGCCGAACTCGTTTTTGAGCCGTTTCAGGCAGATGGCGAAGAATTTCGCGAAGAGCTCGGCGCGACGCGCGTTACGCGCCTTGGTCTCTTCCTGCGAAACCCCGATGTCGCCCTCCGGCAGGCACCACATGTTGTTGACGCCATCCGGCTCGTTCCAGATTTCCCAGTACTTGATGCCCCACTGATGGCCATTGCCCCAACCATGGTTGTAGTGGCGTACCGTGGCGGCGAAAACCTCCGCCATCTTCTCGAAGTCTACGGGAATAAGCGAATTGAAGTGGATTTTGGGACCCGAGTGCTCAATGGAGGTGCCCAGACGGAAGAAGATGTCCAGACCCGCCTCTTCGCGCGCGCGCTTCAGCAGATAGTCGGTGGGGCCGAACACGTAGTTCTTCGGATCGGCGGCATCCAGATGCATAAGGGGAAAGATGTGGTGCACGTCGCACACGCGTTCGTTGGAGTTGAGCAAAGCCCAATCGTGCGTGCGCGCCGCCTTGAACCCCATCGACCGAATATCGTCAATGGCCGCCTGCGGACAGGAGCAGACCATCGGCCCGAACCCAGACGAATACAGTTCCGGACGCATCTTCCCGACCTGAACGCCAAAGTCCACCGTGCTTGCCGCCCAGGCGACATGCCCCATAATGCCCAACACGCAAGCCAGGCCATTCAACGAAAATGTCGAGACGCGCCTCATTTTCACCCTTTCGTTTTTGTGCAAAAACACCATACCGCGAGACCCCATCACGGATATTATAGCAGAAACACGTCGGAAAACACACCGACGGTGAAAAAAACGAAAGTTTCCGCTGCGGCGCGAGGGCTGAGATCAGTGATTTTCGACCTGGTCGAAGGTCTCAACGACAATCGCGGGGGGCGTTCCCTTGTACTGCGCCAGATCGGCCGTTGTCGTCTCGCCCGAAAGCACGCACACGAAATCGACGCCCGCATTGTCGGCAATCGCCTTGTCCGTGTAGAGCCGATCGCCCACGCAGGCAATCTCCTCGGGCTTGAACTTGGCCAGCACCGGCGCCAGCAGCGAAGGCGAAGGCTTGCCGAACACATGGCTCGGCTTCATGCCGTTGGTGATCTCCAGGAACTTCAGCATGCCGCCCACGTCGGGGATGGGGCCACATTCCGAGGGACAGCAGTTGTCGGGATGCGTGGCGACGAAATCGACCGGCGTCTGGTTGGCGGGCCGCACGGGACACATGGGGCTCGGCGGCGTATTGCGCATATTCCAGAGCGAGGTCGCCTTCGCGAGCTTGTCGTACGTCAGCTCCTTGTCGTACGCCAGCGCAATGAGCTCATTGCGTTCAGGCGAATACTCGAAAGTCACGCCCACGTCGGCCAGGCGCGCCGCCATGTGCGCGGTCACCTTGGCGCTCGCGAGCAGATAGACGCTCTTGTATCCCTTTTCGCGGATATAGGCCTCAAGCGTGATGAGCGGCGTGAGAATCTGCTCCGGCACGACGGGAATCGCCGCACCGGAGATCTTCTTCATGTACTCTTCCGGACACTTCGAGGTGTTGTTCGTCAGGTAGAAGAAGGAGAAACGTCCATTCACGGTGTTGTCGATGACGAACTTCACCGCGGGCGCGATCGGGGTCGGCCCCATGAACAGGGTGCCGTCCAGATCACACACGAACGCCTTTTTCCTGGAAAGATCGAAGGCCATGGGATTAGAGCATCCGCAGCTTGACCGGGTCCTCGGCTACCACGCCAGAGGACTTGATCTCCGCCAGAGCCGCCTCAAGATCCGCCGCCTTAGCCTTATGCGTCAGCGCGACCACCGGCACGGAGCCGCCCGCCTCCGCTGCAGGCCCCTTCTGGGAAGCCGCGGAGATGGACACGCCATGCCGCCCGAGAATCGTCGCCACCGTGCCGAAGGCGCCCGGTTTATCCGCCAACATGAAGCGGAGATAGAAGGCGGATGCGATGTCGCCCGCCGCGCGCAGCTTGGCGCTGCCCTCGGCATAGGTCGGCACGCCGCGCGTGTAGCGCGTTTCGCCATGGGCCAGGTTGCGCGCAATGTCGCCGATGTCGCCCACCACGGTGGAGGCGGTCGGCGCACGCCCGGCGCCACGGCCATAGTACATCGTGTAGTCGCTCATGTCGCCCTTGACCATCGCGGCGTTGAACACGCCGTTGACGTTCGCCAGCATGTGCGAGAACGGCACCAGCGTCGGATGCACACCCACCTCGACCTCTTCGCCGTCCTTGGCGACGACGGCCAGCAGCTTGATCCGATAGCCGAAGTCGGCCGCATACTTCACGTCCATGCCGTTGAGGTTGCGGATGCCCTCCACCTGAACCTGCTCCAGCGTGGGCTGGAAGCCATAGGCCAGCGCCGCCAGGATACAGGCCTTGTGCGCGGTGTCGAAGCCATCGATGTCCAGCGAGGGGTTGGCCTCCGCATAGCCGAGGCGCTGCGCATCCTTGAGCACGACGTCGAAGTCGGCCCCTTCCTGCTCCATGCGCGTGAGAATGTAGTTGCAGGTACCGTTGAGAATGCCGTGCACGCTCTCGATCTGGTTGCCGGCAAGGCCCTCGCGCAGCACGCGGATGATCGGGATGCCGCCGCCCACGGAAGCGCCGAAGTAGATGTCCACGTTGTTCTTGGCAGCCGTGTCGAAGATCTCGCGGCCATGCTCAGCGAGGAGTTTCTTGTTGGCGGTGACCACGCACTTGCCCGCATTGAGGGCATCCAGCACAAACTTCTTCGCGATGCCCGTGCCGCCGATCGTCTCCACGATGATGCGCACGTCAGGATCCGCGATGACCGCCGGGGCATCCGTCGTGAGCACGCCCTCCGGCACCGTGATGCCGCGATCCGTCGTGATGTCCAGATCCGCGATCTTCTTCAGGACGATGTCGACGCCCAACCGCTCGGCCATCAGCTCCCGGTTACGCAGAAGACCCTCTGCCACGCCGGCGCCAACCGTACCGAATCCCAGAATTCCAACTCCAACCTGCTTCATAGTCACTCCTTGTTCTTCGACAAGCGGAATACCCTCCGCCGCCAAGCACAATATGATACCCTATCTGCGCCGGACAGTCAACTTGAAACACGGGCGGAGATAAGAGCCGGAAGTTGTACAATCTCGTGAGTCAAATCGGAAAGGCAAGCTGTCGAGGTG
>JAKSOW010000100.1 GCA_024405395.1 Kiritimatiellia bacterium | reverse complement strand
ACATTGGTCTCTGCCCAGCATGGCGCGAGACACATGGCCATAAGGAATGCGGAAGTTCTCATCGACTTCATGCCACACCTCTCAAGATTACGATTCAAGCGTGATAAGCGCATACATCGCGAAGGACGGCAGAGCCGCCTCACCCGACAACGCCTTCTTGGCGGCATCCACGCCGAACGGCTCGGCGAACGTGGCCTTCGCACCGGCGGGCAGCGACACCTTCGCGCCGTCAATCGGCTGCTCAGGCCGGTAATTGATCAGATGCACGGCAAGCGTACCCGAAGGCAGACGCCGATATTCCGCAAAGACATGCGGCGGCAGGCCCGTGAACGTCAGCGGCGCGCGCCAGCCGACCTTCGCGAGATCCGCCATCAACGCACGGCCACCGTCCTTCGGCGGCGGAATCGTGTAGCCCCAGGCCAGGTTGGCGCCGGGGATGACGTCGGAGGACGCACGGCACACCACATTGGGCAGGCCCGCCAGACGCGGCAGCAGCGGATTGACGCGACGCTGGGCAATCCAACCGTCGTAGCGGCCCGAGTCGCCCGTCACCACCAGCTTGCCGCCCTTCTGCGCATAGGCGACGAGCGCGTCGATCTGCGCTTCGGTGAGCGCCGCAAGACCCGGCACCAGCACCACCTCCGTGCCGGCCGGCACGGTCATCACATCCTCCGGCGACGAAACAAGATAGCCATACGGCACACGATTGCGCAGCAGGATCTCCTCGGCCGCCGCCACACCTTGATGCGTTGCCTCGGAGAGGTAAATCTCGCGCTCCGGGTAGAAGATGCGCACGCTGTGCACCGTGGGCGAAGAGAGCTCGGCGCGATGCGCCGCAGTGAAGGCGTTGAAGCGCGCGTGTTCGGGCTTGCGGCTTTCCACCACCTTACGGTTGAGGAAGCCCGGCTCGGGCGATGGGAAGATCGTCGTGCGGTCCGTCGGGATACCCGCGAACACCACATCCTCGATCATCGGCAGGATGAACTTGGCCTCCCAGTCAGGATGCATATGGTCCACGTCGTCGCACAAGGCCACAATGCGCTGGCCCATGTCCTGGGCATACTTGAGGTCGCGCACGCGGTTGCGAATTACACCGCCCTTCTGCACTTCGGGGAAGTTCGCGTTCTGCATGATGATGAAATCGAAGGCACGGCACAACTCAGCCATGTTCTGGGCCTTGCGCAGAGCGCCCGCGCGGTTGCGGTAGGGCGAGGGGTTGCCCGAGACGATCGCATCCGGCTTCACGCTCTTGATGTGCGCCCTGAGACGCATCATCAGGCCGGTCATCACATCGGCGCGCCAACGGAACCACTCCTGCGCCACGGGATCCTTCACCTCCATGGTGGGCATCTTCGGCACGGGAATGCGCGGCAGCATCATGTCGCCGAGGTAGTCGAAGCCGAAGCGCGGGGCCGGATCCTTGATCTTCAGCAGACGCTCGCGGAACGCCTTTTCGCAGCGGGGGCAATAGCAGGGCTGGTCGAAGACGTTGTCGAACATGATGCCGTCAAAACCGCCCTCCGTGAGCGCGATTGTGCACATCCGCTTGATGTAGTCCTCCCACTCCCGGCAGTTAAGGCACGGCGCCCAGCGGAAGTACTGGCCACCATACAGATTCGGCTTGCCGTCAACGGCACAGCCCGCCCAGGAATCGATCTGCGGAATCTCGCGCCTCATGGCCTCCGGATAGAGCGTGCCGAACTGCACATACGCAAGCGCCTTCACGCCATGCTTGTGACAGTTACGCACAAACTTCTGCACATTCGGCAGATCCTTCTTCTCCACTTCCCATCCCATGCCCTTGTAGAAGCGCGAATGCAGGAAGTTGAAGCCGAGTTCCTCCATCACCTCGGGCGAATGCTCATCGAACCAGTCCAGCCACTCCTTCACCCACTGCGCATTGCCGTCGATGGCACCGGTGCAGGCCTTGCCGACGCGACGATACATGGTGAACGGTTCGTGCGCACCGAATGTCCAGCGCGTGGTGAGCGGATCAATGTCGGCAAAGGCCGCAAGGGCCGCAAACAGGGGAATCAGCGTCTTCATCATCGTCCTTTCGTTGTGTCGATCATTTCAGCGGACCGTTGTGCAGCGTGGGCAACACGCGCACCGCACGCGCGTCGTAGTTGAACACGGTGAAACCGTCGAGTCCCAGGTCACGTACGACGCCAATCTGCTCGGCCATCGTGAACGCGTCGCGATCCATCCGCTTCCAGCAACTGATGCCCAGACCGGGGCGAATCTTCGCCTTGCCGCCCGCGCAGGCCTCCACCTGTGCGCTAATCAGATTGCGGAAGGCGACCGTCGAACCCATATAGTAGTCCATCGGGCAGGCGAAATCCAGCAATCCCTCGCGACACCATGCGGCCCAGGGCTGCCCCACGCTCTTCGGACAACTTGCCACGTTGTGGAATACGGCCGCAGAGACCTCAACGCCCGGACACTCGCGCCGCACACGCGTCGACACAGCCCGCACCAGCGCCGTGATGTTCGCACTGCGGAACGCGGCCCATTGATCCGCCAGATCCGCATCCTTGCGTACATCCTTCGGCCAATCGACGACTTTCCGCCCGAGCGTCGCCTCAAAGCGCGCACGGCAACCCTCGCAGAAGCAGTGGTTATTGTCCGGATAGCGGATGTAGTCCATGTGCACGCCCGCGGGGTTAAGTTTGGCCAACGTCACAAACATTTCGGTTTCGGCCGCAAGGTTCTTCGGATCGGACGGACACATCCACAGCTTATTCACCTTACCATCAAATGACTTCTGGCAATCACCAGGCGGCGTGAAATCCTTCATGTTCTGCCGCGCGCGCCAACACACTTTCCAGATGTGGCACGCCACACCGTATTTGCGGCAGGCCGCCAGGCACGCCTCGGTGGGGAATATCTTGCCGCCCCACGCGAGATTCGGAAGAAACGCGTTGAAGCCGTTCTCCTTGAGAATGCGAATCGAATCATCCCACGTGTATGCACCACCCAGACCTTCCTCGCTATGGCACCAAAACGCACGCCACTCGCCGGCCTTTGACGGCTGCGCCGCCACCCAGGCCGCGTCCTTCTCCTCCTGCTCGCGCGCCTTGCGTTCCGCAGCTGCGCAAGTTTCGGCCAACGCTGGATCAACCGCCGTGGCGAGCGCGCGCATCAGCGCACGCGCCTCTTCGCCCGTGCCCATCCAGATGTGCCCCAAGTGGAAACCGGCGGCCGTCTCGACAAGGGCGGCGGGCCCCACAGGCTGACCGTCCTTGTCCGCCCACATGCCCAACACGCGCCCTTCGCCACGCGGCGCCGATTCCGTCATGTTGCTGGACTTCTGATGGAACATCGGAGGTTGGCCGGCCAATCCGTCCCCAACACGCGCCACACCCTCAATGCGCCCGAGCGCGGGATTGTGGCGTGCCGAACGCCACCCCTTCACCGTGAGCGCCATCAGGTCCGCCATCTCCTTGCAGAGCGAATAGCACACAAGGAATCGGCCGCCCTTCGCGCGGAAATCCTTCAGGCACGCCAACGCAGTCGGCGGCACAATGGGGTTGTAGGGCAGCACCACCAGCTTCACGCCCTTGAGAGCCGCGGCGTCCAGCTCGAGGTCGGCCACCTGCACGGGCGAGAGCCCCACCGCCGTCAGGAGCTCCGTCATCGTCGTGGCCTGACCGACATAGTCTTCCTTCGCATTGTGCGCACGGCAGGAGTCACCGCTCATCACCAGCACGTTGGGGCTGGTGCCATAGAGCGCGAGATTCGCCAGACGCAGCGTCGTGTCCGCGTACTTTGCCCGCCAGACGGCGATGCGCAGCTTCGAGATCTTTCCCCATCCCTCGACTTTGCCCTCGGCACGCCGAAAGGCCGTCTTCGGCACGATCACGCGCTGCATCTTCCCCTCCACCGCAGGAGAGAACGTCCCCGTATACCATCCCTCTCCACTCTTGCAGTAGATGGAAAAAGAGGCAACTGGCGCAAAGTCGGAGCAACTGAAATCAAACTCAAGCCCGCCCGCAAGCTTCATGTCGCACGGCAGGTCAATGTCCCAGAACGAACGATCCTCTAATGCCGTCGAGAGCGTCGCCGGCAGCTCCACCTCGCCTGGCCGGATGAACTTCGCCGCGGCCGTGCCTTTGTTCGGCTTCACCAGCCGCGCCACCGCCGTCGCATCCGAAAGCCTGATCCAAGACGGCAGAACCTCGGCCGACACGCTCCAGGCGAATCCAGCCGACAAAAGCAACAACAGGGCAAATTGACGCATCCGATTACTCCTTCAGATTTTCATGTACCAACCACTTCACATCGCAGCCATCAGGGCTGGGCGAGAGTTCCCGCACGCACATCCGAAGACGGATCGCTCGGATTGCGCGCCACGTTCTTGTTGGCGGCCGCCGTCTTAAGTGGCGCCGCGATCACATCATGCAGCTGCGCAGGCGTAAGCGACTGAACGGGACAGAAGGCGTCTGACGCCACATAGTCCACGAGCCGCGCCTTGAGCCATGCCGCCGCCGGATCCTTCGCATGGAAACGGAAAGAGCAGACCAGCAGACGGCCTTCGCCCACGCTGTACTCGAACAGCATGGCCTGGCGGATGACATTCTTGACGGCGGAGGCGACGTCGATGATCGGGTCGAAAGGCACCCCCGCCTCCAGCTGGACAGCCTGACCACCCTCCATCAGACGACGGAACTGCCACCCGCACCAACCGTCGTGCGGCAGCCCCGCCAGCGACGGATGGTCCTTCTGGATGACCGTGGCGAAATTGCCGGAGCAGCGCCCGGCCATGCCAATGCGGAAAGTGGTGGGCAGCGACTTGAACGGTCCCGCACCCAGCAGAAGCACGCGTTCGCCCTTCGCCAGAGCCGCCGTCAGATCTTTCTCGGAGATGTCGGCGACTACCTTGACGTTGGCTGGTGCAGCCTTCGCGGCCACCTGCGGAAACGCATAGATCTCCCATTCGTTCGCCGCCGAGACCGCCCCGCCCTCGAACTTGGCCGTGAGCAGATATTTCCGCGGCGACTCCGCCGCCGGCATCGGCACGTCGAAGATCCCCAGCGCCGAAAGCTTGCCGTTGGGCAGGTCGCCGGGCTGGACGACGGCGGACCACACAACCTTCCCCGCAGCGTCCACAAGAGCCACCGTCAGCTTCGCCGCCGGCGCCTCATCCGCATAGTTGGACAGCGAGAATGCCACCTTCTTCGTCTGACCGGCCACCACGTTGAAGTCATTGCCCAGATCGGCGAGGACAACGGCCGCCGAATTGTAGCGCAGGACGTTCTCCACCGTCTCGCCGGGCTTGAGGCGATAGAACTCGTCCATCATGCCCACCGAATAGCCGAAGGTGTGCCAGTGCGTGTTGATGTCGCCGAGGAAATCGTAGCCCGCCACACGATCGGCCGAGCGCAGCTTCTCGAAGGCGTGTTTGCGGATGCGCCACATCCATTCACAGGAATTGCGGAAATAGACGTCTGCGCGATCGAGCAGACCGCGTTCGGCGAGCTGACGCCGCAAACCCTGGAAGATGCCGGCTTTGATGATCGGCGAATCGGCCGGATACATCTTTTCGAGCGACAGGTCGACATAGCTGCCGTCGATGCAGATCTCGTGCGAGGTACGCGGCTTGCCGCCGTAGACGTCGCCCCACGCATCAAGCTGCGCCGCCGAGTAGCCGTTCAGCGACTCGTAGCTGGTGGCACCAAGCTGGTAGGAGGTGAACATGTCGCAGAACGGCAGCAATCTCGCGAGACGCTCCGCGTTATGGCGGAACGGCTTGTTCACGATCACGTCCTTGCCGGGCATCAGTGCATACTCCACGCCACGCAGGGCGCTCATCGGCGAGAAGAGGGAGTCGGTTTCGGCGTGAACGATCTCGGCGACATCGGCGAGATAGCGCTCGGCAAGCCGATCGATGCGCGTCTCATTTCCCGTGCAGTAGATGACCACGGAGGGATGGCGGCGAGCGAAGGCGACGATGGCGGCAAACTCGGGCTCGGAAACGAAATTAGGCGTCTCGACATGCACCACCATGCCCAACTCGTCGGTGGCCTCGAAATACTCGGCCGGCGGCACAAAAGTGTGGAAACGGACGAAGTTGAAGCCCAGCTCCTTGCGCTTGCGGGTAATCATCCGATAGTAGTCCAGATCGCGCGGCAGGTGCGTGGAGGGCGCAAAGTAGCAGTGTTCGGTGACGCCGCGCAGATAGATGGGGCGCCCGTTGAGCCGGAACTTCTCGCCGTCGGCGACCAGACGCCTGATGCCGAACTTCTGGCGATAGACGCCCGTCGCCGTGGTGAGCGTCAGGTCATAGCGCTGCGGCTTCTCGGGCGACCAGAAATCCAGACCCGCCGTTGCGACGGTGAAGTCGCCTTTCGCCTGGCCCTGTCGGAGGACACGCCCGTTGTCGCCAATCGCCCAGTCGAAAGCGGTCTTGCCCGTGACGTGCACAGTGAAGCTCTTCAGGTCCTTGGCCGTGGTTACGTAGACATCGCCCAGATCGTTCTTGAGGAACCGAATGGCGAGCTTGCCGTTCACGCCGCCCGTCGAACGGAATGTCGAACGCGTCGTCAGGCCATAGACATAGTCGCCATAGCCCAGATTGCGGTTATTGGACACGGCAAGCACCACCTCATTGGCGCCCTGCTTCAGCACACCGTCGGGAATCTTCAGCTCAAAGGGCGTGGAGAAGCCCGCGCGCGATGCCACAAAGCGTCCGTTGATCCAGGCATACACCTGATTGCGCACCCCCTCGAAGGCGAGCACGGCGGGGCCCGTCTGACTCAGCTCAATCGTGCGGCGGTAGAAGAAGCACCCGTAGATGTCGGGGAATGTCGTGTCGGACGCCCAACCATTGATCGGAAACGACTGCTCCTCGTACCAGGGGTTGATGCGGAACGTGTCCGCCAACCCTGCTGCGCGCAGCTTGGCGACCATATCCTCCCAATAGCCCGGCACGGCGGCATCTACCACGACGCCTTTGAAGAACGGACACTCCACCCGCTCGTATTCATAGGGTTGATACGCCATTTCCCAGGCGCCGTCCAATGACACCGAGTCGTAGAAGCCGTGCTCGTGCACGGGGAGAACGGCCAGCAGCACAGAGGGCAGCACCGTCAGCAGCAGGAGAGTCGTCTTCATGCGAAAACCTTTCGTGGTGGTTAGCTCGTCTTCTGCATTTCGCAGAGGCGGCGATAGACGCCATTGGCGGAGAAGAGTTCGTCGTGCGTACCCCGCTCGACGATACGCCCGTCCTGCATCACGAGGATGAGGTCGGCATTGCGGATAGTGGAGAGGCGATGCGCGATGGCAAACGTCGTGCGGTCCTTCATCAGGTTGTCGATGGCGTTCTGCACCAGGCGCTCGGTCACCGTGTCGAGCGCGCTGGTGGCCTCGTCGAGGATCAGGATAGGCGGATTGCGGAGAATCGCCCGCGCGATGGCAATGCGCTGGCGTTCGCCGCCCGAAAGCGCAAACCCCTTCTCGCCGACCACGCGCGCATAGCCCTCGGGCTGGGACATGATGAAGTCATGCGCATTCGCGAGTTTCGCTGCGGCTTCCACTTCCTCGTGCGTGGCATTTGGCGAGCCGTACTTGATGTTCTCCTCGATGGTGTCGTTGAAGAGGAGCGTCTCCTGCATCACCGCGCCCACGAGCTTGCGCAGATCCGACTGCCGCACATCACGGAGGTCGATGCCGTCCATTTTGACGCTGCCCTCGCGTGGATCATAGAAGCGCGCCAGGAGGCCGCTCATCGTGGACTTGCCGCTGCCGGTACCGCCCACCACCGCCACAAAGCCACCACGCGGCAGCTCGAAGGTGGCATGCGACACGGCATCATGGTCGGCCGTGTCGTAGCGGAACGAGACATCCTCAAAGGTGATCGCCCTGTCGAAGGAAGGCTTCGCCTGCGCATCCGCCCGCTCGGGCAGCTCCATCTGCACGTCCAGGATCGAAAAGATGCGCGCCAGAGCCGCACGCCCTTGCTCGATCTGCACCTGGATCTTCGAGAGCTGCTTGAGCGGCTTGTAGATGATCAGCAACGGCGCCAGCATCGGCAGCACAGTTGACATCGTCACGTGCGCGAAGAAGCACCAGACCACAAACCCGCAGATCAGCAGAATGCCCACCGTCTCCACCGCGGGCCCCACCAACAGTCCCAGTCGGATGGTGCGCAACGTGGCCTTCAGCAGGTCGTGCACCACCTTGCGGTACTTGGCGTTCTCGTATTCGGCCGTGTCGTAGGCCCGCACCACGCGTACACAGGTGAGGATCTCATGGATGCGGCTGCCAACTACCGAGAAGCGCTTGAGCGCCCGTTTGGCCCATTTGCGGATGCGCTTCGAAAGCGCCACCACGGGCACGATGAACAGCGGGAAACCGATGCAGATGATCGCGAGTGTGGGCAACATCTTGTTCGCCAGCGCAAACCAGATGATGTAGCCCACCGACACGGCAATCTCGAACGGTGCCTGCGCCAGCTCCTGAAGCACATGCTGGAGAATCTGGCGCATCTGCTGGGGGTCGCTGGTGGAGCGGCTCATCAGCTGCCCCACGTCAATGCGGCCAAAGAATTGAAGCGACTGCTTCTGAAGATGCTCCAGAATGTCCACGCGCAGATCCGCCACCACCTTCATCGCGGCCCACGCGAGACAGTAGTGGTTCAGGAACACAAGCCCCAGGCGGACGAACGCGATGAGCGGTACGACCACAACCACGAGCAACACCAGAGCAGCGCCCATCTCGCCGGCCTCGTTCTGCAGCTTGATGCCGCACTTCGCCGCCAGCTTCTCGACCTTGGGATACCAGGACGGCAGTTCCGAGGCCTTGGCCATCTCCTTCTCGAACTTGCTGAGGTGCTTCTTCTCGGCTTTGGCGTGTGCGGGCGTGATGACTGGCGCGGCCACTTCCGACTTGTCCACCTTGACTTCTACCTGATCAACGCGCGCATGCTGCTCATTCGCCATGATGCCGCTGAGCGACGGCTGAATCACCTGATACAGCGGCAGCAGCGTACCCGCCGTGAGAATGCCGCACACGATGCCCAGCACAATGCGAAGGCGATACCGGCGCGCATACCGCCACAGGCGGCCATACACCTCCGCCGCCGAATATTCGCGGTCAAAGAATTCGCGCGTATACTGGATTGAGGGGGATTTATCTTTCTTCGACATGGTTTCCGATCTTCCCGTCCTTGGGCATTCACGCACGGAGGCGTTCGGCGAGCAGCGTGGACGACGTACCCTTCGTGTAGTCGAAATAGACCACCTCCACGCCCACGGCCTTCAGCTTCGCCTCGATTTCGTTATACATGTCGCTGCCCTTCCAGTCGTTGCCGTGGAAGAGCCGGTTGAAATGCAGGTTCTCCCAGGCGACAAACTTGTCCATCGTCGTCTGTGGGACAACCTCATCCACATAGCGGATGGCCTTGACGATCGCGACACGTTCGTCATACGGCACGATGGGATCATGGTGCTTGTAGTCGCGTACGACCTCATCCGTGGAGACGCCCACCACGAGGCGATCACAATTCTCCCGTGCCCGACGCAGAAGGTTCAAATGCCCCACATGGAACATATCGAAGACGCCTGTTGTATAGCCGACAATCATGAATCACCCGTGTTTTTTGAGGAACTTACGCAGCGCGAGCGCCTTCTCCATGTTGAAGGCGGAAGCAGGATGGTGCGGCTTGAGACGGCCAGGCCAGGCGGCCCAGTCGCCGTAGTTGTAGGTGAGCACCGCCTCGGGATCGTTCGGGATGCACACCTCCACGCCTTCCAGCGTAGCCTTCCGCAACGGGAAGATGTCGTCATAGTCGTAGACGGCTTCCTTCACCCACCACGGCGTCATGAACTCCAGGCCTCGGAAGATAGCGGGCTTCGCCTCATGCGGCGCCGAGCCCTTTCCTTCAAGAAGCACACGCTCGCGCGAGTCGTCCAGTGCCGTCTTGTGGTCGGCGTCGGAGGAGCCATCTGTGAACGTCGTGGAAATGCGTTCCTGCTCGGCGCGCACCCGCATGAAGAGCGCATGCTTTTCCTTTAGCGTGGGCAACGGCTTGAAGTAACGATCATATGACATGACCGACGTGGTGACGTCCTTTGGCAGATCATGATGGGAGATCTTGATCTGATTCCACTTGCGGGAATAGCGCCGCCAGGCATAGTACCCCTCCTGGCATTTCTCATTGAACACTTCGCAAAAGCGGTCGTATTCCTCGCGGATCATGCCCTGATCCACATCATCATCCCAGGGAATAATGTGCCCCCCGTGGCGAACCACGCCCAACAGCGATCCGCTGATCGTCCACGGATGGAAACCGTTTTCGCGGGCCACGCGCAACACCTCCTTGAGCAGGACCATACCCGCCAGCTGCACATCACGCGCCATGCCGCGAGGCGGGGGCATGGTCCCCACATCCATCGTGGTGAGCAATTCACGGCGCAAAAGTGCAGCCTGTTCGGAAAGCTGCGCTTCCGGGCGTTTCCACACACGAATGCCGCAGAGACGGGTAACGTAGTTACCCCTCTCCATCTTCGTCTCCCAGAATCTCATCTCGCAGCGTCCTCCGCCACGGACCCCTCACGCAGTTTTTTCAATGTGGCGCTCAACAAAGTGGAACTAGTGCCCTTCGTGTAGGGGAAGTAGACTACGCGCACGCCCACGGCATCGAATTTCTTCTCCATCTCCTGCCAGCGCTCGCTTTTAAACCAATCGTCACCAACAAAAAGCACGTCGAAATGCAGTTTTTCCCACATCTTGAACTTATCAAGGTCATCCTGGGGGATTGCCGCATCCACATACTTGATCGAGCGCACTATCTCAAGGCGTTCCGAAAATGGGATCACCGCACGCTTGTGCTTGTAGGCTACAAGCTCATCCACGCTTACGCCCACAACGAGCTTGTCGCACAACCCCTTCGCATTCTTGAGGAGGTTGAGGTGCCCGATGTGGAACAGGTCGTATACACCGCTCGTATAGCCGATGATGGTCTTGCTCATTGTTCTAGTCTCCAAAGGGAATAGTTTAGCAAAATGCGTCTGTTTCCGCAATGAATAACGATCTGGAGTTTACTCATTTTCCTTCCTTTTCGAGCGCATGGTCTTCCCACTCCGTTTCCCTGTACAATACAGGGGTCCAAACACAAACAAAGGTAGAAGACCACACGTGAATGACAGCTCAATCGCTTTCTGGACAAAAGAGCAGCTCGGGAAAATTTATCGGGGTGAGACGCACTTCGTCGCGAAAAAGATGGGTAGGCTCCAGGGTGTTTTGCTGGACTATTTGCCCCCTTGACACCTCGGATGCGCGCCCGTGTGCGAGACAGGTGGCGCAAGTGAGCCCTGAGATGGCGCTATATTCATTTTATTCGTTACAGGACATTGAAATCTTGCATTATTCGCTTTCTTTGATTCGCAGAAAGTTCACCGCAGATTCACCTGGGATTCACATTGGATTCACAGGAATTACGATTTCTTTGTGAATCCAATGTGAATCCCAGGTGAATCCGCGGCGAATCCAAGGTGAATTTTCGGTGAAACTTCGCCACACTTTCCATTATCATAGCACCAAAAACGAAACGAAATATTGAGAGAATCTTAAATAGTCAAGTGCGGTGCCGTTTTACTCCTTAAAACCCTCGCATACGCGTCCACAGGCGATTGCGGAAACGCCCGCCACACAGGAAATCTGCCCGCCAGGAGGATGCTAGTCCCCCATTGACCCAAGAGGACGATTCGTGCGCACGAATCGCTTTATCCCCTACTGTCAAATGTCGCAGCCCCTACAGTCGACACGGCGATTCGTGCGCACGAATGGGCGATGAAGGTAAACCAGCCTGATGAGATGCAGCACGCACCAGGTTCCGAAAATGATGTCATCGGCAATCTACAGCCAAGCTAAAGGCGATACAGAAATGAACTTTATGTGAATCCCCGGGGAATCCACCGGGAATCCGCGGGGAACTCCCGGGGAACTTTCGGGGAAACGATTTTTGGCGATAATACCCGAAATGAGTACCATTACGCAGAATAATTCAGATAATACAATTTGGAGGTAAGAAGTACCCTACACCCCTCGCGCACGCGTACATTTGAGCCACACATCCGCCTACCAAGGCTGGTAGGGATCGTACGCCGGGCGAGCCCGTGACTCAAGTCTTCTGCAAAAGTACTCCAAGGACTACCGCATCTCCACGGCCACCTTGAAGAAGCGCGAATCGGGCGTCACCTCTCCCCATGATTCCGTGAGTGCGCCTTTGCCGAACTTGCGGTAGATGCGCTTCGCCTCCTCCGCGGCCGACAGCCGCGGCGACCAGGAGGGGTCGGGTTTGCCGTCCACAATCTCAATGGTGGCCCTGAAGACGTCATCGGATTTGGTGGGGTCAGTCCCCGCCACATAGTCCTGCCACACGGCGATTGTCTTTCCCCAGGAAGTCGTCTTCGTCCGTTCGGCCGCCGCCGCATAGTCGGCAAACGAATAGGCGGCATTCGCCTGCGGCACGTACCCCCACGCCGCCATGTAGGTGTCCAGCCACACGAACGGCACACGCACCGGCGTGCTGTAGGTCTCGGTCTCGCAGGTGGCCGCATCCGTCACGCCGGCAAACACGGAGCAAAGAATCGCCTCGTTCTGACATTGCGCAGTCGTGCCCCGCGCCGCCGCCGCCTCCTTCGCATAGCGCCAGAGCTCGTAGAAGGAGACGCGCTCATCGCCGTCAATGTCCGCCGCCCCACTCTGCCAGCCGGCGAGACAGGCCACCGTGAAAAGGCCGCCGCCACCCAGATCTTCCCATGAATATTCATCCACGTCTGCCGCCGTTAACCAGCCGATGTCCTCGGAACCGATTGCCGCCGAGGTTGCCTGGACACCTATCGGACGCGCCACGGCACGCGCAGTCGGCCGCACCACAGGACGGACTTCCGACATGCGCGCCCGCACCCGTGCCGCCAGGTCGAACGTCGCGCCCGAGACCGCCTCGCGGAAAAGTCCGCCCGAATGGCACGTGTCGGCCATCACCACCACCTTCACTCCTGCCGTGAAACGTGACAGGTCCGCCGCAAGTTCCGCGTCG
Source organism: Kiritimatiellia bacterium (assembly GCA_024405395.1). Classification (GTDB taxonomy): domain Bacteria; phylum Verrucomicrobiota; class Kiritimatiellia; order RFP12; family UBA1067; genus RGIG6720. Next base: position 1,423 of record JAKSOW010000100.1, on the reverse strand, counting down.
GAGTAGAGTGCGTCATGTTCGACAATCGCAACATCGTTGTCGGAAATCTGCTTGCCATGGCCCGCCTGATAGTAGACGACCACGTCGCCCACCTTGACGGTTGCCGCCAGATTCGTCAGGGCCTGGCGCACCGCGGTAACCGTGGCCAGCGCATTGGTGAGCAATACGGCATTCGCAGCGCGGCAATAGCCCCAGCGCGTAAAACGCTCCCGCATGTTGACGGCGTCGGCCACCGCGCCCGAGAGCTGCGACACGCCGGGAATTGCATACGTATCCACACCCACGAAGAGGCCATAGGTCGTCGCCGCAGCCGACGGCGGCAACGCCTGCGTGGCCTGATGGATCGTCTGCGTGACCGCCACGCCCGAAGCTTCCGTGACGACCAGATGCGCCGTGCGAGCCGTAGACGCGGCATTCGCAGACAAGGCATACGTCACCGTCGCATCGCCCGAACCGGCTGCCGTCACTCCCGTCACCCAGGCAGCGTCAATCGTCGCCGTCCAGTCCAGATCGCCGGCAATCGCCACCTCGCCCTCCTGCGCCAGACCGGAGTACCAAACCTCCGGCGATGACGCAAGACGCAGGACACAACCTTCCACGCCTCCTTCATACGCCCCCTGGTCCGGCGCGCCGTTTTGAATGCGATCATTTCCGGCGAGATCCAGCTCGCAAATGTCTACGTCGCTGAATTCAACGCTTCCCAAATCCAGGCACGGCGAACTTGCCCGCAGACGATAGTCCCCCTTCTCGGCATCCACAAAACGCGGATCGGCCACCAGCACCCCAACGCTGGCGTTCTCCTCATCGTCCTGGCCGTATGTCGGCGCCGCCGACGTGCAGGTGTACCACAGCAGCGCCGTGCCGGCTTCGGCGTCTTCGAAATCAGGGCAGGTGCCATCCGCAACGTAATTCCCCCAGACGATGCTGTTCTTCGCAAAGGTGTCGCGGTCAATGCCGCCACAATAGCTGTCAGCCGAATTGTCCGTCACTGTGCAGCCGGAGAGAAAGCCCAACGACACGCCTCCCGCATAGGCGCCATCCCCCATCGCCGCGTTGCCCGTGATCAAACAGCTGAAGTGGTTGCAGTTATAGGTGCCGCCACCAACCGCCGCCGTGCAGTTGGAAACCACGCAACGAACAAGCGAGACCCCGAAGGCACCACCACCAAAATAGCCATCAAAGGGAATGGTCGTGCCATCCTCTTGCGGAACGTCCACCTCCGCATAGACACCCGTACCGTTGACAAGCGTAAACCCCTCGAAATAGACCGACCAGTCCAAGAGGTCTGAGCGCACACAGCTCGCGCCGAAATTACCGTCAATGACTGTTTCCGAAGGACTTCCTGTTGCGATGAAATACACATTCGGAACGGAGACATTGATGTTGGAGTACACCCCTGGTGCCACCTGTACACAATCACCTT
>JAKSOW010000010.1 GCA_024405395.1 Kiritimatiellia bacterium | reverse complement strand
CGTCAGGCTCGAGGTCGAGGTCCTCGCCGTCGGAGTTGCTTACCCCGGGGGTGGTCAAATTGACCACCTTTGCCTCATTGATGAAATTGAGGGCGCTGGATTCTGAAACTCCAGTGACCTCGGCCAAGGGTCGGACGTAATCGGGTGCGGAACGATTTGGTGCCTTGAATCCAGCGAGGTCCTGGGAAGGGGATCGGCGGCCGGCCTCATCCCCTGGAACGGTGACCCTCGGGGCGTTCCAACGCCGCGGATTATAGCAGAGAACAGAAACCAAAGGAAGAAGATTTTGGAGAAATTTATTTAAGGCGGTTTTGGTGAGATTATTGTGCAAAAAAGATTAGATTTGCTGGATTAGAAGCTGGTTGAAATATTACGCAACAAAATCTCATCGGGGGGCCGTGTGAAGCCTTCTTCGATCAACGAACCGCAGCGCCGCTTACCGTAGGACCGGCTCGAGCTTGGCCAGGGTTACCGGCTTGACGATGATGCCGGTGAAGCCGACGTCGGCGCAATCCGTCTGGGCCTGGATGTCGGCTGTGATCAAGTGAACCGGCAAGTGCGCGAGAAGGGGGGCACCACGGATTGCGCGGACTAGGTCGTCGCCGTCCATCTTCGGCATCTGAAGGTCCGTGAGCACGAGATCGAAGCGTTCAGGGGACGCGTTCAGCAGGTTCAAAGCCTCGGTGCCGTCGTGTGCCAGCGTGATATCCCTCTGTCCCAGCTTCGCGAACAGGGCCGACATGACCTTGAGATTGAGAGGTTCGTCATCCACCATCAGGATGCGCCGTGACGCGGCACCGGAATGCGCCTCCTTCGTCACCGGATGCTTCGCGTCTGCCGCATGCGTCGCACACGGAACGTTAATGGTGAAAGTCGAGCCGTGTCCAAGCTCGCTTGCAATGGACAGACTCCCGTCCATCAGGAGCGTCAAGCGCTTGCAGATCGAAAGGCCCAGCCCTGTTCCGACACGGCCTTTGTGCCGTCCAACCTGTGCATACGGATTCGTCAGTATCTGCTGGTCGGAGGCGGAGATGCCGCAGCCCGTGTCGGCAACGGCAAGGGACAGGATCCCGTTCGCGTAGGCAGAGGACACGCGAATCCCGCCCGCTTCCGTGAACTTCAGTGCGTTGCCGATCAGATTGAACAGAATCTGGCGAATGCGCTGCGGATCGACGACGTAATGGGGCGCGTCGGGAACATTGTTGACGAGGGCCAGCCCTTTCTCTTTCGCCGAATCCGCAAACACGAGCAACACTGAGTTGACGAGTCCCGACAGGTCCGTCGGTTCGGGCAGGATGTCGAGTTTGCCGGCCTCGAGTTTTGCAAGGTCCAGTACGTCGTTCACGAGCTGCAGCAGGGTGCGGCTGCTGGTGACGATCGCGTGCTGCATCCGCTGGCGCTCGGCTTCGGACTTCTCGTCCCGCAGCAGTTCGGCCAGTCCGATGATCGCATTGAGCGGCGTCCGAATGTCGTGGCTCACCATCGTGAACGCGTCGTGACGCGCCTTGTCGGTCGCCACCAGCATCTCCATGACCCTGCGCTGCGCGTCGAATTCGTAGATCGCCGTGGTGATGATGACGCCGATGAAGACGAACGCAAAGCCGGTGTAATACTGTAGGCCAGTCGTCAGGATCATCGGTCCGGTCGCCATCAGGAGCGAATAGGCAAAACGGCGCTTGGTCAGTTCCTGCGAACGCACGCCCTTGGCGAGGCAAATCGCCACCGTCGAAAGGAGATAGGCGAACACCGTCGTGTAGACGACCCAGAGGTGGGGACCGCGCAGGTAGCAGCCGGAGGGCGTCGTGTCGATGGCCCATCCCGTCCACCATGAGCTCGCCACAAAAGCCGTCGTGAACACGACCGGCAGAATCCGGACGGGAAGCGGCACCAGCCTTTTCAGACGATTCGCATTCAGGTTTCGCAGGCACACCTCCAGCCAGCGCCAGCAGATGACCAGAAACGCGCCGTACCAGAACAGGTTTGCGAGGAAGGCGACGGACCGATGGCGATGGCCGCTGTATTCGAGCGTCGACCAGACGAAGTCAACAAGGAGCATCGATCCGAAAAGTCCGTAGAACAACAGCCTCGGCTTGCCGTAAAGGTCTCGTTCCAGCCAGCGTTTGGCGAAGAACAAGGCCAATGAGGTCAAACAGAGGACGAGCACCAGAATATAGGCCAAAGGAAGGGAAAGCTGGTTGTTCTCAAACATGTCTTGTGCGCCCATTATATCATCTTTCCAAGCTCTCTGGCAAGTGGCGGAAGATTTTGGCGAAATTTATCTGCGATGGTGGAGCTTTTGTGGTTTTCGCTTGACTCTGCGAATCCAGAACTTTGCCACAATGCCTTTTTTATGCTATAATCTTCACCCAAAGCGATTTTCAAGGAGACGGAAACATGTCGAACAGAACCTATACGCAGGATGAACTCAAGGCCGTGCTCGCGGGCATGGGCGTTACGGACGTGGTGGCTGCCGAGCGCTACGGTAGCGGGCACATCAACGACACCTTCAAGGTGGACACCTCGCGTGGCATCTCTTTCATTCTTCAGCGCATCAACACCGACATCTTCGACCCCGACACCGTGATGTCGAACATCACGCGCGTGACGGAACACATCCGCGCCAAAGGCGGCAAGTCGCTTGAGGTCGTCGCCTACGCGAAGCCGTGGCGCCTCTACGCCTTCATCACCGGCGCGCGCACGGTTGACCTCATCACCGAAGCGAGCCAGGCCTACAAGGCCGCGAACGCCTTCGCCAATTTCCAGAACGCGCTTGCCGACCTGCCGGCGCCGCGCCTGGCGGACATCATCCCCAATTTCCACAACACCGTTTCGCGTCTGGGGCAGCTGGATGCGGCGTTGAAGGCCGACGTGAAGGGCCGTGCCGCCACCTGCCGCGCCGAGCTTGATTTCGTCGACGTCCGCCGCGAGGAGGCCGCCCGCATCGTCAATCTCATGGCCGCCGGCGACATCCCCGAGCGCATTACGCACAACGACACGAAGATCAACAACGTGATGCTCGACGACGTGACGGGAGAAGGCACCTACGTGATCGACCTCGACACCACGATGCCCGGCTGCGCGCTCTACGACTTCGGCGACATGGTGCGCACCTCCACGGCGAATGCCGCCGAGGACGAGAAGGATCTCTCCAAGGTGTTTTCGCGCAAGGAGTACTTTGAGCAGCTCGTGCGCGGCTACCTCGACAAGGCCAAGTTCCTCAACGAGGCCGAGCTCGCCAATCTGGCGTTCTCCGGCCGCCTCATCACGCTGACGATCGGCATCCGCTTCCTCACGGACTATCTGGCGGGCGACACCTACTTCCACACGGCCTATGCGGACCACAACCTCGTGCGCTGCCGTACGCAGCTGAAGATGGTGAAGTCGATGGAAGATCAGGCCGCCGACTATGAGGCCATCGTGCGTGCCGTGGCCGGCAAGTGAGTCGGACGAAAGGATTGCGCGTAGCTTATGCGAATAGTCTTCATGGGTTCTTCGGCGGCCTCCGCCACTTGCCTGCGGGCGATCCTGCGTCTGCCGGGCCTGCAGGTGGTGGGGCTCGTCACCCAGCCCGACCGCCCAGCCGGTCGCGGCAAGGCTTTGACGCCGTGTCCCTGCCGCGCCTATGCGGCGGAGCGCAACATTCTTGAGTGCATCACCCCGGAGAACGTCAACACCCCAGAGGCGCTCGCCTGGATCCGCGCGAAGAAGCCGGACGTGGTGGTGGTGGTGGCCTTTGGCCAGTTCCTCAAGGAGGAGCTGCTGAATCTGCCGCCTTGCGGTTGCGTGAACTGCCATTTCTCGCTGTTGCCGAAGTATCGGGGGGCTTCCCCGGTCGCATCGGCCATTGCCGCAGGCGAGAAGATGACGGGCGTGACGGTGATGCGCATGGGGCTTGGCATGGATGACGGACCCATTCTGCTGCAGGCGTACGAGCCCATTTATCAGGACGATACGGGCGAGTCTCTGATGGACCGCCTCGCGATTTCGGGCGGCGTCAATCTCGCCAAGGCCCTGAAGCTCATGTCGGCGAAGCAGTTGCCGCCGCCCGTGGAGCAGGTTGAGGAAGAGGCCACCTTCGCCCACAAGTTCCGCAAGACGGATGGCCTCATCGACTGGAATCAGCCTTCTGTGGTCATCGAGCGGCGCATTCGTGCCTTCACGCCCTGGCCCGGGTGCTACACCTTCGTGCCGACGCGTTTCCGCAAGAAGGATTCGGGGCGCCTGGTGATCCTGGGCGCCGAATTCGCCAAGCTGGATGCCGCCAGCCGCTGCGAATTGCCGGGTACGGTGATTGCGGTGACATCGCGCGGCCCCGTGGTGCGCACGGCCGACACGGCGTTGCTCTTGACGGCGCTCAAGCCCGAAGGCTCACGCATGATGGATGGCGGCGCTTTCCTGCGGGGACGTCCGCTGAAACCTCTTGAAGACATGCTCCTCTCGAAATGAACGTACTGCCGCCCCCCGATTTGCTCCATCCCGTCCATGCCTGCGACTATGCGCGCGCGCTGGCGGTGAAGTGTCCGGAATTCCGCCGGCAGGTGGAGTTTGACGCTCGTGAGCTGGATGAGGCGGACGAGTACGGCCCAGACCCCTTCGGCGAAGAGGAAGAGGCGGCCGGTTGTCATGGCCTCAAGCAGCGGTTCCCCGATCGCGTGCTGGTGATGACCTCCGACAGCTGCTTCATGAACTGCCGCCACTGCACGCGCAAGGGGCTGCTGGCGAATGCCGAAGTGGTGCGGGGCGATGAGGAGCTGGCGGCCTGCGTAGCCTACATTGAGGGACATCCTGAGGTGCGCGATGTGCTGCTTTCGGGTGGCGATCCGCTCGTCCTGCCGGATGACGAGGTGCTGCGCTTCGTGGATGCCTTTGCGGCGTTGCCCCAGATAGAGGTGGTGCGCCTATGCACACGGGCGCCCTGCACGAATCCAGGCCGTGTGACGCCGGAGTTGGCGCACCGTCTCGCCGCCAGCGGCAAGGTGTGGGTTAATACGCAGTTCAACTGCGCAGGCGAACTGACGCCTCAGGCCGAGCAGGCGTGTGCGCATCTGGTTAATGCGGGCATCCCCGTGTCCTGCCAGACCGTGCTGCTCAAGGGCGTCAACGACTCCACCGAGGCGATGCTCGCGCTCTTTCGGGCACTGCAGCGGGCTCGTGTGCGGCCCTACTATGTCTTTCAGTGCGATCCCATCCAGGGCATTTCCCATTTCCGTGTGCCGCTGGAGAAGGCCATCGCCATCGAACGCGAATGTGCCGAGCGCATCGGCGGGCTGGCGTTGCCGCGTTTTGTGGCCGACTTGCCGGGCGCACGACGGAAGACGCCGATCTCTGAATTGGCCTGACCAAAATACATAAAGGGGGAATGACGGATGAAGCGAATCTTGGCCTGGAGTCTCTTCTTGGTCTTGCTGGCGGGTTGTGTCTGTCTGCCGCCCACGGCACCCATTCGCGTGGGCACGTACAACATCCGTCTGTCGCCCGGCGACCGCAATACGGCCAATGCCTGGGACGCGCGCAAGGCGGATATGGTGCAGCTCATCCGCAAAATGGACCTTGACGCCTTCGGACTTCAGGAGGTGTGTCCAGATCAGGCGCAATATCTGCGCGAACAGCTGCCGGAGTACGCTTTCGTGGGTGATCACCGCGAAGCGGACCGCAAGTCGGGCGAGGCCTCGCCGGTGTTCTACCGCAAGAGCCGCTTCACGGCGGAGAGGTGCGGCACATTCTGGCTGTCGGAAACGCCCGAGGTGCCAGCCTCCAAGAGTTGGAAGACGGCCTGCACGCGGGTGTGTTCGTATCTGGTGCTGACTGACCGCCAAACGGGCAAGCGCTTCTGCTTCGCCAATACGCATACGGATCACCGGTCCGAGTTGGCGCGCGAGAAGGGCATGCAGCTGATCATTGCGCGGATGAAGGAATTCGGTGCAGGGGCGCCCATCGTCTTCACGGGCGACCACAACTGCGCCGAAATCGAGACGCCGGCCAAAAGCGTGATGAACCTGCTCGACAACGCACTCTATCTGTCGGAGAAGCCGGCCACCGGCCCTTGGCGTACCTGGAATGGCTGGCGGTGGGTGGCGCCCGAGGTTTCCACGACGGAAGCCCTCGCGCTGCCGATCGAGACGCGCAATTTGCCCAATAACCTCATCTCCGGGACAGCCGCCGCCGTCAAGGCGGGAACGGCCACCCCCGCCCAGCGTTTCTATGAGAAGTGTTCCGGGCCGCGCATCGACTACATCTACGTGTCGCCCGGCACGCGTGTCCTGGAATATGCGACACATGGTGATCCGCGCCCCGGGCAGAATCTTTATCCTTCTGACCATTTCCCGGTGTCGGCGACCCTGGTGCTGCCGTAACTCCGAGAGGAAAGGTTTTCCATGGCGAGGACGACATTGTTGGCCTTGACGGCCCTGATGACCTTGTCGGCTTGGGCGGCGTCTGCCGGAAAGGCTGCTCATGCAAAGGCTGACCGCATCGTCGAGGGACGCATCTCCCAGGTGTCGATTCCCTGGCACTTCCCCTCCAACCGCATCGACTGGTCATTCAATCCCACCACGAACACGGCGCACTTCAATCCCGAATGGACCTGGCAGCTCAACCGCATGGGGTTCTGGAACGATCTGGCCGGGGCCTACACGGCCACAAAGGACGAGAAGTACGCGCAGGCGTTCGTGCGCCAATTGACGGATTGGCTGGCGCAGACGAAGGAGGGAGTGCCGCCCGAAAACGGCTATAACGGCATAGGTTCGCTTTTCCGCACGATCGAGGAGGGCATCCGCCTCATGAGCTCCTGGCCAGGCGCCGAGGTGGCCTTCCGCGCGTCGCCCGCCTTTACGGATGATCTGCGCCGTCGTTTCGTCGCCTCCATGCGGGCGCAGGCCAACCACCTCATCCGCCACCGAACGCGCGGCAACTGGATGCTGATGGAGATGACGGGTGCATTCACGTTCGCCTGCAACCATCCCGAATTCCCCGAGTCGGCGGAGATTCGCCACGAGGCCTTTCGGGTGTTCGCCGAGGCTTTCTCGGCGCAGATGCTGCCGGACGGCATCCACAATGAGCTGTCGCCCGACTACCAGTCGGTGGCGTTCTGGACGGCTCTGCCGGTGCTGCGTCTGGCCCACGAGAAGGGGTTTGCCGATGAGATTCCCGCCTCCATGCTGACGGCGCTGGAGCGGGGCTACGAGGGTTTTCTTGCCATGGCCACGCCGGCCTTTGTCCAGCCGCGCTTCAACGACTGCTACACGATCTCCACCTCGCGCGCGCTGGCGGCAGGGAGACCCTTCTTCCCGGCACGGCAGGATTTCCTCTGGGGCGCCACAGAAGGGCGCGAAGGAATGCCACCTGCCGGCGCCACGGCTTCGCGCTTCCTGCCCTGGGCCGGGTTTGCCGTGATGCGGACGGGTTGGACGAAGGATGCCGCCTATCTTGCCTTTGACGTGGGGCCGCTCGGCATGGCGCACATCCATCAGGACAAACTGTCCTTCACGCTCTGGAAGGGGGATCAGGAGCTGGTGTTCGACGATGGCGGTGGCCAGTACGAATTCTCGGACGAGCGCACCTATGGCCGTTCGGGTTACGACCACAACACATTGATCGTGGACGGCCAGGCCCAGCAGCGCAAGGCACCGCGGGCCGTGACCGCACCCATTGATGCGGGATGGACGACGACCGCAGAGCGGGACTACGCGCGCGGCGAGTATGATCAAGAGTATGGGCCAAAGGGACTGCGCCCCGTGCGGCATGTGCGCGAGATCGTCTTCGACAAGACGAACGAGACGTTCATCGTCACTGACACCATCACCTCTTTGGACGGCAAGGCTCACGACTATGAACTGCTTTTCCACCTCGACACCACCAACACCGTCCTTTCCGCCGCCGGTCGCCATCTGGACGCCTACTATGGGCGTACCTGGAATCTGGCGTTGGAGGTGAAAGAGGGCGGTACTGCGTCCACAGTGGTAGGCCAGACGAAGCCCCGGCTTTCCGGCTGGTATATCGGGCGCAACGACAAGGCCAATCACCCGGCCACGACGGTGTCTGTTCGGGCGCCGGCGCCGGTGCGTGACCATCGGTTTGTGACGGTGTTGCGTCCGGTTGCCGGGTCTGAGCTGCGGGTGCGGCAGACATCGGGCGGGCCACGCCTTTTCCATAACGGCAAGGTGACGCGTCCGCGTTTCTGCTATGCGGGTTTTGGGACGGGGCCCACGCCGGTGACGAATGTCTGGACGCGCACCGAACTCCCGTTCACGGTGCCAATGGACCTTGATCGCACGCATGTCCATTTTCGGTTTCCGCAGCCGCGCACGACGGGGACTGTCGAACTGCGGAACGTCGCGATTCGTCGGGCGGACGGCAAACCTTTCCCGACGATTCTGGATGGGTCTTTCGCCTCCACGCAGGCCTTTGCCAAGGTATGGAGCGTCGTGCCGAGGCCCAGTCCATTCCCGTGGCGCGTGCAGGATGGCGTCTGGCAGGCCACGCTTTCGCCTTGGACAAGCGTGAAGCGTCCGCCTGACTACATTCTGGTGTGCAAATTCATGTCCTTCCAGGAGGGCGTGAAATACGTGCTGTCCTATGAGACGCGCAGCGCGGTAGTTGATGCCATCCAGCCCACGCTGTACAAGGTAAGCGCGGATGGAAGCCGTTATTCTTCGATTCCCCTGGGTGTGTCGCCGGGTGAGGCGACAATCCGCAAGGCTGCAGAGGTTGGCGTCAATTGCGTGGTGTGCTTTGTGCCACCCAGCCGCACGCCGGAAGGCGACGATTGGCGGTGGACGGATGCGGTTTTCGATCGGGCCGTTCAAGCCAACCCGGACATTCAGCTCATTCCGCGTGTGACGCTGGATGCGCCGCCGTGGTGGCTGGCGGCACACCCTGAGGCGCGGATGAAGACCGAGGATGGGCGCGCCTTGCGCATGGCGAGTGTGTCTTCGCGCGTCTATCGGGATGATGCCCTGGCCTACCTAAGGCGTTTCCTTGCGCATATGATGGCGCGCTATCCGCGGAATTTCGCCGGCGTGCAGCCCGTGGGCCAAAGCACCAGCGAGTGGTTCTATCAGGAGTCGCAGCGCACACTCACGGGGTATGACGCGGCCACGGAGACGGCCTGGCGGGCCTGGCTTAAGGCGAATAGGCGTCCGAATTGGGAAACGACGACTGTGCCGACGCCGGCGCATCGTCGGGAGATGGCGGCCAATTCCGTTTATCTTGATCCTGTGCGGCAGGCGGACGTATTGGACTTCAATCGCTTTCTGCAGGAGGAAATGTCGGACTTCCTGGGCGAGATTTTCCATCTGTGCCGTACCATGACGCAGGGCCGCAAGCTTGTGTTCTCGTTCTACGGTTATGTGTATGATTTCGCCTTCTGCTCTCCTGGTCCCGCCCAGACAGGGCATTTCGCCGTGCAGCGTCTGCTGGACCGCAACGCCGGTGACTTTGACATCATGTGCGCGCCGATTTCCTACATCAACCGCGGGTGGTTGGGCACCTCGATGAATATGGGCGCACCGGAGTCGGTGGCGCGTCATGGGGTGATGTGGTTTGACGAGAACGACGCCCGCACGTATCTCGCCAAGCCGTCAATGGCCGATTCGGGGCCTGGACTCTGCCTGCAGACGAAGCAGAAGACGATGGACGTGCTGGCCCGTGACACGACTCGGGAAGTGATTCGAGGCATTGGTTGCTGGTGGATGGACCTGAACGGCCGCGGCTGGTGGAACGATGCCGACCTGTGGTCGGTCATCCCGCAGACAAAGCGCATGGAGGAGGAGGTTCTTTCCTCTGCGGTGCCGTATGCGCCAGAAGTGGCGCTGGTGCTGGACGAGGAGACTGTGCTGCGTGTGGGGGCTGGCACGATCAAGGAACTGGGCGTGGTGTCGCGTGTGCGTCAGATGGTGGCGGAGTGCGGGGTGCCGTATGGCCAATATCTGATGTCAGACGTGTTGCGCAGGGGGTTAACCGCAAAATTCCAGATTTTCATGCTGACTTCGGCATCGGAGCCGGCATATCGCCGTTATCTGGCGGAACATCCCGAAGCGGGCGTGGTGCGGCTGTTCCTGCGGGTTCCGGGGGACCCTGACTATTCGCCCGAACCGCGCATCGTGAAGCAGGGGGATACCACGGAGATATTCTGTCCGCTCAAGAAGATCGTCTCAAGCTATGATCCAACCTTCCTGGAGACGTATCGTCCCGAACTGCTCTACGATTATCTCGCCTTGTCGCGTGTGCATCGCTATCTCGACAAAGCCGATGTCGGACGGGCTGTGGTGTGGGCGGGTTTCGGCTATGTGACGGTGCAGGCGTTGGAGGACGTGAGACTGACGCTCCATCTGCGTGATGGCGACCGCGTGGTGGAGCTGCGTAAGGGACAGTGTGAGGTTTATTGTGAATCCGTGCCGCCACTAGGGGATTTAAGTTCCACTTCAAAGGAGTGATCGTATGCGCTATTCGTTTTCTGTCATCTTGTTGCTGACAGTAGGGCCGTTGTTGTCGGCCGTGGGCAGCACTGCTCACCTCTACGGGGCCTTCCCGCTTTTGGTGACGCCCTATACGGCCGAGGCGAAACTGGATGTCGACACGCTTGTGCATGAAGCGGAGTATGTCGATCGCAATGGCGCGCGAGGCATCATCTGGCCAACGGCAGGGGAGATCAACGATCTGGATGCCTTGGGTGAGTATGAGCAGGGGCTCACGGCCTTGGCTCAGCGCTGGCGGAAGGGCGGCGTCACGGCGCGTTTGACGGCGGTGTGCTGCGGCACCAACAGCGCGATGGCGCTGAAGCGGGCTGCTTTTTGGGAGAAGACGGCCAAGGCTCATGGTCTGGAGACGGCGATTCTGGCGCGTCCGCCTGATGACGCGAAAGACGACGCCGACATGCGCCGGTACTATCGGGCGCTGGCTGCCACCGTATCGCAACCTGTCATCATCCAGACCTATAACGGCAAGAGCCCGCAGCCTTCGGTGGAACTTCTGATCGAGTTGGCGAAGGAGTTCCCGTTGGTGTATGGTCACGTGAAGGAGGAATCGCCTGGCGATAAGGTGAATGGACGCATTGCGCAGCTTGTGGCGGCCAAGCCTGTCATCAAGGGCGTCTTTTCAGGGTGGGGTGCGCAGGGGTTCCTCTATCAGGGGCCGCGGTTGGGGACGATTGGCTGCATCACCCAGCGTCCCGCATACACGCGGTTGTTGGCGCGCATGCTGGCATTGGCGGCAGAGGGACGCGACGCCTCGGATGCCGAACTGGGCGCGACCTACGGCAAGTTCCTCATCATGACCAACCTCGGCGCCAATTTCCCCACTAAGAACCACGGCGGAGACATGCGCGGACCGCATCTGATGGTGCTTAAGCGTCTGGGCGTCTTCCCCAACACCTACAATCGACGCCGGGTGAAGGGAAAGTGGGTGGCGGAGGAATACGTGCTTTCGCCACGTGAGGTGGCGGAGATCGATGCGCGGATCGCCTATGCGCTAGGGCGGTGATCATTGGTACAAAACACGAGGACTGCAGAGACATGAACAGATTGCAACTAAGCGTCATTCTGGGCGCAATGGCGGCCATTGGATTCGCCGAGACGGTTCCCTTGACGTTCCCGGCGGCGGAATCGGGGACGGTTACCCAGAATCCCACGGGGGACAAAGAACTGGTGCACAGCTTGTCCGAGCCTGTGGCGTTGGCGGCGGGAGGCCTTTACGGCTTTTCGTATTCGGGACGGGAAGTCGGAAATGGACTTCTGCTGGCCGGATCGCAGGACGTCAATGTCGACCGTCATTGTCCCGACCAGAGCTGGTACGACTTCAGCAACGTCTTCCAGGTGCAGGGCGAGGGCGGCGCACCGCGCCGCGAGAAGTTCCACTTCGGCAATTATCGCGGAAAGGGCGAATTCTCGTTTCGGAACTGGCGCCTGGTGTCCGTGAAGGCGGAGTATTTGACGGCAAATGGTCTGACGCTTGGGCATGGCGAGGCGCTGGTGGCCAATCGCTACACCTTCGACACAAGCATGGCCGGGTTCGCACGCAATGCGGCCCGTCCGCTGAAGGTCTATCGCGGCACGAGCTTCAATTCCAATCACTGGAATGTCGGACCGAACAGCGAAATCGTCTATCGGCATGAACTCCAGGGCCGGCGACTCCTTTCCGGTGACGTGTCCTTCACCAGCGCGCACAACACGGGCAAAGAGGGCATGCAGGTGGAGGCCTCGCGTGACGACGGTGCGACGTGGGTGCCGGTGGGCGTCGTCACGAACAAGGGCAGCACGGAGCTTACGCTGGACAAGACCCTGTTCCCGACCGCTCAGCTGCTGGTGCGCCTTCGTGGCGTGAAGGGCACTTCGCTGCAGATTAGTCAGTACTCCTTTGCGGCCGAGGTGGATGGCGCGCCTGCAATCTGCTATGGCGGCACGATATATCGCGACGCCGACACGGGTGCGGTTTTCGGCGAGGTGAAGCCGCCAGTCTTCGCCGAGCGTATTGCCGACGCGAATGCCCAGCTCATCACAACCGCCAATGGGGCCGACGTGTGGGGTGCCGTTGCCGACGTCAAGGTCTTCCGTGGCACGCCCGTGCCGACGGTCCGGGCTCAGGGGCTTTCTCTGGCGCTGGCGGCCAATGAGCGCGAGAGCGTGCAGCTGGTCGTCACGGCGGGGGCGCAGCCGCTCACGGATGTACGGGCTGTGGCCGGGGCGCTAACGGCCGCAAACGGCAAGGACGTGATTGCCGCCGATTGCGTGTCGGTGCGCCGTGTGGGCTATGTGGCGGTGAAGACGCCCACGGACGAAACGGGAGCCTGCGGACTCTGGCCAGACCCGTTGCTGCCGCAGGATGCATCGCCGTTCGGCGTGAAGGCACGCGAGAATCAGCCGCTGTGGGTTACGGTGTCTGTACCCAAGCGCACGTCGGCCGGCATCTATTCGGGAAGTGTGGAGTTGTCGCTGACTACGGGCTCGGCGGCCCCCGTCCTCACGAAAATACCGCTTACGGTCGAGGTCTATGACTTCGCGCTACCCGACCGTCTGACCTGCGAAACCGCCTATGGGTTCTCGCCTAGGCGCGTGGCCGAATTCCATCGCGTGAAGCCGGGTTCGCCCGAACACGATCAGATGCTGGAAAAGTACTTGGAACTGTTCGCCGACTATCGGCTTACGGTCTATCATTGGGGCAAAGGCGAGATGCCGCAGCTGACTTGGCGCAACGCCGCCGATCCCGCTAAGGCCACGCCCGTCTTCAACTGGCTTGAATATGACGACGCCATCACCGAAATGCGTGGGCGTTTTGACCATACGGCCCTGCGCGTTGGCGTCGAGGGGCTGGGGCATGGTTTCCAGAAGGGGTTCTCGCCCGGCAAGATCTGCGGCGTGAGCCAGACGAATGACTGGTACCAGCCGCTGATGGGCCGTTACCTTGGGGCCTTGGAGGCGCATCTCAAGGAAAAAGGGTGGCTGAAGTCGTCGTACGTGTATTGGTTTGACGAACCCAATCCCGGTGTACTGGGCCACGTCCTTGAGGGTATGCTCACGCTGAAGCGCCATGCGCCAGGTCTGCGCCGCATGCTTACCTACCCGGCGACGAAGAGCCTGTGGGAGGGCGTGAATCTCTGGAATCCGCGTCTCGATGGCTTCTACAAGAACGATTCCGAAGAGACGCGTGCGCAGAAGCAGGGCGATTTCTGGTGGTACATCTGCTGTGGTCCGCGTGCGCCTTATCCCACGGAGTTCATTGACCACGCGGGTGACGAACTTCGGGCCTGGCTGTGGATGACCTGGGACAAGGGCGTGAAGGGCACTTTGGTGTGGGAAACATCCGTCTGGACCTCCACCAGCCGCTATCCCGACAAGATGCATCCGCAGAACCCCTACGAAGACGCTATGGCCTGGAGCACGTCGGGCGGCACGTGGGGCAATGGCGACGGCCGCTTCGTCTATCCGCCAGCCCGTGCCTGCTACACGCCGCGTGCGGAAAAACAGGAGCCGATCATGGATGCGCCCAATCCGTCGTATCGTCTGGCCATTCTGCGTGATGGTCTGGAGGACTACGAGTATTTCGCGCAGTTGAAGAGGGTCGACCCCAAGAATCCGCTGCTCAAGGTGCCCGCGAGCGTCTATCGTCGCCTGGACGACTTCAATGCCGATCCTTCGGCGATGCGCGAACATCGCGCGAAGCTCGCGCAGGAGATCGTGCGGCTCAAGGGCGGCGTAAAACGGTTGCCGCCGGTGACGTGTGTGCCGGCCTGGAACGATGGCGCCGCCAGTTCCTATCGTGTGGACAAATGGCGCAAGATCCGTCATGAGGCCAAGATGGCCGAAATCGCTGCGCATGGTGGCCGTCCCTACGATCTTGTGATGCTGGGCGACTCGGTCACGGAGCTCTGGGAGTGGAAGGCGCCGCGCTGGGGCACCAATGAGCTTGTGAAGCTCAACGCCAAGCTCGATACGCTGGCTCTGGGATATGGCGGCGACGGCATCCAGCAGGTGCTGTGGCGCGTGGAGAACGGCGAGCTGGATGGTTATGAGGCGAAGCACGTCGCCGTGATGATCGGCACCAACAACAAGGGGTGCAAGCCCTGGGAAATGGCCGAGGGCGTGAAGAAACTGCTGGCGGCGATCCGTCAGAAGCAGCCGAAGGCGAAGATCGCGCTCTATGCGACCTTCCCGTGTCGACAGACCTGGCGCAACCTGCGCAATCAGTCGGCGAACAAGCTCTATGCGGCGTTGGCTGACGGAAAACACGTCTTCTTCCGCGACATCAATGCGGACTTGCCCCTGACGCTTTTCCCGGATGGTCTGCATCCGAATGAAGAGGGCTATGCCATCTGGCGGGCCGATCTTGAGCGCTTCTGCGGGGTGTCGGACGCGGTTCGGCTTGTGCAGCTGCCGGAAGGCGTCTCGCGGGAAGCCGAACGGGCGGCGATTGCGGAGGCCGAGGCGCGTTATCCGGGCGAACGGCTGGTGTATTGGGGCAAGGCGCAGCGGTGGGGTGTTCCCACGCAGAATGTCTGCTTCACGCCAGAAGAGAAGGACGCGCGTGCGGCGGCGGAGCTGCTTGCCGGAAAATCGGAACAGCCTGGCGCCCGAGCTGCAGCGGCCGCCTCGCTGGCGGACGTTCCGGAAGTTGTCTATGTGGTGCGCGACACCTATCCCAATGACCATCACAACACGGCCACGATCTTTCAGTGCGGCGAGATCAACGATAAGCGCTATACCTCGCAGGGCGCGCTCAAGGCCTGGAATCCAAAGACGGGGCAGACGCGGGTGATCGTGCCGGAGAAGAAGGGGCGTACCGTGCGCGATCCTGAAGTCTCGTATGACGGCAAACGGATCGTCTTCGCCATGCGCGATGGGGCATCAGATGACTACCACATCTATGTGGTGGATGCCGACGGCGCCAATTTGCGGCAGCTCACACGCGCCAAGGGTGTGTCAGACATCGACCCGGCATTTCTGCCGGACGGCGGCATCGTCTTCACCTCCACGCGAGATCCGAAGTACTGCATGTGCAATCGGCACATCATGGGCAACCTTTACCGAATGGAAGCGGACGGCGCCAACATCCACCAGATCGGCAAGTCCACGCTGTTTGAGGGCCATTCGGCGATTCTGCCGGATGGCCGAATTCTTTATGATCGCTGGGAGTACGTGGATCGCGATTTCGGCGATGCCCAGGGTCTATGGACCTGCAATCCCGACGGTACGGCTCACGCCATCTACTGGGGCAACAACACCACCAGTCCGGGGGGCGTGGTCAATGCGCGTCCACTTGGCGACGGCTCCAAGGCGATTGCCGTCTTCGCCAGTTGCCATGACCGGCCCTGGGGGGCGTTGGGCATCGTGGATCGAGCGTTGGGCGTGGATGGCCGCGCCTCGGTGGTGCGCACCTGGCCAGCCAGTTTCATCGATCGTGTCCATGCGGAAGGGCAGGATTTTGATTCGACGCGGCTTCTGCCCGTCAAATACGCCGACCCCATGCCGATTGACGATGCCCATTTCCTGGCGGTGCGCCAGAATGGTCGAGGTCGCGGCGGCATGTCTCTCGTGTATCTCGATCTGGACGGCAACGAGACGGAGCTTCTGTCCGAGTGCCCTGCCATTCATACGCCGGTGCTGCTGCGGCCGCGTCGTGCGCCTGCGGCCATTCCCTGTCGGCGCACGTATGAGGCGCCGCATGCTCCAGGTGCATTCTATGTGCAGAATGTCTATGTGGGCACGCACATGAAGGACGTGGCGCCGGGCAGCGTGAAGGCCATTCGCGTTGTCGAGAGTCCCGAAAAGCGCGATTGGACGCCCTCGGAGGGCTGGTTCGGCCATGGTGAAGAGGCGCCTGCCATGAATTGGCATTCCTTCGAGAACAAGCGCATCCTGGGCACGGTGCCCGTTGAGGAGGACGGCAGCGCCTATTTTGAAGTGCCGGGCAATACCTTCGTCTATTTTCAGGCCCTGGATGCGGAAGGCAAGATGGTACAGTCCATGCGCTCGGGCGTGATCGTGCAGCCAGGCGAGAAATATGGCTGTGTGGGATGTCATGAGAAGCGCGTCGGCGAGGCGGCGCCCGTGTCGGAACGGGCGGCAGCGCTGAGGCGGGCGCCCTCCAAATTGGATGGTTCGTGGAATCTGGCCGGGCTTGGTCGGGGCACGCCGAAGATGTTCTCCTTCCAGCGTGATGTGCAGCCTGTCTTCACGAAGAACTGCCTTTCCTGTCATGACTATGGCGGGAAAGCGGCGGCAAAGCTCAATCTCTCAGGCGATCGCGGCGCGTTCTTCGCCACGAGCTACGTGGATTTGTGGAGTCAGGGGTTCGTGACCTGTGCGGGCGGTGGCCCTGCGGAGATATTTCCGGCCTTTTCCTGGGGGTCACACGCCTCAAAGCTCACGAAAAAACTGTATGGCCATGGTCGGGTTCAGCTCACCGACGAGGAACGTGCCCGAGTGATCGTCTGGATGGATCTGAATGGCATCTACTACCCCACCTATTCTTCGGCCTATCCGGCCAATCTGGGAGGCCGTCTGCCGCTCACAAAGGCCGAAAAGGATGAGCTGGAGAAGCTGACCGGCGGCAAGATCGAAAACAACCATGGTCGGCGGCAAAGGGAGCAGCTCAATTTCGACCGTCCGGAGCAGAGCCGTATCTTGGCGATGGCGGCAGGCGAGAAGAAGGAACAGGCGCTGGCCATCATCCGCAAGGGCGCAGTGCGTCTTGCAGCGCAGGGGCGCGGCGATGTTGAAGAAGATTTCGAGCCCTGTGCGGCAGACCAGGCACGCATACGTCGCTTGGCCAAGCGTGAGGCGGAAGAGGAACGCGTCTATGCCGCCATCCGCGAGAACCAAAAGGTTTACGACGAGTAGGCATTTGAGCAATTTCCAATTCGTATAATTCGTGGTTGAAACAGACAGACCTGATATTTGGGCGGGATGCCACTTCTGAAACCCAAAACTTCTAAAGGAAAGGCGCGTTACCCCGACTTTCCTATCTGTCGGTACGGTCGATTCATTCTGGAGTACAGTCGAATCGCGTGGTCGGTACAGTCTAATCGTGTACGCCTAACTGTCGATCTGCGATCGGCCACCCACTCGTTGCATTAAGTCCACCTACTCACTGCACCAAGTCTACCCACTCGACACGCGGGCGGCACCGAGCTCACCAACAGGACGCTGTTCGCAAGTGCACATAGGATTTTCCAGGGGTGTGGGAAAACAGTTTTCCCGCCTCATGGGAAAACGGCTTCTGGAAAGTCGCCAAAACTTGAATATATTGGCGAGATATTGACGAAGCGCCTAATTTCCCAATTTCCCAGGTCAATTTCCGGAAATTAGATTTCCCGATTTCCCAATTTCCCAGCGCCTATATATATAGGCGCATGGGTGGGAAATTGCGGGAAATTCGAAGGCCGAGAAGGGTAGTGGATTGTGGTGGTGCAGTTGGGTCATCGGTATTTCATTTCAATGGAAAGGCGAGCGGTGTATGAGTGTTGAGCGGGCCTGGGAGTGGGCCCGAGAGGAATGGAACACCCCCGACGAATTCGACAGTGACCCTTGCGAGGACGTTTATGAAATGAGTGCCCCATTCGTGTCCTCAAGTCATTGGGAAGATGGGATTTGGGCGGAATGTTGAGTTCGGTCTCGACAAGAGATCCAAAACGTGGTCTAGATACTTGCTTCTGGTCGGAATTTCTGGTACACTCTAGAACGGAGAGTGGAAGCAGTTTGTTGGAGATAAGGCACTTCAAGACTAAAAACAAAAAATGGCCCGGCGAACCGGGCCGCAGTCTCAAAACGACTTCGGCATATAGCCTTGTTGTGATAAGATGCGGCACTATGATAGCTTATCCGGAAAAGGGCGTCAAGGGGATAAAATGAGAAAAACACTTGGTCTCGATCTTGGCTCGAACTCGCTCGGCTGGGCGATTCTTGATGACATCACTGGCGATGTGGTGGACAAGGGCGTCGTGATCTTCCCGGAAGGCGTGGACTTGGATGCCGGCACTTCTCTTGAAACGCCTGCCGCCGTGCGTCGTGCCGCCCGTATGGGACGGCGCATGAAGTTCCGCCGGAAACTGCGCAAATGGCGTTTGCTGGAATTGCTCATTGATGCCGGGATGTGTCCGCTTACGCACGATGAACTTGCCGCCTGGAAAAAGACGGGGACCTATCCGCTGTCCAATCGCGCATTCCTCGACTGGCTCAAGTCAACGGATGTCTCCAATCCCTATCGGGACCGTGCCGCAGCCGCCACAGGCAAGGTTGCGCCTCACGTTTTGGGGCGAGCCCTCTATCACCTTGCCCAGCGTCGTGGCTTCAAATCGTCCCGCAAAGAGGAGGCTGCGCAGTTTGACGCCGAAACGGGCGAGATGAAGAAGCCAGACAAGGAAACGGGAAAGGTCAAAGGCGACATTGTCGCCCTGACCGAAGAAATCGCCGCGTCCGGCTGTCGCACGCTTGGCCAGTATTTCTGCAAGTGTCTGGATGCGCAGAAGGATGCGCCAGCAAAGACCCGTATCCGCTGCCGCTACACAGGGCGCGTGGAACATTACATGACGGAATTCAAGGTCATCATGGATGCCCAGGACCTTGATGCCACGCCAGACGCGAAAGGCATGACCTTACGCGGCAAGCTGTATGACGCCATCTTCATGCAGCGACCGCTGCGCTCGCAAAAGCATCTTGTCGGGCCCTGCCCGCTTGAGCATGGGAATCCGCGTGCGCAGATTGGCCATCCGGCCTTTGAGGAGTTCCGCATGCTGACGTTCGTGAACAATCTCGCCTTCGAAAAGGAGGGGGAGGACTATCGCGACGAAATCGGAAATCTGCGCCATCCCCTCACCGCTGCCGACCGCGCCCTTGCCTGCTCCGCATTCATGAAGGCCACGGGGTCAATCAAGTTCGGCGACATCGTCAAGCTCTTCAAGAAGGACAGCCGCTTCAAGAACGACGGCTTCCGCTTCCATTACTATCGTGATGGGGATTCCGTTTCCACTTGCCAGACGCGTCACCGCATCAAGTCCGCATTTGGCGATGTGCCCTATGATGAGCAGATGGTCTTTGATGCCTTGACCTTCTTCGACGATTCGGGAAAACTGGCCGACTGGTTCCGCAAACACTATCCGGCACTCGACGCCAAGGCCGTGGCCAAGCTGGTGACGATCCATCCCAAGGAAGGGAATGCCCAGTATTCGCTTAAGGCCATCAACCGCATGCTTCCTTTCCTCCGCAAGGGACATGAACTGAGTTTCGCGCGTTTTCTCGCCAAGCTCCCCGACGTCATCCCCGATTTCGCGGCACGCGAGCAGGAGATCGTTGATCGTCTCAATGCCATACGCTACGAATGTCGCCGTGACAAACGCGCCTATGCGGAACTGCCCTCGCAGATCCGGGCCAAGACGCCACCGCCCCCCACGTTGTATGCCTGCTATGAGCGCTATCTGCGGGATGAGCTGGGCGTTGACGAGCAGGGATGGAAAAAGCTCTATCTGCGTGGTGATGAGGTCTATCAGCCCGAAACGGAATACCGCAGCCAGGGTAAAACCGTCAAGCTGGCCAAGCCCCGTTTGCCGCCTGTGCAGTTGGGCATGATCCGGAACCCGCTTGTGCAACGTGCCCTGACGACGCTTCGCCGCCTCGTCAACTACCTCGGTGAACACGGCAAGCTCGATTCCTCCGACACCATCCGGATCGAACTGGCCCGTGACGTCAACGACTTTGCTACCCGCAAGGCCTGGCAAATCTGGCAGAAGGGGCGTGAAGACCTGCGCGCCAAAGCCGCCTCCGAGATCCAAAACGTTGGAAAGGCCGCGACAGAGGACGCCGTCACGCGCTATCTGCTTTGGGAAGAACAGGCCAAGACCTGTCTCTATACCGGAAAGACCATCAAGCTGGAGGAACTGCTGGCGGGCAACGCCTTTGATGTCGAGCACACCATTCCGCGTTCGCTTTCGGGGGACGATTCCCTCGCCAACAAGACCATCTGTGACGCCGAATACAACCGGAAGGTCAAACAGGGGCGGGTTCCGCGTGATTGCCCCAATTTCGACGAAATTGATGTGCGCCTTCGGTCCTGGCGTGAAAAACTAGAAGATCTGGAGAAGAATCTCCGCAATCAAACCCGCAAGTGCCGTGGCGTTACCGACCTAGCCGCTCGTGGGACCGCCCGAATCAAAGCGCTGGTCACCCGCTTCGAACGCGACTATTGGCGCGACAAACTTCGCCGATTCGAGATTGACGCCGGAAAACTTGAGGTGCGCTCTGGTGAGCTGGGCGGATTCAAGAAACGTCAACTGGTGGATACCGGCATCATGACCACGCATGCCGTGGAGTTGCTGAAGTCGGTCTATCCCGCCGCCTATGCGGTAAACGGCAGTGCCACCGCTTTTGCCCGCAAGGCCTGGGGCATTCAGCATGACGGGCCCAAGGACCGCAGCGAGCATACCCATCACGCCAAGGATGCGATGGTGATCGCCGCCCTTGCCCCCGCGCGTTTCACCGCCATCTGCACGGCGCTCAAGGCCGATGGCGCACAACGTCTGCGCGAGTGTGACGTGTGCCCGCCGCCCTATCCCAATTTTGCGGAGAAAGTGCGGCACGCCTGCGAGGAGATTCTCGTCAAGCACGTGTTGCGGCAAACGACCCTGCGCCAGAGCTCCAAGCGCAATGTCTTGGCAAAGGCGCACCACATTGGCGGAGACGAAACGAAACCTCTGGTGAGCGCCGTTCTCTCGCGCGGTGACACGGTTCGCGGTGCCCTGCACAAGGATACTTTCTACGGATGCATCGCCGATCCTGTAACCGGCGAATTGAAGAAGGTAGTGCGCAAATCGCTGGTCGGGCCGATTACGGGAACGAATGGGTGTGAGAAGCATATTGCCAACATCGTCGATCCCACAATTCGTGCGATTGTCACCGCTGCCATTTCGGAGCTTAAGGCGAAAGGTGTCAAGAACGTTGAGCCGGGAATGGTGAAGATGCCGTCTGGCGTGCCCATCAACAAAGTAAGGGTTTTTGACAAAGGTGCCAAGAATGCCCGTCAATTGCGTAATCACCAGATTCCCTCTTCTACGGACTACAAGAATCCCTACTATGTCCTTTCTGCAGAAGGATCCAATTTTAGGCTCGCAATCTATTGCATAGACGGAAAGATGTCCTCTAAACCCGAAAATTCATTGTATTGGGCGCAGAATCATAAGAACAAAGACTATGTGCCATTGGACAGTTTGCCAGGATTCATTGGTTTTGTCATGCGAGGAACGATGGCAATATGCAAGGCACACGAGAATGAAGATGTGACAACCTTGAAGAATAGTGATCTTCGCAAGCGTTTTTATGTGACGATAAGCATTGGCGGGGATGGAGACTCGCGAGCTCAATTCCGGTTGGCCACTGCGGCGGGACTGAAAAAGGAACTTGGAGATCCTGCGTCAAATATCGACACGGAGAATCCTCCGAATCTGCTGAGATTGGGTCCTTCTGCGTATCTTTCGCAGATGCTCTTTGAGGGCATACACTTCAAGATGAATCTCGACGGTTCCATCCGTTTCCTCGAAAGGTAGCGCCATGCTTGCGAAAACGCTGTTCTTCTCGTCGCCCGGCCGCCTCTCCACCAGATACGAGCAGCTCGTCTACGACGGGGAGGATGGCGTTCACCGCACATTCCCGATCGAAGACCTGGGCTATGTCATTGTCGAGACGGCGCAGATGTCCCTCTCGGCGGCTGTCCTGCAGAAGCTGGCGGCAGCGAATGCGGCGCTGATAGTCTGTGACGGCAGTCACATGCCTGCCGCCCAGCTGGTGGCCTATGCGGGCCATTCCACGGCGCAGGAGACGACAGCTGCCCAATTCGCCGCCAGTGAGGCGGTGCAGGGCAGGCTTTGGCGACAGCTTGTGAAGGGAAAGATACGCAACCAAGCAGCCTTGGCTGAACTGCTCGGACATGACGTACTCAGTCGTCGTCTGCGAGTCTTGGCCGACGACGTGAAGAACCGTGACGAGGCCAACTGTGAAGCCCAGGCGGCCAGGCTCTACTTCCAGGCGCTTCTCAACGGCGTCAACCGATCTCCTGACGGCGCCTGGCCAAACAGTGCGCTCAACTACGGTTATGCGATTCTCCGGGCCGCAGTGGCGCGTGCGCTTGTGGGATCGGGCCTGCTGTGCATTCGGGGCATCCATCACCATAATCGATATGACGCCTTCTGCCTGGCGGACGACGTCATGGAGCCCTATCGGCCATACGTGGACCAGTATGTGCTCGGCCGTCAGCCTCCCTTTGACGTGCCGGCGACTGAACTCACCAAGGAGATGAAGGCACGTCTCCTGCAGATGTTGACGTACGATGTACGGATCGGTGACGTCTCTCGACCGCTTTCGATAGCCGTAACCATCACCGCCGCCTCGCTTGCGAAATACTACTTGGGCAAGGCGGAGACCCTCATGCTGCCGGAATTCATCGCATGATCGCCACGCAGAACGTGCTGAACGGCTACAAGATTATGTGGCTTTACATCATGTTCGACTTGCCGGTGGAGACGAAGCAGCAGCGAAAGGCAGCTGCCCAGTTCCGGAAAGACCTGCTCAAGGATGGGTTCGTCATGCACCAGTTCTCGGTGTATATCCGCCATTGCGCCAGTTTCGAGGCTTCGGAAGTCCATATCAAACGCGTGAAGACCATGGTGCCGGACGAGGGACTCGTTTCGATCCTCAAAGTCACGGACAAGCAGTTTGGCGACACCATCCAATTCGTGGGCAAGAAAAGATCGCCGCCACCGTCCCAGCCTGTTCAGCTGGAACTTTTTTAGGGATTTTCTCGTGGAAGGCCATGGACCAACCACGTTTTTCCTGTTTTTACGGCAGTTATTTCGCATCAAAAGCCCGTCAGTAAAGGCTTGGATGAGTCCAATACTGAAAAGCATTTTGAAAGAGCATCAAATCACAACCCCGTCGGCAACCTCATCGTTACGGGTCAACTGAAAAGCATTTTGAAAGAGCATCAAATCACAACTAAGGGGCCGTTCAAGAATGCTGCAGGCGGACTGAAAAGCATTTTGAAAGAGCATCAAATCACAACATACCACTGGCCCAGCCACTTGACGAGGTTACTGAAAAGCATTTTGAAAGAGCATCAAATCACAACTGGGCGCCTCCTACCGCACCCGCGGGAAGACTGAAAAGCATTTTGAAAGAGCATCAAATCACAACCTCGCCGCTCTACTCCACGGAGGCGCTGTCACTGAAAAGCATTTTGAAAGAGCATCAAATCACAACATCGAGATCGAAAAGGCGCGAGTCGCCGTAACTGAAAAGCATTTTGAAAGAGCATCAAATCACAACAATAACCTTGTAACGGCGCTCATGGTCGCCACTGAAAAGCATTTTGAAAGAGCATCAAATCACAACTCGGAAAAAATGAGCTCTTTTTATATTGGGACTGAAAAGCATTTTGAAAGAGCATCAAATCACAACTCATGCGTTGAAAGGTATGACAGGCACGAAACTGAAAAGCATTTTGAAAGAGCATCAAATCACAACATCAACTTTGAGGTGATAGTTGTTGATGATACTGAAAAGCATTTTGAAAGAGCATCAAATCACAACCACACGTCCAGCAACCGTTTCGTCGAGAAACTGAAAAGCATTTTGAAAGAGCATCAAATCACAACACGCGCGGCGCGGTCACGGACGGCGGCAGGACTGAAAAGCATTTTGAAAGAGCATCAAATCACAACATCGAACAAGACGCGTTCACGGTGACGATTACTGAAAAGCATTTTGAAAGAGCATCAAATCACAACCCTGGCCGCAGAGCACTACAAGATCGGAAAACTGAAAAGCATTTTGAAAGAGCATCAAATCACAACATGCGCCCTTCTTCCTGTACCAGAACACGAACTGAAAAGCATTTTGAAAGAGCATCAAATCACAACGATGCGCCGGAAATACTCGTCCAGCAGCTACTGAAAAGCATTTTGAAAGAGCATCAAATCACAACCTCATCTTCGAGCATCATGTGCGTGCGCTTACTGAAAAACATTTTGAAAGAGCATCAAATCACAACCTTGGCGAGCATGATTGCGGCCTCGATGACTGAAAAGCATTTTGAAAGAGCATCAAATCACAACTCGTCGTTATCTTTTGCGGAAATAATTTCCTGGATAACGACGGGTGTGATGACTGGTCCACAATTTTCAAGGAACGAATTGCTCACACTAACTGACGGGGTGATAGTTTAACATATTGCATTGATCTTGGGAGAGGGAATTTCACATAATCTCTGGGAGGGCCTGTCTTGTGTGGTGATTGGCACCTGGCGAAATGGGACTTTGTCCTTTTTTTTGTCGGCCCAAAGGAGCAAGGCGACGCGCAGCGGTAGCGAAGCGCCTTTTGAAGTCGGAGTTGATTTTGTATGGATGGAGCGTCCGGCGATTACGCGCCCGGGAAGCGAAGCATGATGAGCTTGAACAGATCACGCACGCGGACGGGCCACAGACGTGTGGGGCGATCGGCTTCGAGTGCCTGCTGCAGATAGGACGGCAGATCCGGCAGGAGATCCAGGCCCGTCATCTCCTCCAGGTCGTCGATGGTCACGATGCGGTGGGTGGGGAAATCGCCGTATCTAACCGTCTGGGGCAGCACAAGCGCAAGGGCGCGGACATCCTGACGTTCTTGGGCCACAATCAGCATCCAGAATTTTTCGGGCACGTCCACATGGGTTCCGCCCAGCGTTTCCCGGGAACGCGGATTGTCGCCGGAGATGGCACCGCAGATCACCCAGACCTCGCCCCAGCGCTGGGTCCAGAGATCGGCGATGCGGCGTTCGAGCTCGCGCCAAGGACCACGGTTGAGCGCCGGGGACTGCGGGGCGATGTTCGACATCAAAAACGTCTTCGCCTGCGAATCGGGCCCGAAGCGTGTGGCGATGGCGTGGTTGGGCGCCATGTGGCCGCGATCATAGCCCGAGCGGTCATAGGCCGAAGAGGCGGGAGCTTCGGGCACGGCACGGTCCTTGCGGAAGCCGGGGCGTTTGCCGACTTCGAACTTGGCCTCGGCCGGCACATGATAGGCCACCCACACGGGATGGCGCAGGCTGTCGGACCAGCCGACAATGAAGTCGCCACGGTCGAGCACCTGAATGTCGGAAGGGGCGGGTGCGCCCACGCGCTTGGGTTTGCCGCCGTAGAGCACCTGGCCTTCCGGTGCCGGGTCGTCGGTCTCGTAGACCGCGTCATGTCCGGTCCAGTCCAGCGCATCGGTGAGCATCAGGATGCGATTGCCGAAGTAGAGCAGCGGGGATGCGATGAACCGGGGCATCGCGGAGCTCTCAAGCCACTCGAGCGGATGGGCGGCATACCAGGATCCCGTGAGCGAAAGCAGCGCGAAGGCGCCCACTATGCCCAGCACGCAGAATCGGGCAATCCGCCGCGAATCGGTCTTCGCGGCCTTCCTCTTCTTGCTGGGGGCCTTTTTCTTGGCTTGGGGCTTTGCCTTCGCTGTCGCCATGTCTGTCGGCTTTCCGTAAGAGGGTTTTAGTTTTTGCGCGTGGCGTACATGTAGACCTTTGCCAATGCATCGGCGAACTCGGCGCGCGTGAAGGCGTCTGGCGCAATCTCGGCATGCGGATCGGGAATCACGGACACACGGGCGGCAGGTGGGCGTTTCTCCAGCAGCTGGAACGTGTCCTCATCCGCAAACACCACAGCTGCCGCATGACGCATGGCGGCATGTTCCAGATGGCGCGCCACCAGTGCGCGGAATCCATGGAAAAGACCTCGTATGCCAAAGGGGACCGTGTAGTCCGCCACATAGGCGAACCGACGCAGCGTGACCCGATCCACAGCCCGTGCAATCATCGCGCCGTCGTTGACGCCATGCACGACGGTATAGGCATTGCGTGAAACCAGGGCCGTGCCGCGCAGGAACATGAGGATGCCCGTGAACATGCGCCGTATCGATGGGCGTCGTGGGGGATCTGCCGTAAGGGGAAGCAGGGGGACGGTGGCTACGCGCACATCTGCAGGCAGCGTGAGCGACAGCAACTCGGACGCGCGCGGCACCAGCAGGTCGACTTTCCACCCTGCATCAACCATGACGCCGGCGAGGTCCTGAATGCGGAGCGTTTCGCGGGAGTCGACATGGCTGCAGGTGGAGGCGACGATGAGCGCGGCGGGCATGATCTCAGAGGTCGGGAAGTTCGATGCGGATGGTGCGGGACTTCATGGCGTCGATCTGCGCCTGCGTAGGAGCCTGTTCGGGAGAGGGGACAATAAGCTTGGCGCCGCAGGCAGGACACTCCACCTGCTGCCCAACCGTCTCCATCAGCGCCTCGATTTCCTGATGGCAGCCATGGCAGATGAACGACACAAAATCTTCTTTTTTCGAGCTTTCCATAATGGCCTCTGGGTGCAAACCTTTCTACTCGTTTGGAATGGACTTTAGAATACACCAAAAACACCGAAAAATCAAGTTCAATTTAATTGCGCCGGAGCTGGTGGCGCACTTGAAATCGCCGTTCCGAAAGTGTATACTGTCCGTCCATGGGGACTGCTATGATTACGCGAAATGACTTTCTGAAATTGGCCGCGGCGGGGATGGCCTGGCCGCTATGGGCGGATGTGCCCGCGGTGCGGCGACCGGCTGCCGGGCGCAAGTTGCGCCTGGCGCTTGTGGGCTGCGGAGGCCGCGCCACGTCGCTCATCCTCAACATGCTGGGTGAAGACGTGGTGGCGCTCTGCGATCCCGACAGCACGCGCTTCGAGGTGATTCTCAGCCGCATGAAGGCCTACAAGTACGCGGGCGACCTCTCCAAGATCCGCCATTTCCGCGACTACCACGATCTCTATCAGAAGATGGGGCGCGAGATCGATGCGGTGGTGATCGCCACCACCAACCATCATCATGCCCCCGCCGCCATTGAGGCCATGCGTTGCGGCATTCATGTGTACGTGGAGAAGCCCATGGCGCTCACGGTCGCGGAGGCGCGCCTGATGCGGGAAGTGGCCCGGCAGACGGGCGTAGCCACGCAGGTTGGCAATCAGGCACACACCACGGAGGGCGTGCGCCGTGCGGTCGAATACATCCGTTCGGGTGTGTTGGGCGAGGTGAAGGACGTCTGGTGCTGGGTGGATCGCGTGAATGCCTTTGCCGTGCGCCCGAAGTCTGTGGCGGTTCCGTCCACGTTGGCATGGGAACCCTGGATCGGCCCGTGCACGCGTGATGTGCTGGAGGAGGGCATGCACCCGCATGGTTGGCATGCCTGGACGGGGCTGGGCAATGGCTCCATCGGCAACATGGGCACGCATCTGCTGGACCCGGCCTTCTGGGCGCTGGACCTCTATGGCACGCCGCCGTCTTCGGTTGCGGAACTGGATTGCCGTCCGGGCGGCGAAGGGTCGTGGGCGCTTCGCAGCACGGTGGAGTACGTCTTCCCGGCGCATGGGAAGTTCGGCGAGACGAAGGTGCGCTGGATGGATGGCCTGCGGGGCGATCTGCCTTATGATGACGCACACGTGAAGCCCATGGACCGGGCGACGGAGCTGGCGTACGCGAACCGTCCGCCCGTGGTCGAGGAGCTGGAAAGGCGGCATGGCGTCAATCTGGGCGCGGTGGGCGCGCTTTTCCTGGGCGCGAACGGAGCCATCTGCCTGACGTCGGGCGGTGCGATTACCTTCGTCCCGGACAAGATCCGCAAGGAGCTACCCAAGCCGCCGATGACGCTGCCGCGGGAGAAGCATCTCACGCACATGGAGGATTTCTTCCGCGCAGTGCGCGGGCAGCGACCGGCCGGATGCGATTTCGCCACGGCCGAGCCAGTCGCCGAAGCGGTGCTGCTGGCCAATGTCGCCTCCCGGGCAGGCGGCGGCACGCTGGTGTGGGATGGACAAAAGGTCGTCAACAACGCGTCGGCCAATGCGTTCCTCACCACGCCCTACCGCAAGGGACATGAGGTAGTGTAGGAAATCAAGCAGTTGAGTGGGCAAGTTGTCATGTCGCTTCTTCCACGTTTTCTGGTTGCGATTGGTCTGATGGGAATAGGCGCCGAGATGTCGGCTGCGACACTTCGCCGTCCCATCGAACGCGTGGCCTCCATGGATCCCATCCGGGCTGCAGCCGTGTATGACGCCGCGTCCGTCACGCTTGTCTATGAGCCGCTTCTGGATGTGGACTACTATGCACGGCCCTACAAGCTGCGCCCGGGCCTTTGCGGCATGCCCAAAGTCTCTGCTGACGGCCTGGTCTACACCTTTACCATACGCGAAGGTGCCCGTTTCCATGACGATCCCTGCTTCCCGGATGGACGTGGCCGGCTCGTGACGGCGGCTGACGTTGTCTATTCGCTGCAGCGTCTGGGCGCAAAGGCGAACGCCTCGTGTGGCATGTGGATCATGGCTGAGGTCGCCAACGTGGCGGCACAGGATGCGCGCACGGTGTCCATTACGCTCAAGAAGCCACTGCACGTCTTTCCCTGGTTGATGGCGATGCCCAATGTGGGGGTGGTGCCGCAGGAGGCGGTCAAGGCTTATGGAAGCAAGTTCGGCGGGCATCCCGTCGGCTCGGGGCCCTATCGCCTTGCCGAATGGTGGCGCAATCATCGGATGGTGTTCACGCGTGAGGCGGCGTGGCGGGGCTGGCAGGACGCCGAGGACGTGAAGTCGCTGCGTGATGACGGTTCGCCGGCCACGGGGGCGGTGTTCGATCGGCTGGAGTTCTTCGTGGTGGACGACGAATCCACCAAATGGCTGATGTTCCTGGCAGGCGAGGTCGATTATCTGGGCGGCATCTCCAACAACAACTGGGACGCGGTGGTCGGCAAGGACGGACAGCTCGTGCCCGAACTGGCGGCACGGGGCGTGCGGCTCTTTGGGGCGGCGACCCTGCAGGTCATGTATGCGGGATTCAATGTCCAGGATCCGGTGCTGAAGAACAGAAAACTGCGCCAGGCGCTCAACTGTGCGTTTGACTTTCCGGCGTGGAAGCGATTCTACAACAATCGGCTGGAGGTCGCCGATGGCCCTGTGCCGCCCGGCGTGGAAGGGCGCCTGTCCGGCACCTTCGCCTATGGTTATGACCTCGCGAAGGCAAAACGTCTGCTGGCCGAGGCCGGGTATCCTGACGGCGTCGATCCCAAGACGGGGCGTCGTCTCGTGCTCACGATCACGCTGGGGCGAGCCACGCAGGACGCGCGTGAGCAGGCCGAGCTGTTGGCCTCATTCTACGCGAAGATAGGCATCAAGCTTGACGCCAAGTACATGACGTGGGACGCGTACCTGAAGTCCGTGAATGAGGGGCATGAGTCCATCTTCTTCCTTGGGTGGGTGGGCGACTATCCGGACGCCGAGAACTTCCTGCAGCTCTTCCACTCGAAGAACGTGTCGCCGGGCGCCAACCACGGCAACTACAAGAACCCGGCCTTTGACCGCGTCTACGACGAGGCCATGGCGGCCCCCTCGGTCGAGGCGCGCAATGCCGCCTGGCGCAAGGCGCAGGAGATCATTGCCGAAGACTGTCCGTGGCTCTATCTGCATTACCCCAAGGCCTATACGCTCACGCGGGATCGGGTGGAAGGGTATCGTCCCACCGATTTCCCCTATGGCATGGAGAAGCATCTGCGGGAGGCGGCGAAGTGACCATCCTTGGCATCGACACCTCGCTGCGGTCAACGGGATATGGCGTCTTGGCGAAGGAAGGTTCGCGCTTTACCGCGCTAGAGGCGGGCAACATCAAAAACGCGCCGAAACTGCCGCTTTCCGAATGCCTCAAGCGCATCCATGCGCGTGTGGCGGAGTTGATTGTCCAGTATTCGCCGGACGTGCTCTCAATCGAAAGCGTCATCTACGGCAAGAACGCCGGCACCATGCTGGTCTTGGGTGAGGCGCGGGGGGCGGTGATCACGGCGGCTGCGGACGCGAACATCCCCGTCTATGAATATGAACCACGACGCGTGAAGATGGCGGTGTGCGGGAACGGCCTGGCGGAGAAGCTGCAGATTCAGCGGATGGTCAAGACGCTGCTCAATCTAGAGGAGCTTCCGCAGAACGACGCCGCCGACGCGCTTGCCCTGGCCATCACCCATGCGCATTCGAATTCGCTTCTCAACAGTCGAGCCCCCATCTGATTGACCTACAGTGGAGTGATTCCCAAATGAAACACATGATGACGCTCTTTACGGTTGGCTTTGCCATAATGCCGCTTTTCGCCGAGACGGTCACCATTCCGTCTGGAGATGTCGCGGCGCTCATCGCGGCGCTGAAGGCGAAGAATGGCGGGCCGCATGTGATTCAGCTTGAGAAGGGCGACTATGTTCTGCCTGTGACGCCAGAATCGGACTGGCTCAACGAAACCATTGGCTATTCGTCGCTAATGGTAAACAAGGTACGGCTCTGTGGCCTTGGCGAGAGCCCTGAAGATGTGAAGCTTATCGGCAATGGCAACAACCGCGTCATCTATGGGTTGGGTAACGCGATTGTCGAGAATCTGCTCATCACGAATGGCTATGCCAAGGGCTACAACGGCGAGACGAATTCCAAGCGTGGCGGCGGGTGCTATGGATCCTTTATGCTCACGAACTGCGTTGTGACGGGCTGCCGTTCTGAAGGTCCTGGCGGCGGCTGTCAGAACAGCACGAAAATCTGGAATTCGCGTATCGTCAACAACCACTCGGAGAACGTGGGCGGCGGTTTCCATAACTGCTCGGCCTACAACTCGCTTATTGCCGGCAATACGTCCGAAGCCGAAGGTGCCGGTATGTACACCTGTCCGCGTCTGGAGAACTGCCAGGTGATTGGCAATGTGATAACGGGGCAATCCAAGGTGGGCGGCGGCTGCTACAACGTCACCTATGCGACGAACTGTCTCATAGCCTTCAACATGGCGCTGCATTCGGGTGGCGGTGTCGCAAATGGCACCAGCGCGGATGGAACCGCAAACAGCTATTACGACTGTACCATCGTCAGTAATCAGGCGCCGGTTACGGGGGGCGGAGCCTATAAGGTGTCGCTTTTCGGCTGCACGGTCGCAGACAATGAAGCGGCGAGTTACGGGGGCCTCAGCACGGGCTATGCCTATGACACGCGCTTCGTCCGCAACGCCGCCAACAATGGCGGCGGCGGCGGGGTCGGCGGGTCGACGATCTCGAATTGCGTTGTCTTCGCGAACATCTGCTCCAACCTGTCGAATACGGCCTACGGTGGCGGCATCAATGCGTGTACCGCCTACGATTGCGAAATCTACGGCAACTATGCGCGTACGTGTAAGGGAACGGACGGCAAGGACAAGGTCGGTTGTGCCGGTGGCGTCCACAGTTCGACGCTCTACGACTGCCATGTGCATGACAACTATGCCGATTCCTATGGCGGCGGCATTCGCGCCTCTGAGGCTTATCGTTGCGTGATCGCGAACAACTGTGGCGGCGATGACGGTGCGAATGCCTATGCCTCTCAATTCCACTCGTGCGAAGTCTCGGGCTCGGGCGTCAGCGGTTGTGGCGCGCGCGACACTGTCTTCCATGACATCGGCGAGGTCGCGCTCAAGGGAAATCCGTTTTTACCCGATCTGGTGTTCACGAACAACTACGTCTGGAAGGGTTGCCTGAACGCGACGAATTGCCTCTTCCGGAACAATTTGCTGCGAAGCGATGCCGATTGTACGTTCTGCGTGGGCAATTCAAAGGCTGATCAGGCGGCCTGTGCCGTCAACTGCACGATCGTCTCCAACAAATACGCCACACTTGTGAATGTGCTCAGAATGACGAATGCGCCGCAGTCATTCGTCAATTGCGTTTTCTATGGCAACAGCAAGAACGACGGTACTGGGTCCGACATCGCCCTCGCGTCGGCGTCGAGTTCGTCCCGTTGCGACATTGGCGCACTTTTCTTCGATGCCTGCGCCTATGGTACGGCCAAAGTGTCGCAGGGAATCGAGAATTTCGTTTCGCCTGGGTCCGCACTTTATCAGTTTGGCGCCGACGGCTTCGGCGCGGAGCCTGGCTTTGCGCTCTCGCGTGATGCCGTGCATCCCTATGCTCTGCGGCATAGCTCGCCGCTTCTTGGGCGCGGTAGGGTGATGGACTGGATGGTTTCCGCGACGGACCTCCGCGGAGAGGGTTTTGCGCGTCTCCGCAACGGGCAGGTCGATCTGGGTTGCTATCAGTGCTGGGCCACGCCGGACGGAACCGTCATTCTGTTCAGATAAATCAGCCATGGTTTTAGGTGTTTTGTTTCTAGCCGTGGCAACGGCCTTGACACCGGGATGGGACAATGTGAATCCCGCCCGGCGGCCCGTTGACCCCGTTCAGGTCGTCTGGCACGCGGATTTCAAACAGGGGCGGGACTGCTTCAAGGTGCAGACGTTCGATGGGGCGGAAGGTGGCGCTGAGGTCATTGAGACCGGCGACGGACCTGCGCTTAGGATCTTCAAGACGAATGACGTGGGGTATTTGACCGTCGAGCCCAAGGCCCGCTTTACCGTTGCCGAGGGGACGGAGCTGCAGGCCTTCGCCTACGTGTCGGGCGAAACAAACGACCCCGAATACTGCTACGGCTTTCTGCGGCTCTACGGCAAGACGAAGTCGCTGGCGTATTTCAGCGGGCTTGACGGACGAGGTCCAGGCGGCCCGATGATGTCCATGCTCTTCAATACGACCAAGGGTACCCCCATCCGAAAGCTCTGCCGATATCTCGCGAATGCGAAGACTGGGTGTGACGTCATGCCGGTCATCGTAGTCGCCGGTCCGAAGTCCGACAGCGTTTGGCACAAGTGGGGCGTCGAGGACCTCAAGGCCGCAAAGGCGAACTGGGCGAAGTTCCTCAAGAAGGTTGAGACGCCTGACCATGCCGACGACATGCAGGATGAAACGGCATTCGACGCCGCGCTGGCGGCGGATGTGGACCACACGGCAAAGGTCATTTCGCGGGATGGTTATGCGGCACTTGCGGTTGATGGACAGATTGTGCCGCCCATGATCTATAAGGGTAAGGTGCCGAACACGGGGAAGAACACGTACTGCGGACGCAAAATGGAGGAAAATGGCGTTCGCGTGCAGGTCATCACGACGCGCTTCGGCGATTCGCCCGAAGTGCATGGCTTCTGGACGCCGGCAGGCTACGATGCGCAAGGCGCCGCGGCGGAGATCAAGCGGGCCATGCGGATGGCGCCCCAGAGCGTCTTCATCCTGACGCTCATCATGGATGCCTATCCCGAATTCATCGAAGAGCACCCGGAAGAGGTGTGGACGGTCGAAGATGGACGGCCCGTCTGGGGGCAGCAGGTGCATGCGAACTACAGTCTCGACCCCAAGACGTTCAGGAATCGCCATTGGAAGTGGGTCTCGTACCATTCGCTGGTCTGGCGGGAGGCCGTCAAACGCAATATCGACGCACTCGTCCGCGAATTGAGGCAGCAGGGGCTTGCCAAGCGCATCATCGGTGTTCACCTCGGGGGCTACCACGACCACCAGTTCGCAACACGCCATCCTGATTACTCGAAGCCGGCCGTGGCGGCGTTCCAGGCACGCCAGATGAGGTTGTTCAACAAGGTGCGTTGGGCGGTTGCCCCGCGTTTCCCCGATGCGGATTTCCTCGTGCCCGGGCGTGACGATGCGCAGATTGCCTACTACGAGTTTCTGAAGGTGGGGCCCTTTGAGATGCTTGAGGATCTGGCCATGCATCTGAAGGCGGCTTTCGCCAAGGACATCATAGCCGTTCGCTGGTGCATGGGCGCCTTTGGCGGCACGTTCTGCTCGGCCTACGACATCACGGCATTCGCGAACTCCAAGGCGATTGACGTCATTGCGCCCCAGCCCGACTACGCGCGGCGCATTCCGGGCATCGGCATTGGACAGCGGCTGCCCTCCGCCACGTTCCACCGCAAGGGCAAGCTGTTCCTGAACGAGCTCGATCTGCGTACGTATGGCGCCGTGTCGGGCGGCGAAACGGAGCTGCGGGTGACGGGCCTCTCGCAGGCCACAGATGATGCGATGTGGCAATCGACCTATCGCAAGGTCGCGGGCATGATGCTTGCCGATCGGCATGGCTGGTGGTTCTATGACATGGCCGGCGGCTGGTTTGAACCTGAGGGGATCGCCGCGGACATCGCGGATTCGGTCAAGACGGTCAAGCGCCTGTCCGCAGTACCCGCACGTCCGTTCGTGCGTTCGGCGGCGCTTGTCGTGGACGAGAAGGGCGCGTTGCTGCGTAACACCGTCCATCCCAGGCACTACTACAATTTCGACGAAGAACGACTCTTCGGCACTCAGCTTCAGCTGCTGGCGTCGTCGGGGGTGCCGTATGACATTCTCCTCATGGACGACGTCCTGTCCGATCCCGAGCTGGCGAGGCGCTACCGTACGCTTGTCTTCATGGGGATGTACGAGGTGGACGCTGCGCGCAAAGAGCTGCTGGCGCGTCTAAAATCCGAGAATCGCACGCTCGTCTTCCTCGCGGCGACGGGTGTGGTAGGTGGCGGCCTGGAGACGGGCTTCGACATTGCCTATGGCACGAACGGTGTTTCGCACGCGATAGTTCCCGAGCCTGGCGTCGATGTGAACCTCACGAGTTTCACCGAGCATGCGCCAAAGGCCAAACTACTCGGGTGTAAGCTCGGCGGCCATTGGCTGCCGCGGCGGGATGCGGTGCGGTCGGGAGATGGCGTGCGCGCGCTGGGGCGCTATGCGGCAGACGGCTCGATTGCCGTCGCCGAGCGTCGGGAGAGAGATTGGAAGGGCGTCTTCATAGGATCGGCAGCCGGACTCACGTCCCAGCTCTTCAACCGCCTTGTGAAGGAGTCGGGCGGGTACGTGCCCGTCGAATACGGCGTGCAGGTGAACATGAACGGCAATTTCGTCTCGTTGCACTGCACGATCCCCGGGCACTATGCGTTTGCACTTCCATTCGCCTGTTCGGTGCGCAATCTGAAGACGGGGACGGTTGAGGCCGTCACTGCGAACAGCCTCAGCCTGGATCTCCAGGCCGGCGAGACGCGCTGGTATCTTCTTGAATCGAAATAAGGGAAACAAAACATGAACATGAGAAAGAATGTCTGCCTGGCTTTTGCGGTAACGCTGTCTGCGATTCCGCTCCTGGCGATTGAGGTCCTGGTCCCGACTCCGGAGCAGGAGGCCTTTCTGAAGATGACCCCGGCGCAACGTCGTGACGTCTTCACGAACGAATCGTATCGCGCGAAGCTCGCGCAGCACGATTGGGAGAAGATGACGTGGCGCGAAGCGGGCGAGAAGGGTGCGTTTCGCTGGTGCCGTCTGCCCGGAGTCCCCAACATGCGCGACTTGGGCGGACTCAAGGGCCTTGGGGGGCGGACGATCCTGACGGGACGCATCTACCGGTCGGGCGGCTTCAACAACAACGCCTGCCGCCTCTACTCCGAAGAGGACGTGATGAAGATGTACCGTGAAGGCACGCTTCTCGAGAAGGTGCCGACGGCGTCTCGTCCCGCGGCCAAGCAGATCAAGGATGATCTCGACGCCGGAAAGAAGACGGACACGCGTCATCTCGTTAAGGAGTGGGTGCCCGGCAAGGAGCGTCTTGACGCGGCGGGGCTCGCGTATCAGCGCAACACCTACGACATCCGCACTGATCTGGACCTGCGCACCGACCGTGAGTGCTTTGGCATGAAGGGGTCGCCTCTGGGGCCGCAGACGAAGTGGGTGCATAGCGTCTCATCCGCCTACGAAGGTTTCCATTCCGAGTCGGGGCGGGCAGCGACCAAGCGCAACTTCGCGCTCTTTCTCGATCGGGCGAACTACCCGATCGCGTTTCACTGCATTGCGGGCGCCGACCGCACGGGGTCGCTGGCGTATCTACTAGAGGCGCTGCTGGGCGTCTCCGAGGCGGATCTTGTCCTTGACTGGGAACTTACGGCTTTTCACAACCCCAACCACAAGTTCGCGCATGCCGCCCGCTACGACAAGCTCGTCGAGGGTTTCGCGAAGTATCCCGGCACGACGGCCCGCGAACGCGCAGAGGGCTATGTGAAGTCGCTTGGCTTTACCGACGACGACATCGCGAAGTTCCGCGCGATCATGCTCACGCCGGCTGTTCCCGTCTCGAGGACGGTCGCAATGCGCCCTGGCGAACTCTGGTGGGGCGCGATGAACTACTACGGCACGGACATGCCGTTTACGGACAAGACCGATCTCAAGATGGATGTCCGCCGCAGCAACATGAGCAACCAGGCCGCCTCCTTCCTCGTCTCCGACCAGGGCCGTTCGATCTGGTGCGACGATCAGGCGCTCATTGTGGTCAAGGACGGCAAGATCACGTTCACGTCGAATGGCGCGCCGATCGAGGTTGACGAATCCGGCAAGACGCTCAAGGACGCATTTCTGGCGGCGGCGCACCGTCATTTCCCGTCTGACGGCCGCACCCCGGACCTGCTCTTCTTCTCGGCACCACAGTACAACACGTGGATCGAGCTCACCTATCACCAGAACGAGAAGGACATACTCAACTATGCGCAGTCGATGCTCGACAACGGGCTGCCGCCGGGCGTGTTCATGATCGACGACACCTGGCAGGCCGGTTATGGCGACTGGCGCTTTGAGCCGACGCGCTTCGCCGACCCCAAGGGAATGATGGACAAGCTCAACGCGATGGGCTTCAAGACGATTCTCTGGGTGTGTCCCTATGTCTCGATGGACTCGCCGGCCTATCGTCGCATTGCATGGGGCGCCAATCCCGATGATGTGAAGGGGTATCCGACGCGTGGCGGCTTCCTCGGCGTCAAGGATGGCAAGGTGCACCATCATTACAAGACCGTTGAACCTGCTGCGATCAGCTGGTGGAACGGCAAGTCGGCCTTCCTCGACCTCACGCATCCCAATGCGAATGCCTGGTTCCGCGAACAGCTCGACCGCCGGGTGCGCGACTACGGCGCGTATGGCTTCAAGCTG
The DNA here is from genome assembly GCA_024405395.1 of Kiritimatiellia bacterium. Classification (GTDB taxonomy): domain Bacteria; phylum Verrucomicrobiota; class Kiritimatiellia; order RFP12; family UBA1067; genus RGIG6720. Next base: position 8,335 of record JAKSOW010000010.1, on the reverse strand, counting down.
GATGGCGGGCACTTCGAGAAATACGCTGATGGCTACCAGACGTGGCTCAAGGGCGCGACCTGCGGCGAGCAGGTGATGGCCTATGCCAAGTACGCTCTGGAATATCCTGTCACGGAATACCGCAATGCCTGGCGTTTCCAGGGCAAGCCCGTCGTTGAGCGTCTTCATGACAAGGCCCATACGTGGGAGGCGCTGCGTAAGCTCGTTCCCGACATGATCGCCGGTGGTCTACTGGGCCATCCCTTCATGTGTCCCGACATGATTGGCGGCGGCAGCCATACGGCATTTCTCCCTGGTGCGCCGTTCGACCCCGACCTCTTCGTGCGTTCGGCCCAGGTGCATGCGCTTTGCGGCATGATGCAGTTCTCTGCCTCCCCCTGGCGCTATCTCGACAAGCCCCGGCAGCAGATCATCCGCGATCTGGTTAAGATGCGGCAGGCCAAGTTCGCGAATTTCTTCGTTGAGCTGGCGAAGGAGAGTGGCCGCACGGGCGAGCCGATGATTCGCAACCTCGAGTACAACTATCCGAAGCAGGGATATGCGAAGATACAGGATGAATTCATGATGGGCACGACGCTTCTCGTGGCGCCCGTTGTTGTGAAGGATGCCAAGACGCGCACGGTGGTGATTCCCGAAGGTGTCTGGTGCGCCGATGACGGTACCGAAGTCACGGGGCCGACCGAAATCACGGTCGAGACGCCGCTCGCGCGCCTGCCGTATTTCGTCAAGAAGGCGGGGAAGTGACATTTTTGTCATTTCCTTGCCCTTTAAGTATTGCTTCCGGGAAGTTTTTGTGCAATAATTTGACTGTTTTCACATTAGGAGTATAAGCTATGAAGACAATCGAAGGTAAGCTCACGGCGAAAGGCCTGAAGATCGCGTTGATCGCAAGTCGCTTCAACTCGTTCCTCGTGGAGCAGCTGGTGAAGGGCGCTGCCGATGCGTTTGTGCGCTTGGGCGGCGAAGAGAAGGATCTGGTGCTGGTGCGCGTGCCGGGGGCGTACGAGATTCCGGTCACGGCGCAGAAGCTGGCCGCCTCGAAGAAGTTCGACGCCGTGGTGTGCTTGGGTGCGGTGGTGCAGGGTGCGACGGCGCATGCGGGCCTCATCCTCGAGACGACGGCGCGTGCGTTCAACCAGATTTCGCTGGAGACGGGCGTGCCGGTGACCGACGGCGTAGTCTCCGCCGAGAACCTGGAGCAGGCCGTGGAGCGCTGCGGCACGAAGCAGGGCAACAAGGGCTTCAACGCGATGCAGGCCGCCATTGAGCTGGCGAATGTGCTGAAGCAGATTTGAATTATACAACGAAAGGCATAGATAGAAATGGCTAAGCAAGTGAAGAAGGTGGCGTTCCTGACCGCTGGTGGTCTCGCGCCGTGTTTGTCGAGCTCGATTGGATTCCTCATCGACGAGTACACCAAGAAGGCCCCGGAAGTCGAGATGATCGGCTACGTGAATGGCTACATGGGCCTCTTGAAGGGCGAGTCCATCCCCGTGACGCCCGAAGTGCGCAAGCATGCGCTGGTGCTCACGAAGCACGGCGGCAGCCCGATCGGCAACAGCCGTGTGAAGCTCACGAACGTCAAGGACTGCGTCAAGCGTGGTCTGGTGCAGGAAGGCCAGGATCCTCTCAAGGTGGCGGCTGACCAGCTGGTGAAGGATGGCGTGGACGTGCTGCACACGATCGGCGGCGATGACACGAACACCACGGCGGCGGACCTCGCGGCCTATCTCAAGACGAACAACTACGACCTCACGGTGGTGGGCCTGCCGAAGACGATCGACAACGACGTCTATCCGATCCGCCAGTCGCTCGGCGCCTACACGGCCGCCGAAGAGGGCGCCAAGTTCTTCATGAACGTCGTCAAGGAAAACAGCGCCAATCCGCGCGCGCTCATCGTCCATGAGGTGATGGGCCGCAACTGCGGCTGGCTTACGGCGTTCACGGCGATCTACTACCACAAGATGATCGCGCGCAAGAGCTTCGCGCTGTTGCCGGACTTCGGCCTCACGCGCGGTCGTCAGGACGTGCACGCGGTGTACGTGCCGGAGTCGCGCTGCCGTTTCGAGGACGAGGCGGCCCGTCTGCGCAAGGTGATGGAGAAGTATGACTGCGTGAACATCTTCGTCTCCGAGGGCGCGTGCGTCAAGGAGATCATCAAGGAGATGAAGAAGCGCGGCGAAGAGGTGCCCGTGGACGCGTTTGGCCACCCGCGGCTCGACAAGGTGAACGTGGGCCAGTGGTTTGCGAAGCGCTTCGGCGAAATGCTCGGTGCGGAGAAGACGCAGGTGTTCAAGAGCGGCTACTTTGCCCGTGCGGCGGCGCCGAACAAGAAAGACCTGGGCCTGATCCACACGTGCTGCGTCAAGGCCGTCGAGAGCGCGCTTGCCGGCATCGGCGGCGTCGTCGGCAAGGACGAGGACCAGAAGAACATCGTGCGGGCGTGCGAGTTCGAGCGCGTCAAGGGCGGCAAGCCCTTCAATGTGCGCAATTCGCGCTTCCGCAAGCTGCTCAAGGAAATCGGTCAGCCGATTCCGCGCAAGACGCGCGTCGTCAAGAAGTAATCGCGTTCCAAGGAAAGGAATACAGATATGGCAAGCGAAAACAGCAAGGCCAAGCTTCCCCGTGCCGTTCTGATTGAGTTTGACTTCACCGCGCTGGACGGCTCGCAGATCCTCTTTGATGTCGCCAAGGAGCGGTTGGCCGAGTGCGGCATCGAGCTGACTCCGAAACTCGAGGCGCTTCACCTCGTCAACGGAAATTGCCAGGGCGCGCTCGCCGAACTCTTCAATGAGTTTGGCAAGAAGCACGATCCGGCCAAGGCCGCACGTGAGCTGATGGAACTCTTCCGCGCGAAGCTCACGGCACAGGCCGTGGCCGCCGTGACGCCCGAATTCAAGGCGTTCGTCAATGCGCTCACCGATAAGGGCCTCAAGGTCGTGATCGCCACGCGTGCCGACCTCGAGACGTTCCGTCCGGCTCTGGCGGATCTCAACGCCGATCTGGTGGCCGCCTATGTGGAGCCTTCGCAGACCTACGGCAACTGCAAGTGGGATGCGTGGCGGCGTGCGGTGCGCGCGAATGATCTCCACGAGATGCTCACCGTGGCGGTGACGGGCTCGGGCTACGGCGTCAAGGCGGCACTTGTGGCCGGCATGTCCGCAATCGCCATGATCCACGATCATGTGGCCTATCAGGACTTCGGCGGCGCCGACGTCGTGGCGGACGGCTTCAGCGCGGATCTCGCGAAGGACGTCTTCCGCATGCTGCACATCGAAGCGTGATCATGACGGGCATCGAACGGCTTCATGAGATCATGGTCCGGCTCAGGGACCCCGAAAAGGGGTGTCCCTGGGATCGGGTCCAGACGCTTGAGACGCTCAAGCCCTGTGTGCTGGAGGAGACCTACGAGCTACTTGCGGCCATGGGGCGTCCTGAAGATCAGGCGAACCATGTGGAGGAGCTCGGCGACGTGCTCCTTCAGGTCATGTTCCAGTCTGTGATGGCCGAGCAGGAAGGGCGCTTCACCTTCGACGACGTGGCCAACGCCATTGCCGACAAGCTGGTGCGGCGTCATCCGCACGTTTTCGGCGACGTGGTTGCAAAGGATCCCGCCACTGTGCTCAAGAACTGGGAGCAGATCAAGCAGCAGGAGCACAAGAAGGAGACGCGGCATTCGGCCCTTGATGGCGTGCCCGCTACCTTGCCGGCCCTGCTGAAGGCGCAGCGTACCCAGGAAAAGGCCGCACGCGTGGGTTTTGACTGGAAAGACGCGGCAGGTCCCCTTGCCAAGATCCGTGAGGAGCTGGCTGAGCTGGAGGAGGCTGTGGCGGCCTCGAAGGACACGTCGCTCGATGAGCACGTGAAGGAGGAGCTGGGTGACTTGCTTTTCTCCGTGACCAACCTCGCGCGTCACCTCAAGGCCGATTCGGAGTCCGCCCTGGAGGGCACGACGGCAAAGTTCGCCCGTCGCTTCCGTGTGGTGGAGGCTGCAGCTAAAACGCAGGGACGTGATCTCAAGAGCATGACGCTCGCCGAGATGGAGGCGCTCTGGAATGAAGCCAAAAAGGGAGAGGCCGCATCTTGACGGTGGCGTGCCTAGAGCCGCATGGCTTCTGCATGGGCGTGAAGGCCGCAATCGATAAGGCCTATCACGCTCTTTCCGTCTTTGGGAAGCTGTATTGTCTGCATCCGCTTGTGCACAATGAGCAGGTGGTGGCGACTTTGGCGGCGAAAGGCCTGCGGGTGGTCTCGACGTTGAACGACATTCCGGCCGGAGGTTGTGTGCTGCTGTCGGCGCATGGCGTCTCGCCGCAGCTTCGCGCCGAACTGGAAGCGCGGAAACTCCACGTGGTGGATGCCACCTGTCCGTTCGTCCAGCGTGCGCATAGGGCTGTGGCGGCTTTCGCCGCGCGCAGGGTGCCCGTGGTGGTGGTGGGAAATGCCGAGCATGCCGAAGTGAAGGGTTTCGTGGGGGAGGCGACCTGTATGCAGGCGCCGATCACGGTCATCTCCACTGCGGCTGAGGTGGCGGCGCTTCCGTATGAAGGGTGGAGCCCGGTCGGCGTCGTCTGCCAGACGACGCTGGCGGCGGAGATGCTGGATCCAATTCTGGAGCAGCTGCAGGCGCGTTATCCGCTGCTGGAGACGGTGCCGGCTTCGGAGGCGTGTACAGCCACGCGTCAGCGGCAGCAGGCAGTGAAGGATTTTGTGGCTCAGGGCGGTGACGGCGTGCTTGTGTTGGGCAGTCGCACCAGTTCCAATACAGCCCAGCTGGCGGCTTGTGCACAAGCTGCGGGGGCCCGATTTGTGGCGTGTGTGGCAACACCTGACGAGGTGCGAGCCCTGGATTTCGGCGGTGTTGGCCGATTGGGCGTAACGGCGGGCGCCTCAACGCCCGAGGAGTTGTTCCGCGATGCGGTTGCGGTATTGCACGCGGCCAGCCGTGAGATTTGACCATTTGACAAGAAGAAAGGACTGACGAAATGAAAAAGGAAATGATGATGACATTTGCCGGCATGGCGCTGGCTGTCAGTGTGGTGTCTGCAACGCCGGAGACGGACCTCCTGGCGCGTCTCCCCGGCATCTTCAAGGATTCGGCGGAGCACTATGTGCAGCTTGACGCCGCAGCCCGCAAGTTGGCGGGCGTGGACAAGAAGGGCAATCCCACCTTCCCGCATGGCTATGCGCCCGAGAAGGGCGAGATCGACATGCGTTCGATTCTGTGGTGGACCTCGGGCCACACCCCCGGCACGATGTGGTATCTCTACGAGGCAACGGGCGACGCGCGCCTCAAGGACGCCGCCACGCATTGGACCGAGATGCTCGCGCCGAACGCGAAGGTGACCACCAACCACGACGTCGGCTTCATCATGTACTGCTCGTACGGCAATGCGCGCCGCATCCTGAAGACGGACAAATATGACGCCCTGCTTCTCGAGACGGCCGACTCCCTCAGCAAGCGCTTCAACCCCACGTTGGGCCTCATCCGCAGCTGGGGCGCGATCGACGAGAAGAAGAACTTCCTGGTCATCCCCGACAACATGATGAACCTGGAGCTGCTGGAGTGGGCCTCGAAGCATGGTGACCGCCGTTTCGACAAGGTCGCCTGCTCGCATGCCGACGTCACGATGAAACACCACTTCAAGGCCGACGGCGGCGCCTACCATGTGCTGAACTACGATCAGCGTCCGGAGTACCTCAGCGTGCAGGAAATCCGTCGTGGTCAGGGCCTTGGACCCGAGACCGTGTGGTCGCGCGGCCAGTCCTGGGCCATCTACGGCTACTCCATGATGTACCGCGAGACGGGCGTCAAGGCCTACCTCGACTTCGCGCAGAAGGTCGCCGACTACGCCATCAACCACCCCAACATGCCGTCGGACGGCGTGCCGTGCTGGGACTACGGCGCCCCCGGCCAGGAGCGCGACTCGTCTGCTGCCTCCATCATGGCGGCGGGCCTCATCGAGATCGCGGGCTTTGTGGGCGGGCCGAAGGGGGCCATGTACCGTGCCTATGCCGTGCGGCAGCTGACCTCGCTGTCCTCGCCGGAGTATTTCGCCAAGGCGGATGAAGCCGGCGGCTTCCTGCTCAAGCATGGCGTCGGCTCGCACCCGTCGAAGTCCGAGATCGACCATTCGCTCAACTACGGCGACTACTACTACATTGAGGCGCTGCTGCGCCTGCAGGCGACCAAATAAGAGAGGTCGAACATGAACGGACGGATTTTTGCCCTTGCGCTGACGTTTGCCGCCGGTTTCCAGACGACCGTCTGGGGCGGCGTTGATCTGGTGGGGGGCCTCATCGAAAGGGCAAAATCCCATCCGTGCCTTCTGGTGACGCCGGCGCGTGTCGCCGAGATCAAAGCGCGTTTGGCGTTGGACAAGCAGGCGCAGGGCGTGTGGAAGAGTCTGGTGGGGGCGCTCGACAAGAAGCTGGCGCAGCCGCTGGACATCCCCGATCGCGGCGGGCAGTGGTGCCACTACTATTTCTGCCGCAAGTGCGCCACGGGGCTGAAGGCGAAAAGCCCCACGGAACACGTGTGCCCGCATTGCGGGGAGATGCATACGGGCTGGCCCTACGACGACTTCTATCTGATGCAGGTACACTACGCGAATGCCGATCAGATGCACCACGCTGCGTTTGCCTATCAGATCACGGGCGACGCGCGCTACGCCCGGCGCGCGAAGGAGATTCTGCTGGCCTATGCGGCCGTCTACGAGACCTATCCGCTGCATGACCTCAAAGGACCCAGCAAAAGTGGCTCGGCCGGGCGTTTCGGCCCCCAGACGCTGGAGGAGTCGGCGATTCTGGGCCTGTGCGCCCAGGCTTACGACATGATCTACGACAAGCTCACCGAAGCGGAGCGCACCACGATCGTCGCCAAGCTGCTCGTTCCCAGCGCGCATACGGTGCATAAGATCAAACGTTCGATCGGAAACTGGGAGTGCTGGCATCTCTCGGCCTATGGCCAGGCGGGCCTCATGGCGGGCGACCGCGAGCTGGTGGCGGATGCCGTCACAGGCCCCTACAGCTACCGACAGCAGCTGGAGAAGGCCGTCTTCGATGATGGTGTGTGGAATGAATGCGGTTGGGGATATCAGTTCTATACGATGTCAGGTTTGGCGCGCATCGTCATGGCGCTAGACAACCTGGGCGTGCCGCCGCCCGAACGCTACAAGCGCATGTTCGATGCGGCGTTCGGCCAGGTGATGCCAGATTGGCGTTTTGCCGCCATGAACGATTCTGGCCACCACAGCCTGCGCGGGCAGTGCGCGCTGTACGAGTACGGGTGGACGTTCTGGAAAGATCCCGTCTATGCCTGGTGGCTGTCGCAGAACAAGCGTAATTCGCCGCAGAGTCTCTTCGTCGGCAGCACGCTGCCGGGAACGGTCAATAACTTGCCTCGCCTGGGTTCCAAGGTCTATCCCAATGGCGGCATTGCCATCCTGCGTTCCTCAGCCCCTGACGACAACGGCCCGATGCCAGGTAATTTCATCGCCCTCGATTTCGGCCCGCACGGCGGTTGGCATGGCCATCCAGACAAATTGGCACTGACGCTCTATGCGCGTGGTCAGCTTCTGGCCGAGGATCCGGGTTCCGTGGGCTACAGCAATGCCCGCCAGTGGGGCTGGTATCGCGCCACGCTTTCGCACAACACGCTGGTGCAGGATGGCCACAATCAGGCCTACACCACTGGTACCTGCGAAGCCTTTGCCGCGAAGGGTAATGCCTCAGTCATCGCCTTGGATGCCGGTGGAGCCTATGCGGACGCCAAGGTCGGCCGTCTGGTGGCGTTGGTGGACGATGTGGTTCTGGACTACATGTGGGTGCATGGCGACAAGCCCCACAGCTACGAATGGGCTTTCCACAGCCGTGGCGAGATGACCTCGCCGCTGTCTTTCACGCCCATAACCTTGCCGCCGGTCTCGAATGCGACGAAGATCGACAAAGGCTCGTCTACGGGAATGGACACACAGAACGACGGCAGCCAGGCCTGGAGCTGGACGCGCCAGAACGCGGAGGCCCCGCATAATGGCGTTTGGTCCGCCAAATGGGTGTGTGGCAAGGCCACGCTCAACCTCGTTCAGAAGGCGCCGGCCGGGGTGATCCGAACCGGCAAGGGCTCGGCCCAGCCTGCCAGCAAGGAGTTCACCTTGGCCGTCAATCGCGTCACGGCCCCGCTTACGACGGCAGGGTTCGCCACGGTGCTTACCGTGGACGGGACTTCCGAAATCGCGATTGAGCGGGTGATTGCGGAGCCTGACGGTACGGAAGGCTTTGTGGCGCTGGTGAAGGGAAGGCGTTTCACCGTTGTCCGTACGCCTTCGGGACGTTT
>JAKSOW010000001.1 GCA_024405395.1 Kiritimatiellia bacterium | reverse complement strand
CGCGACTCGGACAGCACACACACCCTCGCTGCCCTTCGCCTCAACATTCCATACGCGGCCCCCCCCAGTTACCCCAGAAGGCATTAGCCCTAGTCATCCAAGACTTTGCCACACTACATTTTTCATCCACATGTTGTCCGCAAAATGCTATACTCTCTCCTCTATGCCCTCGGAACAGGAGATCTATGCCGCGTTGAAGCGCCATTTCGGCCACGACGACTTTCGTGACGGACAATACCAGCCCATTGCGGAGGTGCTGAACGGCCGCGATGCCGTCGTGGTCATGCCAACGGGTTCCGGCAAGTCGCTGTGCTATCAGCTTGCCGCCATGCTGCTGCCCGGCACCACGCTCGTGATCTCGCCGCTCATCGCGCTCATGAAGGATCAGGTGGCCGCCCTGGAGCGACGCCACATTCCCGCCACCTTCCTCAATTCGTCGGTTTCCGCAGACGAGATGTCCTACCGCCTGGACGCCATGATGCGGGGCGAGTACAAGCTCGTCTACATCGCCCCCGAGCGATTCCGCAACGAACGCTTTCTTCAGGCCATCGCGCGCACCGAGCTCGCCCTCCTCACCATCGACGAGGCGCACTGCATCAGCCAATGGGGACATGACTTCCGCCCCGACTACCTCAACATCCGCGAAGCGCTCACCGGCTTCCCCGACATCCCCGTGCTCGCCGTCACCGCCACCGCCACACCCGACGTGCGACAGGACATCATCCGCCAACTCAAGCTTGGCGAGGAACCCCGCGAAAAGCCCTATGTGCAGGTGCAGGGATTCAGCCGCGAGAACCTCGACCTGTCGGTTGTCGCCACGCGCAACCACGAGATGAAGTACCGCCACGTGTGCGACCTGATCCGCCAACACCGCACCGGCATCATCTACGTGGCCACGCGCAAGCACGCCGAATCCGTCTTCGGGCGCCTCAACCTGGGCCGCTTCGGCGAATCCAAGGTGCTGCTCTACCACGGCGGCATGAACGACGCCGAGCGTACCCGCGTCTACAATGATTTCGTCGCCGCCAAATACCCCGTGGTCGTGGCCACCAACGCCTTCGGCATGGGCGTGGATCGGGCCGACATCCGATTCGTTGCGCACTGGGACATCCCCGGCTCCATCGAAGCCTACTATCAGGAAGTCGGACGCGCCGGGCGCGACGGTCTCCCTTCCTTCTGCCGTTTGCTCTTCAGCTATGCCGACGTGAAGACGCAGGAGTTCTTCATCGACGGCGCCAATCCCTCCTGGGATGTCGCCCGCAATGTGCTGTCCTACCTGCGGACGAAAGCCGTCGGCAAAGGCGTTTCCGTGGACACGAATGCCCTGGCCGACCGCCTGGACGTCAACGGCATCGCCATTGAAACCGTGCTCAACGTCTTTGCCCAGCACAAGGCCATCACACTCACACGTGGCGAAAGCTTCCGCGATCCGCCCATCGTCCAGTATCACCCTTCAGTCTCGGAGGCCGAACTCCACGCGGTGTTCGCCGCCCGCCGCGAAAAGGAACGCCGCGACCGCCAGCGCCTCCGCGAGATGATCGACTTCTGCGACACGTCGGGCTGCCGCCACAAGTTCATCCTCTCGTACTTCGGGGAAGAGGCGAAGGCCGATGTGTGCGGCGGCTGCGACCATTGCGGCCCTCGCCAGCCGCCCGAACCGCTCACCGAAGCGCAATGGCTCATCATCCAGAAGGTGCTCTCCTGCATTGGACGCATGAAAGGATGCCACCCGCAGTCGATTGTCGTGGACGTGCTTCTCGGAAATCTCTCCGCCGCCGTTCGCCAGCATCAGCTCAACACGCTCTCCACCTGGAATCTGCTCAACGGTTTCAAGCCCGAGATGCTGCGCATTCTTCTGGAGACGCTCGTGCGATCGGGCTGCGCCAGCCTTGCCACCGACGGCACAGATCTCATCCGCCTCACGTCGAAGGGCATGCGCGTCGCCCGTCGCGAAGAGCCGGAGTTCACCATCCGCTGGCCCTCGGACAAATCCACCTCCCGTGCCCGGGCTCCCATCGAACCGCCCGCCCTAAACCTGCCGTCCCGCATCCCCGGCAGATCCACGGGGTCCGATTTTGGCGCCACCCTCTCAGCCGCCGCACGCACGCGTGCCTTTGCCTTGCGCAGTTGGCGCAAGGACACCGCCGATGAATTGGGTGTGGCGGCATTCCGCATCATGAGCAACAAGACGCTCTTCCGGGTGGCGGAGGACAATCCTCGGACCTTGGCCCATCTTAGTCATCTGGTTTCACGGCAGACGCTCAACGAATTCGGCGAAGACATCCTGGATGTCCTCGGCGACTGCTGACGCCATCTCCCGCTCACGATCCGATGAAGCGGTAGCCGCCGCCATAGATGGTTTCGATGCGAGAGGCAGCCGGCCCAAGCTTCTCCCGCAGCCGCCTGATCGCCACGCTCAATGTCGTGTCGTCGCCGACGAAGTTCCGTCCCCAGAACCTCGTGAAAAGGAAGTCCCGCGACAGCACCTCGCCAGGATGCTGGACGAAACAACGCAGCATCTCCACCTCCCGCAGCGCCAGCTCCACCGAACTTCCGTCAGGCAGATTCAGGCACAGGCACGACGAGTCCACATGGCAGCCCGCGAAATCGAAATCGCCGGACAGCAGATCGGTGGCGCGCTGCGCACGCGCCAGGACGGCGGCGACACGCGCCAGCAGCACCGGCATCGAGCTTGTCTTCGCGATGTAGTCGTCGGCCCCAAGCAGCAGGCCCCGCAGCTCATCCGCATCGCCATCTTTGGCCGTGAGGAAGAGAATCGGCACCCTGCGATTCACGCCACGGATCTCCGAGCACACGGCATATCCGTTCTTCCGCGGCATCATCACGTCGAGCAGGACAAGATCAGGGCACCGCTCATTGAAAAGGCGCATGGCCGCCTCGCCATCGGCCGCCGCCCGCACAGCATAGCCTTCGCTTTCGAACAGAGCGACAAGCGCCTCGCGAATGGCGGGCTCATCCTCCGCGACCAGAATATCGAGAGCGCCCATCCGCCTACTCCAGTGGCGCACAGTTCACAAGGTCGGCGATCAGCCGGCGGCGATGCGTGCGCAGACGCGTCTTGAATTCGGCGAAGTCACGCTGGGCCGGTGCCGTCCACAGGATCTCCGCCATCGCGCATGTGCGTGGCCAGGCCTTCCACTCGAAGTCGAAGACGTTGAAGATCGATTCGCCCCACACACTGGCCTGTCCCCCCAGGATATGCGCGCGCACGTCTTCGGGAATTCCCTCCGCGGGATCGAACGAATAGGCCTCCTCCAGCGTGATGCCGCGACCGGCCGAATAGTAGGGATAGGGATCCTCCGCCAAACCCTGCGACGCCGAATAGTAGCACTTGCGCGATGGCGTCATCACCATATCGTAGCCTCTCGCCAACGCCTCGCTCGGGCTCACGTAGTCGCCGCCGGCACCGCTCTTCGCGCTCATGCGCCAGCTCATGCCGATCACGCTCTTCGGCGCATCGCCGTGCAGCACCTCATCCCATCCGAGCGCACGCCGCCCCTTCTTCGCCAGATATTCCGCGAAATGCGCCGTCAGCCACGTCTGAAGGCCACGTTCCTCCTTGATGCCCAACGCCTTCATTCGCGCCTGGCACTTCGGGCATTCCTTCCAGCGGCTCTTCGGACACTCGTCACCGCCAATGTGGATGATCTGCGACGGGAACAGGGCGCACACCTCGTCGAAGATGTCCTCAAGATAGCGAATCATGTCGTCGTTGCCGGCGCACAGCACATCCTCCTCAATCGACCAGAGAACACGCGGCGTACGCGCCAGCTTCTCGCCACGGCAGCCAAGATCAGGACGTGCCGCCAACAGGGCGCGTTCATGGCCCGGCAGTTCGATTTCGGGAATGACGGTGATGTGGCGTTCGGCGGCGTAGGCGAGGATCTCCTTCACGTCCTCCTGCGTGTAGAAGAACGGCCCGTACTTCTCGTTGTTGGTCTTGTAGCGGATGCCGTCGAAGCCCCGCTTCACCCACCAGGGCCTGCCGCCGAAGACGACAGACTCGGGGCGCACCGAACCGTATTCGACCAGTTCGGGATGGCGCTTGATCTCCAGACGCCAGCCCTGATCGTCAGTGAGGTGCCAGTGGAAGACATTGAGCTTGTGACGGGCCATAAGCTCAAGCTCCTTCTTCACCACCTCCTTGCCGAGGAAGTGGCGCGCCTCGTCGATCATGAGGCCGCGATACCGATAGGCGGGCGCGTCTTCGATCTCCACACAAGGGAAGGCGATGAGGTTCTTGTCCACCTGCTGCCCAAGCTGCTTGAGCGTCTGCAGCGCATAGAAGGCACCTGTGTCGTCGGAGGACTTCACGCTGATGCCCGAAGGCGTGACGGACAGCACATAGCCTTCGGCCGGAATGGCGGCATCCTTCGCGAACACCGCGATCTCGGGCGTGACCTCCTTGGCCTTCACTTCATACGCGCCCTCGCCCGATGTCATCTTCCGCGGTGCCGGCACGAGCACGGGCTTGACGACCGGCTTGCCATAGCGGCGGGTGTACATTTCGCCGGACACCGTCTTCACGGCCCCGATGAGCTCCGTGTAGGGGATGTCGGTGATGGAGACAAGACCACACTGCGCATTGGCGCCAATGCCCGCCTCGCCCGTGATCGGCAGATCCCGCCAGCAGAACCAATGCGCGCCCACGTAATTCGGCGAGTCAACGACCGCACGCTGGTAGTCCAGGTAGCATTGCGCACGCGTCTTCTGGTCCTTCACGGGAATGAGACTCGCGTAGAAGTAGCCGGTGTCGTAGCAGCCAAAGTGGAACTCGGTGACGAGGAACGGCTTGTCCTCGCTGCCGGGCGGCAGTTCGGCTTCGGGGCGGAATTCGTAGCGGTTGATCGTGATCACGTCGGTATGACGCGATGCCGCCAGGAACACCTCGGGGTTCAGCTTGTCGTTGCGGTCGCCGAGATAAAGATGGTTGGGCGCCACGGACTTGATCGCCGCACGCACCGTGGAATAGTACTTCTCGGCGAGCGCCACCGCCAGCGCACGCAGATCGGCATCCGTCGCCGTGGCGTACGTCTTGCCGCGTTCGGCGAGAATCTTCGTGAGCGCCACCTTCGCGGGCTGATCATCAGGCGAGGCGAAGACCGCACGCGCAAGCGCCACGCCATCGCCATACCAGGTCTGCTCGTTGTTGGAGGTCCAGCCTACGCACCATTTGTTCGTACCGATTTCGCGGGCGGCCTCGACGGCCCGACGGCAGCTCGCCTCGAACTCTGGCGCGAAGAAGTCATTGAGCTGCCCCCAATAGCCCTTCGTGCCGGCGATTGGACGCGCCCAAGGTCCGATGGCCGTGATGTAGGGCACGTGGGCCTTGGCCTTGCGCACACCCTCACGCGTACCGGTGGTGGCGTTGATGCCCCAGGCGCGCATGCGGCGGGCCATGTTCTCGTCGTTCTTGCTGCGCCAGTCGTCGCCAAACTTGAGCCACAGGTTGTAGCACGCCGGCGAGAAGGCCCAGAACGGCGCATTCGAGGGATTGCTGTACCAGTTCTTGGAGGACGGCTTCTTGCGATAGGTCCAGAACTGCTTCGTAGGGCCTTCCTTCGGCGGCAGCTTCTCGAAATACTTCTCGCGTCCGGTTATGCCCGTGGGCGAAAGTTCCCAGCCGCAGTTGAGGCCATGCGAGATGAAGAGATGCCCTTCGGGGTCGACAAGCCACCATTTGCCGTTCAGCTTCTGCGTGCGGAAATAGCCTGTGGCCTTCAGCTGCGGTCCGCCGGCCCAGCCGCCGAACGCATCGCTCTCGGGAATTCCACAGGGATGGTCCGCAAGCTCCTTTTCCTCGATCCTGTGGCGCACCGCAAGCTCTTCCTTCGAGTGGATCTTGTCGGGGAACTCCGCATAGTTCGCCTGACCGAACTCATCCACCCAGGGGAAGAAGGAATCGACCTTGAGCAGGGTGAGCTTGTTGCCGACCGCATCACCTGGAATCGCCGACACATCCTTCACGCCGATGGAGACGCCGCTTGTCCCATTGGGCAGATAGACGGAAATGGCCGTGACCTTCGCGAGCGAATAGGAGGACGCACTGCCCACGCTCGGCTGACGCTTGAGGCCCACCAGACCATGGGGCTTGTCGAACGCCCACGACTCCGCAAAGAGCCGCAGCTCCTTGACGCGTGAACCGTGTGCCGGCACGGTGATCCCACCCTCCGGCAACTGCCCCTGCTGCGTAATGCCCTTCACCTTCACCGAGAGCCGCAGGGCCTTGTCGCTGCGGTTCGTGAGCGTCACCAGAAGCGCGGCGCATTTCGTGAGGTCGCGGGGCGTGGCGAAATTGAAGTAGACGGCCGGCCAGACGTTGGGTGCGCAGTTCCCCACGTCCAACACCACGCCCTCCGGCGTCTCCTTTACCTGTGCGTGCTTCGACGGCGTCACCGAAACGTCCGCACCCGGCCAAATCATATCGCCCATGCCGACCCACGCCAGCAGTATCAACCCCAAGACCCCAAAACGCTTCATGGCATTCTCCCCCAACCCTTTAACGTTTAATCCTTTGACCCTCAATGGGCCGCAAGAAAGGCCTCGACTTCCGCACGCGTTGGAGCGGCAGGCGGGCGGCCCGAAAGGCCACGGCACTTGATCGCGGAAACAGCGGCACCAAAGCGCTGACATTCCATCAGATCCTGCGTGTCGAGATAGCGCACGGCGAAGCCGGTATGGAAAAGATCGCCGCAGCCCGTGGTGTCCACCACCTTCTCCACTTTGAAGGCGGGACACTTCACGAAGTCTTTGCCGTCGAAGCACATTGATCCGCGAATGCCCATCGTGGCACCGCAGACTTTCGGACGGTACTTGGCGTACACCTGGCGCACGGCCTCTTCGGCGTCCTTGAGGCCCGTGAGCTTGAGGATGAACTCCTCGGAACAGATCAGCAGATCGGCCAGGGGCAGAAGCTCCTCCATCCCATCACGATGCGTGCCGGCGTCATACATGATCGTCACGCCCGCCTCACGGGCGACCTTGGCGGCGGCAATGGCACCTGCGGCATTGTGGCCGTCGAGGTGCAGCACCTTCGCGTGCGCGATGGCCTCGGGGTTGATCTCGTCCGCCGTGAGCTCATCGAGCCCTTCCCGCGTCCAGGCACAGGAACGGTTGCCCGTCTTCTCCTCGATCCACAGATACGCAATGGCGCTGGTGGCGCCCTTGCGCACCTTGATCATCGATGTGTCCACATTCTGGCGTGTGAACGTCTCGAGAATCTGGCGGCCGTCGGCATCATCACCCACCGTTCCGCAGAAGGCGGCGTTCATGCCAAGCGCCGCAGCGCCCGCCGTGGAGTTTCCGGCGGGGCCGCCGCCGAGAATCGCGTGAGAGAGCATCTTAACCTTGGTGTCCATCGGAATGAACGGCAGCACCGCCAGGTGGTCGTTGGAGACGAACCCAAGCCCAATATAGTCAAAGTTTTTCACGTTTCCATTTTACCATAAGCCCATCCAAAAGGCGAATGGAAACACGAAAAGAACACCAAACTGGCCACCAGTGATTGTGGCAACAAAGGCTCAAGAACTCAAGCTGGCCGAACTGACGTCACCGTTCCATCAGGAAGCTGCCAGACGATCTTGCCGTTGAGGACATAGACATTGGCGATTCCCTTACGCCGATTCTCTTCTTGTGCGGCATGAACGGCCAAATTGCCGATGCGCGTCATTTTTTCAACTATCTCTGGCATAGTCCCTCCATAAACGAATCAAATCGATCTTGCACAATAATGTTGGTTGAACCATTCCCGTGCGCCACAAGCAGCAAATCATTGCCGCCATTGTAATACAGCATCCAATGATCTGCAAGAGGCGCAAAGGCCGATACAAAATTCGCCTTGCTCCGTCTGTAACGCCTACGAACATCATCTGCCGGAACATCATGCCCGCCATTTTGAACCCGAACCCGGATTCGCTCGAGACAAAATTCAGGGGAATCAACAAACACGTAGGCAACCGTTATGGTGTAACCAAGGGCTTTGGCCCGTTCAAACATCCCCACGTACCCCGTCCCAGACAAAGTCGATTCAATAGCAAATGAGACCCCTCTACTCAATAGATCATCAATACGCCGTAAGGTCTCCCGTCCCGCGGCTATCTTGACCGCAGGTGGGTCATCTGGATGCAACTCCCGTGCGATGTCATCGGGATTGACATACGCAATCCCTTCTGTCGGCAAAAGCACCTTTGCGATTGTGCTCTTTCCGCTTCCATTGGCTCCCGCTAGAACATACAGTTGCTTCATGCATCGCCTATTATACCACAAGTCTGTATATGCAGACTTGCGAATCTTGCATAACGCATTGCCAAAATGGCTTTGCCGAGGAAGCCTCTTGACCTTCTTCAATTTTCCATCTGCCGCTCGATCCAGGCGACAATGAGGTTGGCGATTTTCGCCTGCTGGGTTTCTGTGAGGGGGACGCCTTTGGGCACGTGCCACCAGCGATTGAGACAGCCACGGCAACAGGTTCCCGTGGCATGCTGGGCGAGAAAGACCGGATGGTTTTTCATCGGCGTCTGCCGGCCGTCGTTCAGCGGTTCGGCAGGCGCCAGACACTTCCGGACGCGTTCGGCGGCAAACTCGCGCATCGCCTCCATGCCCCGCGACTGCACTATCTCGCGCATCTTCGCGTTGAGGCGAAAGCTGCCGCGGAACCGCGACTGCGAAAGTCGGTCCAGGGCCTCAGGAATGGTCACGGCTGACCCAACACGGTCTGCTGCTCAACACAACGGAAGAGCCCTTCGAATCCCGGCTTCGCCTTCCCGCCGTTGATCATCAGCGCAAAGCCCTTCGCTCCGCCCGGCAGCGGCTGCGACACGATATAGCGCAGAAACGCCCCGTCGGTCGAATAGCTGTTGCCGAAGCCGGCAACCGCCACGCCATTCGGACGCGCCAGCACCAGTTCGCGCACGTTCTCCACCTTGCCCTCCCCGAACGGGATTGGGTAGACGAGACGCGTCGTCATGCGCCCACCATCAACCGCCACCCGAATGGCACGCGTGCGATCAACGGTGACGCCAAGCGAAGCGGCCGTGTTGCGCACGAAGATCTCGGGGCTCGCGCTCACCACATAGTTCTCCACGCCCAGCTTCTCCAGCTCCCGCCAGATGGCGATGGACGAGGCAAAGTACCACTTGCGGTAGACCCGCTCCACTTCAGCCTGGCAGAACGCATCCAGATCGGCCGCCTTCACGCCCAGGAAGAGCTGCGCATTGTACGGCCAGGCGAGCCAACGCCCGATCTCGTTCATGCGCCTGTAGTCCACCAGATACTGCTGCCATCCTCCGGCACCTTTGTAGACAGGCGAGAGCCCCGCCTCGATCGTCCGCTCCACGAGGCCGGCGTAACGTTTCACGCCATCCTCCTCCAGGCCCTCGCTGATGTCGCCCTTGAGGATGGTGCCGTCAAAATCCCAGAACGCCATGGGCACGACTTCGGGGCACACGGCCTTCAGCTTCGCGATGTTCTCCCGGACGGTTGCCACAACCTCCTCGACATGCGATTCGGTTTCGGCCCGTCCCGCAAGGACAAGCACAACGCAAAGCGAAAGCAGGGACGAAATCTTGCTCATGGCGCCTAGTTTCATTGCAACACTTCCGTACAGCCAAGACTGAGAGTCACTCCGCCGTTCACTTCTGCCCGAAGCCGTCGAAGAGCGCCATCAGGTCGGCCTCCTCGCCGATCTCCTGACGGAGGCTGGCACGCGCCTGCTCGTCGAGCGCCCCCATCAGCGTCGTGAGCGACTTGCCCAACACGCCCTGCAGCACACACGCCAAGTACTTCGCCTCGGCGGGAGCCAATGCCTCCTTGCCGAGCGACAGACGCACCCGGCTGAGATTCGTGCGCAGGATGTCGAGGAACCGCCCACGCCCTTCCGGCGTCTGCAGTGTCGCGGCCTCGGGCAAGCCTTCCGTGGGCAGGCAGAAGTCCTCGGCCTGCTTGACGAGCTTGCGGCGCACACTCGAGGGAACGGTCTCGTCTTGCCCCAGCGCGTCCGCTTCCTTGTCGGCACGCGCCACGGCGGCGGCAAGCCGGTTCTCGTAGGCGTCGATATCGTCCTGTGCGTCGAAGATGGCCTCGCCCATCGCCTTCGTGACGCCCAGCTTCACGAACTTGGCCAACCCCAGGGGACCCAGGCTGCGGAGGCGGCTTTCGATCGTGGAGGAGACGAGGCTGTCGAACGTGCGCTGCGGGCGCACCTCGCCCAGTCCCGCCATATGGGTCAGAGTCGAGGACACCAGGGTAGCCGCATGGCGCAGCATCTTCTCCGCCAGAATCCTCTGGAGCTTCGCCAGGCGCGTCGTCCATTCGGCGTGCTCGGGAGCGTCCTGAGCGGGCTCTGCGGCCACATGGCTCTTGTACTCCGCAATGCTCGTCTCAAGTTGCGTGCTCTTCTCCTCCACATAGTACCCCACATAGGAGCTGTAGAGCCGGAGCGTACCGTATTTGGCCATGAACGCATCCAGGAGGCCAACGCCACGGTCCGGTTCGGCGAACGCTTCCTTCATGCCGCCCTTCTCCATGAGTTCGACAATGGCCTCTTGCTTAACCATTCCGTTTCTTTCTCCAACCGCCTGCTGGAGCAGATCTCCCTGCGCCTCACTCAGTTCGTCCAGCGTTCTCGTCTGGCCGTCACTGAGGAGCAGCAGCGCCTGGTCGATGAGGCCGAACACCGGCAACGCCTTCTTGACGAGCTCGTCGGGATTGGACAGCGCATGGCTGCATTCCGGCGCAAACTGGATGCCGCGAGCCTGGTCCTCGAGGTCGTGCAGGTATTCGTCGAAGTCACCGAGCGCCGCCTCCAGACGGGTCAGCGAAGCCGCGAAGCCGTTTACGGAGGCCGGCACCTGGATGCCGTGCTTCTGGAGAATCGCAATGCCCGACAGGAGGCGACGGGCCACGTCCTTGCCCGTGCCCTTCGCGAGCACGTGCCCAAGATCGGCGAGAACGAGGTCCTTCTTCCCCTCGAAGACGGCCTTCGCCTCGTCCGGCAGGAAATCTTTGATCCGTTCGGCGAAGAGGTCCGCGTTGCTGATCAGGCTGGAGAGGACAAGCACGCAGAGGCGGTCACGGTCAGCCGCGCTCAGGCGCATGGCGTTGCCGAAGTCGATCACGGTGGCCGCCTCGTCGTTGCACATGATGTTGCCGGCATGCATGTCGCAGTGCATGAAGCCGGTTCCGAAGAGCGCCTGATCCACCCAGGCGGAGATCACCTTCTCCAGCTTCTCGCGGCGTGCGCCACCCTGCCGAATCCGGCCATCGACTTCCTGCTTGACGCTCAGGAACTGACCGGGCTGCGTGATCGAGATCGTCTTCTTCACCGGCGCATTCGGATCTTCGGCCACGTCCACGCGCACACCCTGCTTCGTGAGCGACACATCAAGCTCACGCGAACTGCGCTCGGCATAGCCGTCGAAGGTGTCGCCCTCGACCTTCTCGAGCACCATCACGCCACGACGGGGCGGCACGGCGGTGCTGCGCGCCATCGAGCGAACCTGCGTCACCGCCTCACCTTCCACGTCCGCAGGCATGTCGTAGGCCGTCCGCCCGATGTCGATGTTGGCGGCCTCAAGCGTAAAGTCAAGTTCCTTGAGGATGGACTCGTACTGCGCCCGGAAGCTCTTGGCCATGGCCGGGCTCTGCTGCCCGGCAATTTCGTTCAGCCGCACGAACTCACGCTGAATGGCGTTCTCGACATTCGGGCGCAGAAGCTTGATCACGACGTCCTCACCCGCCACGGGGTGGGTCTTCGTGCGGATGTGGCAGAGGAGGGCCTGGCCAACCGTGGCCGCACCGATCGTCTTCTTCACCTCGATCGAGAGGATCTCTCCCTTCGACGTGCGCAGGAGCTCCAGCAGTTCGGCCCGGACCACCTCGTCGGGAATCGGTGCCAGCTTGGACTTCATGTCCTTGAGCGCGATCTTCGTCTCGGGGCCGAAGGAGTCGAGCGGCAGGCCCTGCAGCATCTTCTGCAGGAGCGGACCGGCTCCCTTGAGCAGCTCCGCCACCAGACGGCCCTTGGAGCTTTCGTTGTTGGTGTTGCGGATGAAGGCGGAGAGCATGGCACGCTTTTCGATGGGATCGGCACCCGTGAAATACGAATTCAGCACAGACACCATGAACCGGCCGTTCTCCGTGTTGGGGTCGATGCCGCCGGTGCCGGAGATCTCGGAGAACGTGCGCTGCCACAGCTCGCCATTGCCCACATTGGCCTGGGCCTGGGCCGTGAAGAGCTCACGCACCACCTCCTGCAGCTTCGTCATGGCCGACTCGATCAGCGCGCCCACCTTCGTCTCCAGTGCCGTGAGCTGATTGGCCGTCATGCCGTCGATGTTTTCCGCCACGGCGGCGAGATCGGCGAAGATCGCCTTCACGTCATCCCGAATCTGCTCGGGAAGCGTGTTCAGCAGGGTGGGATCTTTCGTGATGCGCACAAGCTCGGGGCCATAGTCCTTGAGCACCGACTTGAGGCGCGCGCCCGGCTCGGCGGCGGCCGTGTCGAAGCTCCACGTGTCCTTGTTGAGGATGAGGTCGGCCACGAAGTCGTGGACGGTCTTCTGCGCAGGCGGCTGGGCCTGGCGCACTGCGATCGACAGCGGCTCCGGCTGAGACGGCAGCTTCACCTTGTCGAGCGTCAGCGGATCGGCAGAAACGAGCTTCGCGTGCAGCTCGATCACTTCGGAGCTGTTGTAGGCCTTCGAGGGTTCGGCCGGCAGGTTCGCCTTCGTGAAGCGGCCATCAAGGGCGGCTACGGCCTTCGTGACGAGATCGACCGTGGAGAAGGCACTGAACGTCACGGGCAGCTCACCGAGCTTGGCGGCGAGCACGCCGACGGCGAGCTCGCGGGCACGGCCAATCGGCATCCCCACAGGCACGCCGTTCTCGATCTGCGGCAGAATGGCCTTCACGTCGTCCACCGAATATTCGCCGGCCTGGGCGACGATCGCGTTCTCGATCTCGGCCACCAGCTCGTTCAGCGGACGCGGATAGGCGAACGGCATCCCGTCGAAGACACCCGTCAGCGTGCCGTTCACGCTGCGGCTGAGCGTAACGTCATAGCCCATCACCTTTGTTGTGACGGTGGCGTCTGCGCCCGTCAGCGACAGAAGCGCCTGACGAAGCTGCACCATCTCCTCCTTGGACAGCTTCGCCTCCTGCAGCGTGACGCGTCCGCGGACGAAGTTCGCCACCTTGGGCTTGTTGCCGGAGAAGATGCCGTAGTCGTCCATCTTGTCCTTGATCACGGCGTCCGCGTCACCTTGCTTCACAAGCAGCTTGGCGATGTCAATCAGGTGGATCTCGGCAAACGGCTTGCCCACCGTGCGCTCGCTCCATTCCTTGAGCCCCTCAAGGTGGAAGCCGTTGGCGGACGCCAGATGCTGCAGGACGAGGAACTGCCGGTAGGTCTCAGGCTCGTTGAGGCGAGCTGGATCGATGCCGCATTCCGAAAGAAGCTTCAGAATCGCCGCCACGTCAACCGTTCCGAAGCCGCACGACAACGAGAATCGGGCGCCGGGTGCGTTGAAGAGCTGACGCTTGCGCATATCAGGCTCCGGCTCCCCAATGCTGAACCGCGAGAGGTCGCTCCCCATCTTCAGCTGGGCCGTACGCACCTCGGGATAGATCACGCGGATCGTCTCCACATCTTCGCCATTAGCGACGGCCTCATCCGACTCGTTCAGAGGAATGCGCTCGACATAACCACTGGTCTCTTCGCCGCCCTGCACGGCGAACACACTCACGAATATGGGCAGCAGACGACGGCAGGCGACAGGATTGAGATTCGCGAAATCGATAAGCCCCTCTCGGAAGGCCTCCAACACGGGCATGTACCCTTTCGGCTTGTCCGTCCAGGCATTGGCGAAGCCAAGGCGGATGCCACTGTCGGCGGCTGCGGCACCACACTTCACGTAGTCGGCAACCAAACGCGCATCGGCGGTGCTCAGTTCGTTGGCAAGCGTACGGATGCGCGACACCAACAACTCCTCCTTTGCTGCGTTACCTGTCACGTCCTTGACCCCGAAACTCTGGTCATTCTCAAGAATCCCGGCCTCGTACAAACGCGTTGGGCCGAACTTCACCACGAGCGCCAACAGCATGCCGAGAAGTTCCTTCGTTTCATCTTTGTGGACGGAGAACAGTGCGAAGAACATGCTGCAGGCCTTGTCGCTTCCTATCTCGATGAAACGATTGCGACGCGTCTCGGCCGTCTCGTTCATCGACATCTCCACATCGCGTGCGATTTCGTCGAGCACGCTTGAATCCGCCTCGGCGGGCACCGCCACGCCCTGCAGAGCTGCCTTGAACACCGCCTTGCGGTAGGCCGCCACCGACATCTTCTGGATGTCCGTCGCCCCTGCGAGGCGTTCCTTGATCGCCTTCGTGGCGTTCTCCTTCACCTCGTTCGTTGCGTTCGGGAAGAGGTTCGCGACACGGTCGGCGATCAGCTTGTCGGTCGCGGCGGGGTGGAGCGCCTCCTGGATCTTCGTGCCCACCCGCTGAAGAAGCGCCCCAGGCGGCAGCGCAGCCAGATCGACGCCTGCGCCCGCGAGTTCACGCAGAATCCGACGGCCGAGCTTCTTCAGGTCCGCAGGATCAAGTGCGGCCAGCTCGGCGAGATCGACCCCCAGCAGACCACCGGCCACGGCGTTGGCCTGGTCGCTCACGACATTCAGGTTGTGGTGGTTTTCGTCGGAAAGGCGCACCAACAGACGCGAGAGGTCGTCCATCAGCATGGCCGAGAGCCCCTTGGCCGCCAGCTTGGCGTAGCTGAGGCCATTCTCGGGAGCCTCGCCGGCATCACCGAAAATCACCGGCAGAATAGCCTTCAGCTTGGGCACCGCCTTGGTCCCGCCCCCCTCCTCGCCAGGCTGGACGTCGAAACGCGCCTTAAGATTCGCATCCAGTTCCTGCGGCTGCTCAGGCACCTTCGGAAGGCGCGTCACGCTCGACTGTGCCGGAACGCCCGCCGCATAGGCCTTCATGATGTCGCGTACGACCTGGCGGACGGTCAGTTCGACGTCATACCGCGTCAAACGGGCGGCGGGATTTTTCAAACGTCCTTCACGCAGCAGCATGTAGAGCTCGCCGGCCACATTGGCACGGATCACGTTGATGTTGTTCTTGACGAACTTGGTGGCGGCGTCCGACGTCAGGCCCAGATAGTTCTTCGGCAGAAGCGACTTGTAGGCCTTGATCGTCCGCATCTGGGGTTCATCCAGAATCGCCGTGACCTCATTCAGCATGTTGGCGTCATAAAGTCCGCGGTTGGCGAGCGAGGCGAATTCCTTAACAACCAGCTTGTGCACCTTCACGTCGGCGTCAAGACGCTCCAGGATCGCCTGCACGTCGCGTCGGGTGAGCGGTCGGGCGGCAATTTGGTCCGCCGGCTCGAGGCCAAGCTGCTGCCGGATGGCGTTCAGCGTCTCCGCCTGAGCCGCACGACCTTCCCGCGAATTCTCGATGGCGCTCATGAAGGCCTGACGGATCTCGCGGTTGCGGGCAGGATCCGAGACCACAGTGCGGTAGTTGCGGAACAGCTTGGCGATTGTGCCGCCGTAATTGGCCTTTTCGATGGCGTTCTTGTCCTCCAGGCCAGCCGCGGTCCGTCCGAAGACGACGTCACCATCATTCACCTTGCCGAGGACATTGCGGAAATCGTTGATTGTCAAACTCATTGGGATCCTTGCCTTCCTTTAAATCGTTGAATTTGCCCTTTTGTCTTGTCTACGTGCGTCTCACCTTAAGGTTACACGTTCTCCGTGCGATTTCGTCCGACGGTTCATTTCCCGAACCGAGCTCCGTAATCTGCTTAAATATGACCACATTTCTTCCTTCAACTCCCGATGCCGTGTCCAAGAAGCTCGAATAGTATACCATAAGCCCTCCCGTTTCGGTTCATTGTTCACAATAATGAACGATTTTGCGGTATTCACAATTTGTTCACCGTGGTTCGAAGGAGGTGGGATTGGTGGTGAGCACCACCCCGTCATAGGGGAAGGCGGCATAGTCCGCCTTGATGCGGATCACATGGCGCCCGACCGTCAGCGGATAGGCGCGCATGTAGTCGCCAAAGGCCTTGCCTGGGGCGATCATCGTCCAAATGGGATAGTACATCACCTGCTGTACGCTGTTCGCATAGGAGTCGCCGTCCACGGCGGCGGCAATCGTCTGCTTTGTCATCGCCGATCCGTGGATCATGAAATAGTAGTTCGTGGCCACGGTGACGTCAAAGGCATATTCCGCCTCTCCCGCCTCGGCCGAGCCGGAAGCCGGATGGGCGACATCGGCATAGAGGGCGATGTCGCCAGGGCGCTCGGCGTGAAACGGCGGCACGAAGTCCGTCTCCACACTTACGCTCACCGGACGAGACAGGCCATTCGTGGCCGCCACGAAGAACGCCCCGCGATAGAAATGGCGATTGGTCATCACCGCCGTGTTGAGCAGCACGGTGAACTCCGTCTCGGTGCCAGGCGAGAGGATGCCGCCCGCGGGCTCCACCTCAAACCAGTCGAACTCCGCATTCTTGCGCACCGTGAACGGCAGGGAACGCGGCGCATCGGCATCCGTCCACTTCGTTCGCACCGTAAGCGCCGTGGGCGCACCAAATCCCGTAAGCGCCAACGTGCCGCCCGAGGCCTTCAGCGTGCCGCCGAAGTCGTTGCCAAGCCTGGCGGTGACGATGCCGGAGCACGTCTCCACGTTCTCCATGCCCGTGAGCGTGCCCAGGTTCACGGCAACGCCGGCACCGGGGTCGACCACCGTGGCATGCGCCAGGCCAACTGCGGCCACCACCATCATGAAGATCCTGTTCATTCTCGTCTGCATCCCCTATCGCATGAAGAACATGAAGTTGGCCTCGTCGGGCAGCGTCACCGCCCCCGGACCGGAGGACAGCACGCGAATGCCGGCCGAGGCGGGCTTGAGCGTGCGATTGGGCCAGCCCTCGGCATACTGTTCGGGGCCGTACACGCCCTTGGCGTGATTCACGCTGGGCGAGACGCCACGCTCGATCCAGGCGGCCGCAACCAGACGGCTGTTCGGCGGCAGCACAAGGCTGGAGGCCTGATTGCTGGAGTACGTCCACTTCCGCCGCCGGGCATACAGCGAGGCGAGGGCCCGGTCGTTGAGCGTGAGCGTGTGGCTGTCGATGACGATCTGCCGCAGCGACGGAAACGCGTCTGGCTTCGGGTTCGCGAACTCGAGCACAGTCTTCGCCCCGCTGTTGAACTGCAGATTCTCAAGGTTGGGGAAATGGCAATCGCCCGCCAGCACATAGTTCTCGCAGGCGGCGGTGAAACCATAGCCATTGGCCCTCACCACCAGATTGCTCATGATCTGCGTGCCCCGGGGGCTCGGGACGGAAACGCGCTTGATGTTCACGCGCACGCGTTCGGCGGTGGCCAGATAGGCAACATTCGTGCCCGGTGCACGATTGACGAGCGTCCACACGACCGTACCGGACCCGCTGTTCTTCACCCAGAAGTGTCCGTCCGCCGCAGCGGGCGTCACCGAGACGAGCACGCCATTGGTGTTGGCGAAGCCATTCAGGTCCAGATAGGCGCACGTGTCCATTGCCGCCAAAGGATCCGTCCATTCCAGTTCCGCGAGCGACAGGGCCTCCTTGGCGGCGAGCTTCACGATGCCGCGTCCGAAGCGCACCCGGCGAACGGCATTGAAGGAAGCCCCCACCTCCACCACGCCCTCGCGTGCCTCCAGGACGTCTGCCGCCACATGGGCGGCCAGGCGCAACGTGCCGCCGCCCGTCTTGACGATCCGGCCGCCACCCGTCACCGGACAATTCAGTGAGATCTTGGCGCCATCGGCGACCTGGCAGACGAGCGTGCCCTCAAGCTCAAGCGCGTCCAGCCCGGAGATGTCGTCGGCCGTGAGCGTCATCCCCGCCGGAATGCGCAACGCACCGGCGTTCATCACCAGGCGGCCCTCAAAGGCGCTGCCGTCCGCGAACTCCACCCTGTTGCCGCGGTCGGCGTCAATCGTGATCGGGCCCGAGCCGGAAAGCGGCGTGCCGACCACACAGGTGATCGCCTCGCCCGCCGGCGTCTTCCCCTTTGCCCGAACGGTCATGCCCTTCGGCCCCACCGCCAGCTTCGCGAAGTTTGCGGCCGCAAGAATCTTGCGCGCGCCCAGCTGCCGCCCGTTGATCTGCGCATTGCCCAGAATGCCGCCGTCCACGGTCATGTCGACGATGCCGCCGGGAAGATTCGCGAAGTGGTCCACCAGGAACGCCCCGCCCTCGCCGACGACAATCGTGAGCGGAGACGCGGAGGTTTTCTGCAGAAGATTGTTGGTGAACGATTCGCAGCGGAATTCGCCGCCATTCGCCACCGTGACCGAAACTGGAGCGGTGACGTCGTCGGCACTGGCGGCGGTGCCCACAAGCACCACGTTGCTGCGGAAACGACCGCCGTTCACGGTGATGGCGGCGGCCTGTCCACGACGCTGCGGAACGCTGAACGGCGCATAGTACTGCGGCGACATGGCGAACTCGCCATCCCGGCCCACGTTTAGCCGAAGGTCGCTGTTGAGCACACGCCCCGAGGGGACGTCATAGCTGCCCATGACAAAACTCTTCGACGAACCCATGAAGAACGTTCCGCCGTTGACGTTGAGGCAGGCCTTCGCCGGACCATTCGGCGTATTGAAGTTGAGCAGGCCGTGGCGATGGCCGAGGTAGACGATGGTGTTGAAGTCCACCCTGCCGCCATTCACCTCAAAGGCCACATCCTTCTCCGTCTCGCCGGCATCGGCCGTCCAGCCGCCGATGAACGCCCGCGAACTCGTCTGCTTCACCGTCATGCGCCCGCGGTTCACGACGAACCGCCCGTCCATCAGCGAGAAGATCCCGGCGAAGCCCGTGGTGGGCATGGAGCCGTCCGCGGGCAGGAAGAAGCGCGTCGCATAGCCCGGCAAC
The DNA here is from genome assembly GCA_024405395.1 of Kiritimatiellia bacterium. Classification (GTDB taxonomy): domain Bacteria; phylum Verrucomicrobiota; class Kiritimatiellia; order RFP12; family UBA1067; genus RGIG6720. The sequence continues at coordinate 52,555 of JAKSOW010000001.1, read as the reverse complement.
GCCGGATAGCCATTGCCCGTCTGGGAAGTGCCGAAGCTGAAGGCCGTGCCATCCGTGTCGCCGGCGAGCACCATGGCGCCCGGGCCCGTCTTGACGAACGGCAACGGCCCAGAGGAGACATCGGCGGCAAAGACGAGATCCCGCCGCAGATCGTAGGTGCAGACGGCGTTGGTGGAAATCGCGACGGGGGCGGTGCAGACAAACGGCCAGTGCGACGTCACGCCATTCGCGCCCTCCCACCGGAACACCGCCGCCCCGACGTCAACGGACCCGAGGGGCCGCGACGCCCCCGCCTTGCCGCCCACCACCCGCGGTCCCGTGAGGCGCGCACGGTCAAGGACGAACGGCAGACTGCGCCTGGGGAAGGAGGCGTCGAGCTGGCCTTCGTTGACCTGGGCACCCTCAACATTGCCTTCATTCACGCTGCGGGCGGTCGCAATCCCGAAGTTGGAGATCTTCTGGTTGGCGCAAAGCACATTGCCCGTCACCTCAAGTGTCCAGTCGTACTTGCTCGCATTGGGGAAGGACGTGCCCGATCCGCCGCCCCACATGAAATTGTCCCACACGTAGGTGACGGCGTCCACGCCCGAGGTGTTGGTGGAGGTCTTCAGGGTCTGGCCCTTCAGCGAAAAGACGTCGCACATCCCGGAGAACAGATTGCGGTAGACGTAGGAGGGGCTCGTCATGCAGCCCTGCACGGAGACGCCGCAGTAGTTGTACTCGAAGCGATTGTCGAAGCAGCGCACATTCCGCTGTCCGCCGTCGAGCTCAATCGCATCGTCCTGCGAGAAGGCCATGTAGTTGCCGTAGACGTCGGCATCGCGGTTGAAGCCGCCGTTGGCGAAGAAGTTTCCATCCCCCTCAACGACGTCGTTGTAGCGGTGCCAATCGCCGCCGCAGAAGTCGTTCCAGCGCAAGACGACGGAATGGTCGGGGCGGAACATCATCACCGCCTGCGGACCGGCCGGATGCGAGTAGTACCAGCTGTTGGCGTGCCCACGGGGATCGTGCACATAGCAGCGCTCCACCGTGACCGCAGACGCGCCCGATCCGATGTAGATGGCCGGGTCGCCGTTGATTGCCTTGGTCGTGCCGTTGTAGTCGTAGTAGAACTTTCCGCCTTCCGGCAGATCATATCGCGGCACGCCCACGCGTCCCCAGCCGGAGAGGTCACAGTTGCGGATCCGCACGCCCTGCGAATTCGTGACGCGGATGACGTAGCGTGCGCCGCCCACCAGCCGCATGTCGTCGAGAAGCACGTTCCTTGCGCCCGTCACGTCAAACGTCACCGCCGCCGAACTGCCGCCAACCGAGACCGTCCTGTTCGTGAGCACGCTGCCGGGCTTGAGCACATAGCGGATCCAACCGTCTTCCGTGCCACGGGCGGAGATCGTGATCGGCACCGAGCTGGTGGCGGGGTCGATCGTCACCGTGCGCGCCACCGGCACGTCGCTCCGCCAGGTGCGGAACGTGTCGTGCGCCAGCACGGCACCGCCGGGCGTCACGATCCGCACCTCGTAGGCCGTGTCCTCGGCAAGATCAAGGATGGAGCCGCGGTTCTCGCACTTGTCGGTGAAGCGCGGGAAGCGCGGCGCACGGCTCCAGGCGGCGTTCGCGCCCGCGGCCCGGTATTCGACCGCCAGGCCCGCGATGTCCTCGGCGTACTCGAAGTCGACGCTGCAGTTCACGTAGGTGGGGTGCAGCGTCAGCGTTCCCTTCGCCGCCTCTGTGCCGGCGTTCACGCGCCACGGCTGACAGTTGTAGCCGCAGAGCACCTTCAGGAGATCGCAGTAGAGCTCTTCGGTTTCGCCCGCCCTGTCGCAGGGCGCCACCAGCACGGCCGCCAGCTCAACGCCGTTCGTGACCGTGGCATTGCACGACACCGCCAACGACGAGAACGCCTGCGGCACGTCGAACACGCGCATCTGGCCCGAGTAGTAGGAGTTGCCTTCGGTCGTGGTGACGTGTCCCCACTTGAAGTTGGCGCGCTTCGTGACGCCCGCCTTGCCGTATTGGGCCTTGAGGAACGTGCAGGTGCCGTTGGCGCCATAGCTCATCTTGAAGCTGCCGGCAATGCCCGGCACCGACACAAGCAGGGGTGCGCTCCCCACCACGGCCGGATGGCTTTCAAAACGGTCGAGCGGCAGAACCGCGTACTTGCCCGCCGGCAATTCGGCAAAGCCGACGGTGGCCGACGAAGCCGCGTTCGTGAAGTTGAGGCAGGGCTGCACGCGCTCCACATCGGGCTGCAGCAGATGCGTCGTGCCCGCGGGCACAAGCCCGCCATTCGCCGCCGTGGCCAGGCGCGCATTCGCCAGCACCAGCACGGTGAACTGCTTGACGGCATCGCCGTCGATCACGTCCACGGCCCCGAAGCCACGCGCCAACGTTCCGGCCGCCAGCGTGAGCCGCCCATCCGCCAGCGTGGCGGACAGTCCGCCATAGGCACGCACAACCGCCTGCTCGGAGGCCCCCGCCACGTCAAGCGTCAGCGTGCTGGCCGGATCAAGCAGCACGAGCTGCCGTTCGCTGCCGGGGATCGTGCCCGAATAGACGCCGCCCCGGATCTCCAGGCGCTTCGCCGGCTCACGCCAGCCCAGCGTGACGCGAGCCGCCTCTCCGCCATTGGCCTTGAAGGTCAGGGCATTGGCCCCGGCGTGCACGCCGCCCGTGAAGATGCGCACGTTCACCTGCACCTCGGTGATGGCCGAGAAACGCACGACCTTCGCGGGATCTGCCATCGCCCGCACAAGGTATTCGGTGCGCGCACGCACGGGATAGCGCACCTTGCCAGCCGGCAGCGCACGCCAGGTTGCGCCCCTGTCGGTGGAGAGCTGCATTGGCGCATAGGTGCCATCCTGCAGCTTGGCCGAGTACTCGGCCGCGGTGATGGGATAGCAGCTCTTCACCGCATAGACGGCAGAGGACTTCGTCGAGGCGGCAAAGGCGGGATTCGCCACATCCACCGGTCCTTCGTACACGAGGAATCCATTGCCGTAGTGCGGGAAGTGGCGGTGCACACGCCAGATGCTGCCGGCCGATCCCGCAACGGCATGGCAGCGGTCGTCGTAGTTCTCCTTGTGGAGGGCGGAATCGTTCTGCACGGAGCTCTTGCTGCACTGGAGGTCGTTGCCTTCGCCGTCATTGTCGAACCACACGCGCAGGCGCTCGCCAGGATTGAGGCTCATCGCCACCTTCTCGCTGAACGACGGCGAAGACGCATCGGCACCACGGCGGGACTTGCGGATGAAGTGGTCGGGATTGCCGCCGATCCGGTGGAAGATGCCCGGCTGATCGCCCGCTTCCTCAAGATAGGCCGCCGTCTCGTTGTCCATCGCGGGAAAGAACTTCTGGGCCGACAGATCGTAGATGTGGTTCTTGCCGTCATAGAACACCTGCTCGAAGCTGTGGCCATAGCCGCCCGTCTGCGAAGAGGGCAGCCCGCCCGAACAGGTGAAGAGATTCTTCGTCATGCTGTTCAGCGGGCCGCACTCGAAGCCGCAGTAGCCGTTGAGCATCATGAGTGCCTGGTACTCCACATCGCCCGGCGTGTCGGTGCCGGGCGCAAAGAAGGCGCTGTGGTTCATGAAGTAGTCGCTTGCGCCCAGCACGAACTGGAAAATCTTGTTGGCGCATGCCCGATCATCCAGCTCGGCCAGCCCCAGCGTGTCGCGGATGTCGCCAAAGCTGCGGGGATCGATCTCGCCGGCGTTGACGACCGTGGGGTAGAGCAGCGGCGATGTTCCCGTGTTCGCGATCTCCACGTAGTCGCGGTAGACCGTGCCCGGAAGATTCAACGTGAACGTGGCGCCCGGGGAGACATCGAAGACCGCATTTGTGGCTCGGCGGGCCGAGAGGAATTCGTCCACCGTCGGCAGATCGGGATAGTTGTCGATGTTCAGGACCTGGCGGTGGTCGTTCTCGGGCAGGATCTCGGCGGGCCAGTACGGAACCTCATTGCCGCCAAGGTCAAGCGTGTGCCGCACACGGTCCGCAAACGAGCGGATCGAACCGCGGATGAATCGGCATCCGCCGCCCGACTCGCCATCGTAGGATCGGTCGAACGCGAAGAGCGCACGTGTGGCGGCATCCGGCACATGACGTCTGGCCGGCGTGAACGCGCCCGCATAGCGCGTGCCCGTGGAGACGCGCAGCTGATCCACGGCCCCCTGGAAGAAAGGCGCGCCCGCATTCTCCGCCGTTTCGGTGTTGCGGGCCGAGGCGGAAGTCGAGCCAAGGAAGAACTCCGTCACAATCTCCTCATCGGGATACTGCTCGGCACTGAGGTCAACCGGCCTGAAGCCCGTGATGTCGCGTGCCAGCGCCTCCTTGCCGTTCACGAAGACCCTGGCCTGGCCGTTGACGCTCCACTGGGCGGCGATGTGCACCCACTCGCCCACCGGCAGCGCCTGTGTGGCTTGCGCTGAGAACACCGTGTTCTGCCGATCCTTCATATAAAGGTAAAGGCGCTTCGAGGAATGCGTGTACCGCAACGAGAAGAGTTCGCTTCGCCCATTGGCGGACTTCTGGGCCGAGTAGCCCTGGAACCCCTGGAAGAGATACGTCTCCTTGCTTGGCCAGGCATCGGCCCTGAACCACGCCTCGACGGTGCCATCTCCCGCCGGGAAGAAATTCTGCGCCTCATCACGCGAATCCATTCCCTCGCTCCAAACCGCCTGGCTGTGCGTGGCGTAGAAGAAGCCGTTGTGGTCTTCGCCGCCCAGGCGAAGCGCCGTATCGCCCGCATCCCCCGAGACGCCCGCGGAGAAGAAGCGGTCGTCATATTTCGGGAACGGCAATTCCGCCGCCCGCCGCAGCACCAGACGCGAAACCAGCAGGCGGGCCTTCGTGTCCTCCTCATCCGCCAGCGGCAGACCATAGAGGTCAAAGGCCGTCGACGTGCCCCGCACCTCGAAACGCGCCTCCACGGTGGCACAGTCTGGATGGATGCGGCCATTCTCGCGATATTGGGCGAGCTTCTCCGGCGGGCGCATGTGACTCGTCCAACGCACATCGGAGACACTCTCGGGCAGGCGCGTGCCGTTGGCGTCATACTGCCACAGGCGGATGAAGCCGCCCCACGGCAGCACGCTCTCGCTCGTGGCGTCGATTTCCAGGCGCACGCTCTTGCCCCGCCAATCGGCGGGCACGGGCACGCTGCACTTCGCATAATAGTTGCCCGCACCCGTCGAGGCGATGGACAGACCATTCGTGCGCACAGCACAGGAAACGGTCTTGTCGCATACCCATCCCGTGGCGGACGCCAACACGCCCGCAAAGAGATTGTCGGCCGTCTGTGCGTCCAGCAGCTCCAGCCGCCCCACGCCCGCCCGACACGTCAGGGCCGTCGTCCCGGCCGGCACCGAGAAGCGCAGGGCGACCCTGCCGGGGACGCGTCCCGCCAGACAGCTGACGCCCACTTCGCGCATGGCGCCCGCCACGGTGGCGAACACACGGAAGCCCGTGTTGGCGGCAATGCCGCCCAGCGCATGAAGTTTGGCCGTGTCGATCTCCACCTCATACGGCACATCCACCGGATAGGTGACATTCCACTCCAGCGGCATCGCCACGCCTGCGGCGACCTCTTCGCCAACAATGTTCAGCGTGCCGCCGCCCGTGATGAATCCCGCAAGCATACCGCCGTCGCCCGCCGCATGGCTGCCGGCCGTCTTCAGCGGCAGCCAGCCCGTGCCATCCCACACGTCCACGGTCTTTACCGTCAGGGACGTGCCGGCGGGAATCTCGATCTTCGCCGCCTCACCGATCCGCAGATGCACCGAGGGGGCCAGCTGGTCGCGCTCATGCAGCACCAGCCTGGCCGAGCCACGCAAGGTCACGTCACCCGTGCCCAGCCAACGCGCCCCCCGGGCAATCTCCACAATGCCGTTCGTGGCCTCCAATCCGCCCGTCGTCTCAAATACGCGGTTGGTGAGGACGAGTCTGCCGGGGCCGTACATCGCCACCGTCACCTCGCCTTCGATCGCGGACGCGAAGTAGAGCTCGGGGGCCTTGAGCCGCGAGTCCGGCGTCTGCTGGAGAATCTCCAGCCGGGCGCCCGCCTCGCCCCGCAGGGTCGAACGGCTGCTGCCCGCGTACTTGTTCACCTGCTGCACCGTGCCCTTCAGGTCCACGATTCCGGAGCCAGACGTCATCACCGAGAATCCGCTGTAGCCATCGTTCCACCAGCAGCCGTTCACCAGGCCCGCGTTCGCGGTGACGTCAAAGGCCCGATCGGCGTTGCACACAATCGCCGCCGTGTCGCCGTTGTAGTGCCCGGCGCACAGATAGCTGAACTTGTTGCCGCACACATCCAACGCCACGGTGCCGCCGCCGATGTTCCAGCCCACGCTCGCCGTGGCCGTCACCGGCGTATTGCGCACACGGAATGTGCCCTGTCCGTTTGTGCGCAGGGTGTGGCCACTCGTGAAGCCGCCCTCGAAGACGATCTCCGAATCCTTCGCCGCCGTAAAGCCGGGCCAGGGCGTGGGCCAGGCGACGTGGCCCTTCAGGATGGTGGTGGTGGCGGCGGCACTCCTCAGAATGCCATAGCCCGAGCCATGCAGATAGACCGGCTTTTCGATGACGGCATTGGAGACGAAAAGATAGCCGCCCCCCGGATAGCCATCCACCGTGACCACACTCCCGCCGCGATTGGCGGCCTGGCCCTGGTCCTGACGCAAGGAGTTCGCCAGCAGACCGGAGACCTGCAGCACCGCCGCCGTGGTGACGAGCGCCCCGTCGATCGAGTTGGTGCCCTTGAGCACCACGCGTGCCGGATTGGCGGTGTTCTTGGGGCTCACCACCGTGACCATGCCCTCGACACGGCGAAGCGTTCCCTCAAACGTGAGCGTCTCGCCCGCGGCAAGCCGCCACATGCGGTCACCCAGAGCCGCAAACGGTTCGCGGATCGTCTGAGCGCCCGTCAGATCGCCCACCACCGGCATGGAGCCGTCGGCATTGAGGCAGACTATCGCCGCCCCCGTGAAGCCGGGCACGCTTTCGGCGTAATGGAGACCGGGCGATTTCTTCGTGCCGTTCACAATGAGCGTCTTCGTGGTGAGCAGCATGGTTTCGGGCACGGCCAGCACACCGCCCTTCACGATCTCCAGCGAAGACAGCTTGGGGAAGACCTGCCCGCCCGAGAGCGGCGTGTCGAGGCGCAGGGTGCCGTGTGCGCCCACCACAAGCGCCGTCACATTGGAGAACGAACCACGTTCCACGTTCAGGGTTCCGTTGGAGACGGCGAGCGTGCCCGAAAACGTGTGGTGGCGGTCTTGAAGCGTCTGCGAGTAGTCGGGCCTCGCATCCACAATGAAGGACATCGATCCCGTGAGGGCGGCACTGGCCGCGAAAGTCTCCGCCGCTGCGCCTGTGCCCGCCAGCACAAACCGATTCGCCGAAGAGGCGCCATGAACCCGCCAATCGTAGCTGGCCGCCACGGGTGCCGACACGCTGGAAAGCCCGGCCACACGCTGGTTGCGGTAGCTGCCGCCGTAAAGCTGACTGTAGAAGAAGCCCACCGTGCAGAGCGAGGTGTTCTTCTCCCAGGAAAGGACCGAGCCCGCAAGCGCATTCTCCACGCCCAGGTAAACGGGCGAACGCGCATTCCTGAATTCGCCGATGGCGTTGGCCGCATTGAGCAGGAAGGCGCCATGGGCATTGTTGTTGCCGTCAGTCGAGTCAATGTCGTCCGGACGTTTCGGGCGCGTGAGCGCCGTGTGGAAAAGCGGGGTCGTGACCTTGCCGTTGAAGGCCCAGCGCGTCATGCCGCGATAGCCGATCATTCCGGCGGCGGTCACCGGACCGTTGAAGGTGGCCGAAAGCACATGCTGATAACGGTCCCAGTTGGCGCTATTGATGGATTTGGCGGCATTGTGGTCTTCGTAGAAGACAAGGTCCTGCTCGGCGGTGACGCTGCCGTTCAGGACGCAGTTCTGCCCGAAGAAGTAGAGCGCCGGATAGAGGGCCGTCGAGGAGCCCGTCACGCGAATCGGATTGGCGTACGTCACCGAATCCGAACGGCCGGGGCCAACACCCCAGAAGCCAATCTCGCAGGGGCCCGAATAGTCGTCCCGCTGGCCCATGATGGTTGCCGTGCCCGTGCCCAGGGCCAAGGCGTTGGAGCACACGAGGTAGCCCGCCTCAACCGTGACGCCGCCCGTGAACGTGTTGGCGCCCGTCAGCACCAGCGTGCCACCACCCGTCAGCCGCAACGAGCCGGGCCCCGACAACACGCCGGAGTAGACGACACGCGCATCCTTGGCGACGGCAATCGTGGTGGCCTCCGTCAGGCGCCGGGAATCGGCCACCGTGGCATTGGCATCATGGGAAAAGGTCGCGGAGGCGGCGTGCACCGCCGTCGCAAACAGGCAGAGGGCAGCCGCAAGGCGGCCACCCAAACCGGATTTGAGACCATAGTTTCCCATTTCTCATCTTCAATGATACCAAATCGCAGACCGCGGACGCAATTGTTTTGTCTGGTCGCTTGCAGGATACCCTGTTTAGTGATATAATCCGCCCCCTATGGATTCTACGCGTGAAAACTGGTCTGGGCAACTTGGCTTCATCCTGGCGGCGGCGGCCTCGGCCGTGGGATTGGGCAACCTCTGGCGTTTCCCCGCCAGTGCGGCAACCTATGGCGGCGGCATCTTCCTCATCGCCTACCTGATTCTCTTCTTCGGATTCGGCGTGTTTCTGCTGATGACCGAAATCGCCATCGGGCGCGCCACGAAGCTTTCCCCCGTTGAGGCCTTCCGAACCCTCAACCGCAAATGGGTGATTGTGGGAATACTCGGCACGCTCGTGCCCTTCGGCATTCTGCCCTACTACAGCGTCATCGGCGGCTGGGTGACGAAATACTTCGCCCAGTACTTCTTCGCCTCGCTTGCGGAGACCGCCGCCGACAATCCGGCCAACGACGCCTTCTTCTCGGGCTTCGTCGGCGACTTCGGCCAGGCCTTCTCCTTCTGCTGCGCCTTTGGCGGGGCCTGCTTCGCGTTCATCCTCATGGGCGTGAAGAAAGGCATCGAGCGTTCCAACAAGATCCTGATGCCCGCCCTGCTGATCCTGACGGTGGGCATCGCCCTCTTCACCGCCCTTCAGCCCAACGCCCGCGAAGGCCTGAAGTACTTCTTCATCCCCGACTTCAGCCGCCTCAGCGTGAACGGATCCTTCTCGCCGCTCCTGTGCGCCAAGACGATTCTCGCCGCCATGGGCCAGATGTTCTTCTCGCTTTCCCTTGCGATGGGCATCATGATCACCTACGGCTCCTACCTGCCCCGCAGCGCCAATCTCCCCAAGGCCGCCCTGCGCATCGGCATCTGCGACACCTTCGTGGCGTTTCTCGCCGGCGTGATCGTGATTCCCCCGGCCTTCGCCTTCGGCGGCGAAGAGCTGGCCCGGTCCGCCGGGCCGGGACTCATGTTCGTCTCGCTGCCCAAGGTGTTTGCCGCCATGCCCTGCACGCGCGTCATCGCGCTTGCGTTCTTCGCGCTCTGCCTCTTCGCGGCGCTCACCAGCTGCATCTCGATTGCCGAGACCTGCGTGGCCTCGGTGTGCGACCGCCTGCACTGGAGCCGCCGCAAAGGCACCCTCGTCGTGGCGGCCTACACGCTGCTGGCCGCCATCCCCAGCGCCTGGTCGCTGGGATTCCTCGACAAGGCCGACTACGTCACCAACAACATCCTCATGCCGATCTGCGCATTCCTGACGGTCGTCTTCGTGGGCTGGGTGATCGGGACTGAGTTCATTCGCCGCGAAATCACCGCCGACGGCGAGCACCCCTTCCGCGTCTACGGACTCTACCGCGTGCTGATGCGCTATGCGGCCCCGATCCTGATCGGGCTGATCTTCGTGACGTGCGTCTTCGTCAAGCTCTGAGCGGAACGCTAGCGGATGCGCTCAATCGTGACCGAGGCGGCCACGCGTCCATCGCCACGTAACTCAAAGCGGCGATAGCGTCCGTTGCGGTTGCAGGCCACCCGTCCCGTGTCCACGATCGTTCCCGCCTTGACCGTGTACACGCAGCGCCAGCCCCTGTAGGCAATCGCAAGGGTCGTGTCCTTGCAGTCGATTCGCGTTTCGCATTCGCCATCGAAGGCAAAGGCAGGCAACGCGAGCGCCACGGGGCCAGCGCCTTCAAGCGTCATCTCCAGTCCCTGCCCGGTGAGGGTGTTCCTCCATTCGCCGGCGGCCGATTTCCAGTCGGCCCAGGCAGACTTGTCGTCGTTGCCGAAGCGCGTGCAGGAAAGCTGGAGGTCGCCCTTCGCAACCGGGGCGATGGTGAGCGGAGCGTCGTTGGGCGTCTCGATGCGATAGTGCGGGTTCACCGCACACGGCACCGACAGGCAGATTGCCGCCGGGGCGCCCTTGCGGCAGATTCGGCCCAGGCCATCGGCATCGTAGGTCCTGTTGGCATTGGGATCGAACTGGGCCGAATAGTCGCCGGCCTTCAGGAAGAAGAAATGGAAGTCGTCAGAAGTCCGGAACGAAGACGCCGCGACCTCGGCCTCCTCCGGAAGTTCTTTGGCCACATCCTCGGCAAAGAGCCAGGCGCTCATCGCCCAGGAGCCCATGGTCACCATGTACTTGTTGAAATAGGCGTAGCGCTCACAGCCCATGTCGGCTTCCCTGGAATAGACCTCCTTGCCGGACTTCCGCGGATAGAGGTTCTTCACGTGACGCATCGGCCTGACGGCCAGCCACTCGCGCACCGCATCAACCGACTTCTTCGCGGCTCGGCGGAAACGGGCGGCCTGACGGAGATCGCCCCGTTTCGCGAAGCCTGCGGCATACCATTCGCAGAGCGCCGAATAGAAGGTGTTGTTGTGGAGGAACTGATTGGAGCGCCCACCGTAGGGGATCTCGCCGCAGGCCGACAGCATCGCCAACGTGGGCTCGGCCGACTTGGCCATGAGCCCCTCCAACCTCTCGCGAGACGGCCCGTCGTAGCCATAGTGGAGAACCATCGCAAACTGCAGACGCGTCACGAAGTCGTAGACGGCCGGCTGATTGGGATCTTTGTACATGCCGTTCTCGTCAAACCAACGCAGCTGGTCGGCGACATACATCTCGATGTGCTGCGCATCACCGCCGCAACGGGCGGCAAGACGCGCCTGTTCGCTTGCGCAGCCGAAGATGCACCAGTTGTTGGCGAGCTTCGCCCCGCATTTCGGCAGCTTCGAATAGCAGCGCTTCGCGTCGACTGATGTCAACGCCTTGCGCCAGGCGTCGGTCTCGGCTTTGGGGAACGTGCCCGACTTCTCCAGGGCCACGAGCGCAACCACCAGTTCCTTCACCGAGAACTCGTTGCCGCCCGACTTCGGCGGCATCTTGCCCTTCGCCGCATCGCGGCAGGCAATCGTCATCATGCGCCGGAAGAGATCGCGCCTTTCGGACAGGCGTCCGTTCGCCACCAGCACGCCGACATTCGCCACCAGACGCGGGAAGCCATGCTCCTGCACGCCATCGCGATCGGCGGCCTCGACGTAGGCGGCAATGTGCGCATCGTCATAGGCGGAGACCGCCGCCTCCATCAGATCCAGATAGTCGCCCTTTGTGGCACACGTCATGGCCTGAGCCATCCCACATGCCACAAGCGCCAACCCGACAATCCATCTTTCAATGTGCGCCATTCAAAATCCTCCCCATTGGGACAAGCCGCTTTTTCAGGTGATTTCACCTGCCAGCCACGCATCGATCATCCTTCTGGCGATGGAGCCCTTGTAGGGAATCGCCGGAAGATGGTCGCGGTCAAACCAGCCCGACTCGACGACTTCCTCACCGTCTGGCTTGAGTTCACCGCCGGCGTAACGTGCCGTGAACGCCACCATGATGTTGGAGGGGAATGGCCAGGTCTGTGAACCGAAGTAGCGCAGGTTCTCAACTTCCAGCGACGCCTCCTCATGGATTTCGCGGCGAACGGCCTCCTCGAAACTTTCGCCCGGATCCACGAAGCCCGCCACCAGCGTCCAGTTCGCGGTCTTGTAGTGCGTGTTCCGCTGCAGCAGGATCTTGTCGTCGCGCACCACCAGGGCAATCACCGCCGGCGAGAGCTTGGGATAGGACATGTACCCGCAGGTCGGGCACACGAACGCACGCTCCGCCGGATTGGCATGCGGCTGCATCGCCGCCCCGCACTTGCCGCAGAAGCGATTCACCGCACGCCATTCGTCCAGTTCCCGTTCACGCGACACTTCCCGAATCTGCTCGGGCGTCATCGTCGCAAACATGGTGCGGATGTCCATCACCTTGTGATCCACTTTTCGTCCTCCCATTTCTTCAGCACGGACATGAGTGCATCCGCCTCGGCATGTTGCCGGAAGACGCCCAATACGCCCTTCACCGAAAGCGGACACTTCCACTGTTCGGCCGCCTGACACAAGTAGTCGAGATCCTCCGCCGTCGTTCCCCGAGTGACGCTGACCGGCGCATTCTTCACGAGGAAACTCGTGGCCGGATGCCAGAGACGTTCACCAGGGTAGTAAGGCCGCACCCAACCGAAGTTCACCGCCGAGAAGTCGTCGGCCCCATCGCGTGCGCAGGGGATGATGTAGGTCTCGGCGGCATTGCGCGTCCGCTCCGGAATGAAGGAGTCGAAGGCGTTGCCGCGGCTGAGCATGTGCCAGCCCCAATGGCTCTTGAGCGCGCCCTCGGCCGCCCGCGGCTTTCGCTTGAGTTTGCTCCAGACCCGCTGCTGGGCCATCGGGACATAGTGCCAGAAAGGCGGCGGCACATCTTCCGCCCCATCAAAGTAGATGAACTCGAATCCAGCACCGTCAATGATAGCGGCCAGGCGGTCGGCGATTTCGTCCTGGATATCCGTCCGGGGATCGATGCGGATGAAATAGGGCCAATCATCGACGTCGGGCTGACGGCCGTATTCGTGGGCGGCGTGCGCCACAGCCCGCGAGCCATGCAGACCACGCACCACGCCCGTCAGCCGATAGGGGCGTGTCGAGGAGACGCCTTCGTAGGAGACGAGTTCGTTCCCGAAGAGAATCAGCCGCCGCCCGCGTTCCATGCGCAGGACGTCGGGATTGCCCTCCACGAAGAACTCCGTGTCGCCCGGGCCGACGGCACGCGCCAGCGTGACTTCACTTGCCGTGGCCAGCCGCGGATCCGGGCGGCCATTCGTGACGTAGAGATCGTTGGTGGACACCTTGCAGTAGTGGATGTGAATGCCGGGCGTGATGCCCGCCTTCCGCATTTCGCCGGTCACGCGCTTCAGGTCATCCATTCCGTTCGGGTAGGAGCTTCGCCAGTCAAAGTGTCCGCAGGTGCGCGCAAAGGCCGTGTACGAAATGACGCCCAGACGGAAGCCGCCCTTCTTCATCCAGGCGATGTGCTCCTGCATGTTGGCAGGTGAGATGTCCGACATGAACCAGTAGCTTGCCCGATGCAGCGGGTCGCGGCGCATCTTCACGCCCCTGGGCATATCGTAGTCGCGCTCAAGCGCATCAACGTGATCGAGGAACTCCGCGGAACGGCAGGCGAAAAGCGCGGCACCATGTTCCCAGAGGCCGATGCGCGCATCGGCGCCTGCGGCAAACCGCCGCCAGTTGCGCGTGCCCTCCGGAACGTCGCCCGAAACTTCCGTGGCGGGATCAAGCGCCATCACGGCAAGCGCCGCCTTTTCGTCCCAGGCGACATTGGCGCATTTGCCATAGCGCGTGCGCGAGCGGATCGGCAGGCGAAGAAACTCGATGCCGTCGATTTCCGTCGGCCGCTTGTCGCCGAAGTCGGGCACTTCGTAGTCGGTGCCCTCGGGCGTGAAGGCGATGTAGTCATCCGTGAGGCGCACGCGAACCTTCAGCACGAAGAACTCATCGCGGAAGCGGAGCTTGAGCAGGTCGCCCTCCTGCGTCACCCGATTGGCGGGGACACGCCAAGACTTGGCCGGGTAGATCAGCTTGAGCTCGTTGTCGTAGGGCCGGTTCTGGAGAATCGACGCGAAGGGAATGGCGACATCCGTCGCCAGACACTCTTCGCCGGTGGCCTTCACGACAAGGGAAGTGGCCTCCGCCGCATCGGAAATGACCAGGCGGCAGGCGGCATTCTCGATTACGACCTCTCCGTGGAGCGAGAGGGCCCCGGCAGAAACGCCGAGGCCCAGCACCATGATCAGTCGCCTAAAGGAACGGATCGACATCCATCAGTCCTTATGCTGCGACAGACGCAGACTACTTCTTGGCCCCGGCCTTCTTCTTGATGATGAAGAAGACCAGCGCACCCGCCGCCACGAGCAGCGCAATCGCCAGCACGGGACGGTAGAAGATCCAGGCAATGGCGATTGTCACCAATGCGCAGACGAGGGCGATGACGCCGGCCACGAGACCCGTGCCCATGCCAACGATGTCGCCGAGGATCGGCAGCACATCCGCCAGAACCGACAGCGGCCTGAAGACCATGCTGAGGCCGACATACATCAGGAGGAATCCGCCCAGACGCAGCAGCCAGGTCAGGAGCGCATTCGCATCACGGGCCGCCTCGAACATCTCCGGCAGATCGACGACGCCATCCTGCAGCAGGTCCACCTTCTTCTTCGTCTTCGCCAGATAGCCCACGAAGGAATTCCCCCGCTGCTTGGCGACGATGGAGATCTTGTGGGGCTGGATCACCTTGAAGGAAACGCGCATGTCGCCCACCCGCGGCTGCGACGCCACGTCACGGTTGTTGAGCGCGTTCTCGCGGGTGGCCTTGTTCGGCACGAGAATGTACTGCCCCTGATACTGCACGCGCGCAACCTTGCACACGAAGCCGGTGGGGAGCTGATAGGCCTGGGCGGAGCCGATGCGGCCGATCTGCTTTTCGTTCAGCTGGAAAGCGCCGAACGAGACGTTGGCCGCCCGCTTGTCCTCGGAGGGGAATTCGATGAAGCCCGGGTTGTCGTGGCCCGCTTCCTTGAAGTTGCTGGAGTCGATCGCCCGGCTCGACCACACCTGCTTGTAGGTGTAGGTGGTGGTCTTCGTGACGCTGCCGCCCATGTTCTTCTTCTCGGTGGTGTGGCTCTCCTCCTCCCACTGGTACATCTCCGTCTCACGGGAGAGGGCGATGGCCGTCGTGGAGATGCCGAAGGCGTCGTCCGTCAGCACGTCCTTGGTGTCCGCCATGCCCGTCATGTGCACGAGCTGGCCTTCCATCTCCGCATCGATCTTCGCATTCGACTCGACGGGGATGCAGGCGCCTTCGCCCTCGTCCAGCGCCTTGGCCGTCTTGACCGAATTGCCCTCGTTCCAGAAGAGGACGGGGAAGCCCACGCCAAAAAGCACCAACCCAAAGAGCACGCCCTTGATGGAGCTTCCAAGCCGTGAACCCCAGGACACGGTTGTCGTTTCTGTAACTGCCATTCTTCTTTCTGCCTTTCTGCGGATGACCGCATGCCGATTTGTTTTCAACTATTAAAATTCATCCTATCGCACAACGAGCCTAGTCCTCAGCCGAGGCATTGGGATCCTTGAGCGAAATGCCAACATCCTTCAGACGCAACGTGACGAGCTCCTCGGCCGAGGGATCCTTCAGGTCGACGATGCGCAGCGACTGGCGCTCGACCGACTTCTCGAAGAGATTGCGCACCCAGCGCGCATTGCCGAAGGCCTTGCTCTTCTTCTTCGTGAGCATGGCGATGTAGGGATTCAACCAGTGTTCCACGTCCGCCGAGAGTTTGTACTTCCCCTTCTTGGCCATGCTGCGGAAGATGGTGCCCAGCTCCTTGGTGGTGAAATCGGGAAATTCGATTGTGCGGTTGAACCGGCTTTCGAGACCGGAGTTGATCGCCATGAACTTCTTCATCTCCTCCTTGTAGCCGGCGATGATCACGACCATCGATCCCCGCGAGTCCTCCATGCGCTTGAGGAGCGTGGCGACCGCCTCGGAGCCGAACTGGTCGTTCTCGCCCTGATTCAGCTGATAGGCTTCGTCGATGAACAGGATGCCGCCCTTGGCCGAATCGATCAGGCGGTTCGTCTTCAGAGCCGTCTGCCCCTCGTACTTGGCGACGAGTCCCGAGCGATCCGTCTCCACGAAGTTTGCGCGATCAAGAATCCCCAGGGCGCGAAACGCTTTGCCGAGAATGCGGGCCACGGTGGTCTTGCCTGTGCCGGGGTTGCCGGTGAAGACGAAGTTGTAGCTCATCGTGACATTGCCCTCAACGCCCTTCTCCTCACGCAGCTTGTTGGCTCGGCAGGAGGCGATGAGGCGGCGAATCTCGTCCTTGACGGGCTGCATGCCCGTGAGCGAATCGAGCTCGGCCAGCACTTCCTCGATCGTGGGCGCACGCACGTCTTCCTTCTTCTCCTTCAGACCAAGATCGGCCAGCGTGAGCGTGGTGAGCGCAGCGGCGTCCATCTTCCCCGCCTCGGCCAGCCGGTTGGCCTGGCGGCCCGTGGCGTCCTCGAAGAGCTGACGGATGAAACGGGCGTTGCCAAATGTGCGGTCGCGCTTCTTCGTGAGTTTCTCGATGGCCGCCCCCAGGCCCTTGTCCAGATCCTCCGCCAGCGTGAACTGGTTCTTCTTGGCCATCGACCGAAAGATCTTCGCGAGTTCGACGGCCGTGTAGTCGGCGAACTCGATCGTGCGCGCAAAACGGCTGCGAAGACCGGAGTTCGCGTCCAGGAAGTCGCGCATCTCATCCGTGTAGCCGGCGGCGATCACGATCAGCTTGTCGCGGTTGTCCTCCATCCGCTTGAGTATCGTGGCAATCGCCTCCTTGCCGTAGTCGTCGTTGTCGCCGTTCACGAGCTGATAGGCTTCGTCGACGAACAGCACGCCGCCCGGGGCCTTTTCCGTTTCGCGGATGCGCTGCTCGGCCGTCAGCTCGACGGGCTTGCCGGACTTGTCGAACCTGGGCCTGATGCCCATGGCCTCATCGATCTTCTGGTTCGTCTTCACCGACGTCTCGCCCATGTAGCGTCCGACCAGCGACGAGCGGTCAACCTCGACGATCGTCCTGTTTCCGATGATGCCCAACGCCACGAACGCACGCGCAACGAGGCGAGCCACCGTGGTCTTGCCCGTTCCGGGATTGCCGGTGAAGACCATGTGGTAGGTCATGGGCGGCACCTTGAGGCCCTGGGCCTTGCGGGCTTCGTTGATCTTGACGAGATTGACGATCTTCTTCACCTCGGCCTTGACGCCCTCAAGGCCAACGAGATCATCAAGCTGGGCGAGCACAGCCTCGGCCGATTCCGGCGGCTCGGCATCCTTTTTGGTTTCGACGGTCTCCGCCGCCTTGCCGCCCACGTTTTCGGGATCCGCCGCGTTCGAAACCGAGATTGGAATGAAGTAGCCCAGGACAACGCACAGCAGCAGCCCCATGGGACCGAACAGCATGCGCAGCCAATCGGGCGTGCGCTCCGTGAAGAGAAAGTGCCGCAGCAGCCACGACGGAATCGCGAGGATGACCATGAACCTGATGCAGGCGTTCAGCTGCTCCTGGGTGAACACCACGCTAACCGCCAGCAGCACGGCGATTTCAATGAGACAGCCTGCGCCCCATTTCACTTTGTCTACTATCATCTCGCCATCCTCTTGGGGATTGCGCCCTCATGCGCTTTATCTCCACGACCCCAAACTGTTGACGGCTGCCCCGACGGGCAGCCGTCACGCCCACTGCACAACTCAAATGAAATGGGCGGCGTTCGTGAAGGACATTCCCGCCATCTTACTTGATGTCCTGCGCACCCTTGCCGGCGATCGCACCGAAGAGCTTGAGGGCATCCTCAAGCGGATAGCGGTTGCAGAACATGTCGCACTTAGTCGTGATCGTGCCCTGCAGCGGCAGACCCAGGACGGAACGGAGCCCGTTGCACTTGCCCTCGTCGAGCTTCGTCTTCTCGGAGTACTTCATCGAGAGGAAGGAATTCAGGTACTTCGCATTGAGGCGGCCCTTGAACACGGACGGATCCTTGAGGTCCGCATTGTCCTCGATGGACTCGATGCCATCCGTGCCCTCGAGATCCTCGAAGCCATCCACACGAACCTTGGCGATCGAAGGCGAGACCGTCATCTGGACATCGCTTTCGCGGTTGAGGAAGAAGATGTTGTTGTCGAGGTTGGTGATCTTCGTCTTGCCGGCACCCTTCGTGTTGTCGAAGCCCGTGAGGACGTTCAGGCCGATCACGTTGTCATGGATGTTGGCCTTGACGCCCGTGTTGTTGCGGATGCCGAAGCCCATGTCGCCGAGATCGTTGAGGCGGCTCCAGGTGAAGAGCACCGTGTTGTGCGCGAACTCCCATTCGACGACGGGCTTCCAGCCGGCACGAGGCTTGTTGGGGCCGTCCATCGGCACCGCCGACGAGCAGAGCACGTTGGCGCCAATCATGCGGTTGTTGCAGAACACGCAGTTCTCGACCGTGACCTTGCCCTTGTACCACGTGAAGTTGAGCGCAATGTTGCCGGAGTTGACGAACGAGCAGTTCTTGAACGTCACATTGCCCGTGGCACGGTTCTGCGTAGCCGAATAGACGAGATAGCGATTGGGGGACGGGAACTTGTCGCGGTTCTTGTTCCATGCCGGGCCCTCCAGCCACATGCCGGTGTCGAACCCCTCGGGCTTGCCCTTGGTCTCATGGTAGGAATTCGCGAAGCCCTCATCGAAGATGAGACCGTCGAAAACCATGTTGACGCCGTCGGGCTCGGGCTTGGTGTGGTCGAACTCGACGTGGAACACGCCAAGGCCATTGCCCTTCTTGTCGTTGTTGTCGTTCAGCGCCTGGAACATCGTCTTGTGGACGAGCGGCTGACGGGCCGAAAAGTCCTTCGCATAGCCGCCGATGATGGAGACGGCCTTGTCGATCTTGAACCAGCTCTGCTTCATCTTGCCGGGATAGATGCCCTCGGCCACATGGATGACATCGCCATGTTCCGCCTTCTCGAGCGCCTTCCAGAGATTCTTGAGCGGAGATTCCTTCGTTCCGGGATTCTTGTTCTTTCCGGCATCCAACGAAACATAGATGTCCGCAGCTTCTGCGGTCACGGCGACTCCCAACATGGCGCATGCCATGCAAGCTACTTTATTGACAAGACCCATTTCTTTCCTCCTTGCGGTTGACGATGCTTAAAGTATAGCATATCCTTTAATATGTATACAATTTTAATTTGTTGTATTCGCAACTGCTCCGTTGCCGCCAATTTGACGCATAACGCATTACACTCTGAGATGAGACGCTTTCAGCCCCTTTTCCGACATTCCAAATGAAACAGTCATGGAACATGTACTGCAATCCTACCCAGACAATGGAATTCATCTCAGATACCGTTTCATTTGACTCAGATACTACGAATTCCTGCTTCTGATACCAAATCCCCATGCTTCAGGTACTGAGCCTTGCCGCAGGGGATGATGCTCTACGGTGAGTTCCGTTTTGACGACCACACCCCAGATCATAAGGGGTTTCCTTTCCGTTTCCGTCATAACATTCGGCCCTTCCATGCTTATGGGCCGATAATGTGAATTACATTGCAGAAATCACCTGTCAATAGTTCTGAACCGTTGCCTAAAACCTGTTCATAAGTAGTTCATAATTATGACAGTATTTTGCATATCTTTCTGTTGACTTTTTCGGCACAAGCATAAAAGCCCGTAAAATCAAGGTTTCCCGTACTTGGGCCTCTTCTGTTTGTCGCATAATCGCTCGTTTCATAAATGTGAATAACTGTTGATAGTGAATCTCATCGGATCATTTGATCATTGAAGTTTTAGCGGAACGAGAGGATCTCCAGTATGGCAAATGCATCTGCATTTTCCCAAAAAGCCAGAAGTTATTTGATATGTTGAATAATGTTGTTTCGCCAGGTAGAAGACCATGGAAGGACACGGAAACCGCCATCTGGCGGCCACGGAAAACGATTGAGAATGAACCCTTCCGGACAATTCAATCGCGATGTTTTCGATATGATTGGACAAGACACATTCGCCTTTTAGCCCTCAATTCTCAAATCACGCACTCCTTTGTCGAGGTGAATATGACGCTCATGATTCCGGGATTTTTCCAGCCCCTTTCCTTGATTGCTTAGGCGATTCAGGTTTTTGACTGATGAATTCTACTGGCGGGCTTTTCAGTCAAAATCTTAACGGAAACTAACTGAGAACTGGACTGACAGAGCAGATCCTGATTTCCGACAGGATTAACAGGATTAACAGGATTTCCCCGATGTTGCTTTATTTATTGAGGATACTGCAATATCTCATTAGCGGCGGCATCGTCAATGTTGTCCTACCTGAACCTACGCCTATTAAACAGACAGGACTGGTTTCAATGAACCCACCGACCACGACTTGCAATCGCCACATTAATTATCTCAATCGGTCAGGCTTCTAAATCCTGTTAATCTTGTAAATCCTGTCTTAAAGATTTCATCGAGAAAAGCAGAGGCCCTCGTTTAT
Source organism: Kiritimatiellia bacterium (assembly GCA_024405395.1). Lineage (GTDB taxonomy): Bacteria > Verrucomicrobiota > Kiritimatiellia > RFP12 > UBA1067 > RGIG6720. The sequence goes on along the minus strand of JAKSOW010000001.1, from coordinate 32,172 downwards.
CTTTTATCTGTTATCTCTTATATTTTGTCTTAAAGCATGTTATAATATCTGCAATGAAAACAGATTTTTCAATTGTTGTGGTTGGTGGAGGCCATGCCGGAGCCGAAGCGGCATTGGCCGCTGCACGCATGGGCATTGACACCCTTTTGGTTACGGGGCTCAAGTCTGCCATTGCGCGTATGCCCTGCAATCCTTCCATTGGCGGACTTGCCAAAAGTCATCTGGTGTTTGAGTTGGATGCGTTGGGCGGCGAAATGGGATTCAACACCGACCTCACTTCGCTCCAGGAAAAGACATTGAACTTGAGCCGTGGTCCAGCCGTGCAGGCAACACGAGCACAATGCGACAAGAGCGAATACACACGGCGCATGCAGTTGGTTGTCAACAGCACCAAAAACCTGACCGTGATCGAGGATGCCGCCCTTGAGGTGATAACCAATCATGACACCGTAACCGGAATCAGAACCGAGAAGAACGGACTGATCAACTGTGAGGCTTTGGTGATAACCTCCGGAACGGCTTTGCGAGGGCGGATATTCATTGGCAAGGAATGCACGGAATCTGGCGGAGATGGGCGGCCAGCCGTCAATCAGCTATCCGATTCGCTTTCCAAACTCGGTTTTCAGCTTATTCGGCTTAAAACAGGTACACCGCCACGCTTAAAGGCATCAAGCTGCGACTTTTCGGTGTGTACACCGCAGGAAGGAGAGGATAATCCGCCTTATTTCTCCCTCAGAACCAGATACCTCCTTTCCCATGGTTTAACACCCGGAATCAATTGTTCCACGTGGAACAACCATGATTTAGCTTCATCTGAACCCATTTCTGGTCTTTGTTCCACGTGGAACAATGCCAATTCCGCATCAGAATCCAGTTCAACGGACTGTTCCACGTGGAACAATGCGGATTTGTTCGCTCCGTGGCCTTTGAATTCCGCTAAAGCTATCTGTTGGGCAACCCATACAACGCCAATCAGCCATGAAATCATACGTTCGCATCTTAAGGATTCATCTCTTTATGGTGGAATGATAAGTGGAACGGGCGTCAGGTATTGTCCATCGATTGAGGATAAGATAGTCAGATTCGCGGGTGTTGATGGTCATCATGTCATCCTTGAACCCGAAGATCGTGCAGGGCAGATCATCTATCCTAATGGTCTATCCAACTCTCTTCCTCGTCAGGTTCAGGAAGAACTGGTCCATTCCGTTCCAGGTCTGGAGCACGCCGAATTCCTTGCGTATGCCTACGCCATTGAGTATGATGGAATTGACGCCCGTGAGCTGACGCATTCGCTGGAATCCAAGCGTATATCCGGTCTGTTCTTTGCCGGCCAAATCAACGGGACAACGGGTTATGAGGAAGCTGCCGCCCAGGGCATCATGGCGGGAATAAATGCCGCCTTCAAGGTCAAGCATGAAAGCCCGCTTGTGATCAGCCGCCAGGATGCGTACATTGGCGTATTGATCGATGACTTGGTCACCAAGGGAACCGATGAACCTTATCGCATGTTCACATCACGTGCCGAGCGCCGCCTGATCCTGCGTCAGGACAATGCCCGCTACCGCCTGCAGGAAGCAGCGGAAAGGGTAGGCATTCTGCCGAAGGTCATTCGGGAGGAAACCAAATCGTTTGCCGATATGATCAACACCATCGAGCAGGACAACAAAAAGCTGAAACGCGTATTGTCTGTTCAGCCTGACGGTAACCCTAACGCCGAGATCGAAATCGGCGGCTCTTCCATTCAGGTTCCTGATCCTGTGGTTGAACAGGTGAAAATCCGTCACCACTACGCCGGCTACATTCGCCAGGAGAACATTGCCGCCGAACGGGCCAAGCGCGACGAGAACATCAAGATTCCCCATTGGCTGGATTACGACAAGTGTCCGGCCATCAGGTATGAGAGCCGGGAAAAGATGAAGAAGTATCGTCCGGAGACTTTGGCACAGGCGGGCCGCATTCCGGGCGTCAATCCTGCCGACATTTCGGTTCTGGCCATCATCATCAAAAGGGGACATCACTAAGATGATCCGTAGAACATGATGCGTTATGCGTCAAATAAAAGGGTTGCCAAAATCACGTCTTTTTGGGAAAATATTGGTTCATAAACAAAAGGCATTATAGATGAAAAACAAGAAACTGTTTTTTGCCATCGCGTTTTCACTGGTTGCGATGGGCGTGTTTGCGCATGAGGCTGCTCCCGCTTACCCGAATTTTGGTTTGCCCCGTGTAGAGGAAATGATGTTCCTGGTGCTGCAGATCGGCATCATCATCTTCGCCGCCAAACTCGGCGGCACCCTCATCTCCTTCTTCAAGCTGCCGTCGATCCTTGGCGAACTTGCCGCCGGCATTGTCATTGGCCCGTGGGCATTGGGCGGCATCGGGTTTGGCGATGGTCTCTTCAAATACGGTCTCTTCAACGGTGCCGCTCTGCGGGCCATGAACGAGGCGGCGGGTGGGGCGGCCACGGCCATGTTCGGCACGATGGCTGGCCACAACGTCATGTTCGACGCCACAAGCCCCGCCTTGTACGGCATCGCCACTTTGGCGTCCGTGATTCTTCTTTTCCTTTCGGGCCTTGAGACCAATCTCAAGCTCTTCCTCAAGTATTCGTTCGTCGGCCTGATGGTTGGCCTGGGCGGCGTTATCGTGTCGTTCCTGTTCGGCGACCTCTGTGCCGTCTATCTGCTGCCGCAGTTCTTCCCGGCTAAGTTCGGTGCGCTTTCCTCCATGCCGCTGGCTCAGGCGATGATGGATGCGGCCCCCATGTACATGGGCATCATGTCGACCGCCACTTCGGTGGGCATCACCGCACGCATCCTTTCGGAGCGCAAGAAGATGGATTCGGAAGAGGGCGTCTCGATCATGGCCGGTGCTGTGATTGACGACGTTCTGGGTCTGATTGTCCTGGCCATCGGCAACGGCGTCATCGCGGCGACGATGGCTGCGGCGGCAAAGGGCGGAGAGGCCAGTGCCGGCGTCAATTGGGGCGCCATCGGCATTGTCGCCATCAAGGCCTTCGGCGTCTGGCTGGGCGCCACGTTGGTGGGCGTGCTTCTCGCCCGCAAGATCTCCTGGCTGCTCAAGCTCTTCAAGAATCCGCAGGCCATCGCCACCTTGGCATTTGGTCTCTCGCTGATTCTCGCCGGGTTCTTCGAGTTCATGGGATTGGCCATGATCATTGGCGCCTACGTCATGGGTCTGGCCCTTTCGCGCACGGACCTGAAGCACATGATCCAGGAAACGCTGGCTCCCGTCTACACGTTCCTCGTTCCCGTGTTCTTCTGCGTCATGGGCATGATGGTGGACTGCTCGGCGTTGATGTCGAAGCCGGTTCTCTACTTTGGCGCCATCTACACCGTGTTGGCCGTCTTCGCCAAGGTGGCGGGCTGTGCCATTCCCGCCATGTTCTGCGGATTCAATCTGCTGGGCGGCGTGCGCATTGGCACGGGCATGATTCCCCGTGGCGAAGTGGCGCTCATCATCGCCGGCCTTGGTCTTTCGAACGGCTATCTGTCGCAGGAGATTTTCGGCATCGGCATCCTCATGACGCTCATCACGACCGTTGTTGCCCCGCCTGCCTTGGTGGCGCTCTTCAAGAGCGACCGCAAGGGCGTGCGCAAGCAGAAGGAAAACATGCAGGAGTCGCGTCCGGTAATCTTCGAGCTGCCTGACATGCAGGTCGCCGCCATCATGGCCAAAAAGCTGGTTGACGAATTCCGTAGAGAAGGTTTCTTCACCTGCCGTCTGGCGCGTGAAATCAATCTTGACATCTGGGAAGTGTCGATGGATTCGATTGAGATTTCCATTACGCGCACGGGCAAGGAGATCCAGGTGTTCTGCACGCCGGAGGAAGAGGCGGTCGTGCGTCAGGCCTGGATGGAAGTCGTCTCGCAGATGAACAAGCTGGCTCAGGTTATTTCCAAGCCTGTGCAGGAGAAGGGCACAATCGAAAAGCTCATCATCCAGCAGGACGACAAGAAGGAGGTGCTTGGATCTGCCGCCAAGAACCTCAAGAACTTCGTGATGCTGCCCAAGTTCAAGGCCAATTCGAAGCGTGAGGCAATTGAGGAACTTGTTCTGGCCGTCAAGAACGCAACGGGGAACCACGTCAAGGATGTGCAGACTGCCCAGGAGGCCGTCTTCTCACGTGAAGAATCCATGGGAACAGGATTGGACCATGGCATTGCCGTGCCGCATGGCCGTACCGATGCCGTGGACGAGATCGTTGGTGCAGTGGCCATCGTGGACAACACGGAGAACTCAAACGGCATCATCGCGGACTATGAGACCATTGATCATTCGGTCATTCAGATCATTGTGCTGACCTTGGCGCCTGAGACGGCCCAGTCGCCTTATCTCCAGCTGATGGCCTACATCAGCTCGAAGCTTCGCAGCGAAAATGGGGCTCAGGATCTGCTCGCCTGCCACACGGAAGAGGAAATGCGGAAGTTCTTCCACTGATCCGCAAGTCAGATAGGCAAAGCCTGCATTAAGCTATGAACAGGTATCTGTTCACAACTTGTTCATTTCTTTTCATTTCTTTTGCGTGGTTTTGTTCGGGAAATATGGTTAAATAGTGTCCACTAGGACAACAAGATCATGTCAGAAACAAGCAACCTTACATCTGTCTGGCAAGCCATCGCTTCCAGCTACAGAATGAGCCTGAAAACGACTGAGGAAATCAATCGCTGGGAACTGCATTCTCCTCAGTTCCTCACTCAGAGTCTGGTGGGCAGCGAATTCAGGATCGGCGTCACCACGGAGATGAAGAGGGATTGGTTCACGGGGCTCTACGCCAAGGCTCTGGAGGAGACGATTCGGGCGGCAGGTCTGGGGGATGGCATCAAAGTGGTCTTTGAGGTCATCAAGAAAGAGGAAACCAAGAAAACCGTAGAGGTTCCGCCCGTTCTTCCCGTTCAGACCAATTCGGAAAAGCCGGCTCCCAAAGCTCCGACGCCTCGGCGTGCGCGTGTACTGCCTTCCACTCTGCCGCTCCTCGAGAACTATACGTTCGAGAACTTCGTGAGGGGCCCGTCAAATTCCTTCGCCCATGCTGCGGCTACCGCCGTTGCGAAGGGGCTTGGAAGGACCGCCTACAATCCGCTTTTCATCTGGGGCGGCACAGGTCTGGGCAAAACGCACTTGATGGAGGCCATCGGCCATTATGTCATGAAGCATAATGCCGAGGCGTCGGTTTGCTACATCACGTCCGAGACGTTCCTCAACGAATACGTCAATGCGCTCGCCGGGGCGGCGCTTCCCGCGTTTCGCGCCCGCTACAGGAAATACGATCTTCTGCTCATCGACGACGTTCAGTTCATCGTCGGCAAGAAGAGCTTCCAGGAGGAATTCTTCAACACCATCAGCAGTCTGCTCATGTACAACAAGCAGATAGTCATGACCTGCGACCAGGCGCCAAAGGAGCTCCAGGGAGGTCTGGAGGACAGGCTGATCTCGCGCTTCCAGCAGGGCATGGTGGTGGAAATCGAATCCCCCTCGTATGAGACGCGTCTGGCGATCCTCAGGTCCAAGATGCAGGCCCGCCATCGTCTGATCCAGGACGATATCCTCAACTACATTGCGGAAAACATCCGTTCGCATGTGCGGGCCATTGAAGGTGCCCTGAACCGGGTAACCACCTTCATGGACGTCAATCCCGATACGCCGCTCACCATCGAGATCTCGAAATATCTCCTCAAGGACATGATAGAGGAGGAAGTGACAATCAAGAGCATTACGCCGGAAGCGGTCATCAATGCGGTGGCGGAGCACTACGGCGTCACGGTGAAGGACATCAAGGCGCCCGGACGCACCCAGGCCCTTGTCCAGCCCCGCCAAGTCGCGATGTTCCTGGCGTGCAAGCTCACCACGGATTCGCTGCCGACGATCGGTAAGGCCTTCGACCGCAAGCACACCACGATTTTCTACGGTTCGCAGCAGATCCAGAAGCGCATCAGCGTCGAGGCCGACCTCAAGCAGGAAATCGGCCAGATTGTGTCCAAGCTGGGCCGCCAGATCTCCGACGTCCTCGAATGATAATCTGTTCATCCCCTGTAGAGAAGTTGTGCAGAACCCATCCACTTGTGGACAGTTGTCTAAAGCCCGCCGAATCATCAACAGCGCTGAACATCCGACTGAATGGGAAATGAACAGCTGAAAAGTCACGCAGGCCTTGATTTTACAGTACTTGAAGAAGTTATTGGAGTTATTGAACAACCTAATATTAGTATTATTCATTCTTTACTTTAGAAGGAATATTAGGTACAATCTTAGGAATCGCTGACAGCGGGACTGTCCGGCGAAATGGTGTCAGGAGCATGCAATGAAAATCAGGATTATACGTTCCAAGTTTCTGGAAGGCCTCAAGAAGGTTCAGAACATCGTGGTGTCAAAGGGTACACTGCAGATCATCCAGAATGTGCTGATCGAGGCGAAGGACAAGCAGCTCTTCCTCACCACCACGGATCTTGACATTTCGATCCGCAGCGTCGTTCCCTGCGAAGTGCTGGCTGAAGGCGCGACCACGCTCCCCGTGAAGCTTTTGGCGGCCACGATCGCCAAGGCGGCGGAAGGCCCCGTTGAGCTCGAGACCGATGCGGAGGACAAGGCGGTTGTGTCGGCGGGTTCCGCCGTGTTCAACATCGCCGGCATGAATGTCGCCGACTTCCCGCAGCTCCCCAAGGATTCCGGCACGTTTGCCTACATCATCAAGCAGATGGCGCTTCGCGAAATGCTGCGCAAGACCTCGTACGCGGCCTCGCAGGACGATACGCGCAAGACCCTGAAGGGCGTTCTGATGAGCTTCAAGGACGCGAAGCTCACCATGGTGGCCACGGATGGGCGGCGTTTGGCCTTGGTCGAGCATGAGGTCGAATTCCCCGCCGATGCGGAGAAGGACATCGTGCTCCCCACGAAGGTGGTCTCCGAGCTTCAGCGTTCGCTTTCGTCCGATGGCGATGTGCGCGTCACCGTGGAACGCTCGCAGGTGTCCTTCAATCTGGGCGACACGCAGATCTACTCGAAGCTTCTGGATGATGTCTATCCCAACTATCGTCAGGTCATCCCCACCGGCTGCACCGAGCGCGTCACCGTGGAGCGCAAGCTTCTGCTGGAGGCCCTTGACCGCGTCAGCGTCATGACGATGGATGAGTCCAATTCTACGCGTCTCACGTTTGAGTCCAATCGCCTCACCGTGGCGTCAGCCGCCGCCGATGTGGGTGCGGCCCGTGATACGGTGCCGATCAAGTATGACGGCGAGACGATCGAGATTGTCTTCAATCCCCAGTTTGTGATGGATCCGCTGAAGGCCATTGACGAGGATGAAGTCTACATCGAGCTCAAGAACGGCTCTTCGCCGGCATTGATCAAGTGTTCGGTGCCGTTCCTGTACGTTATGATGCCGCTGCGCATCAGCTGATAGTAATATTCGCTGAAATAAAGGGCATTCTGGAAGAAAAACGCTTCTGGAATGCCTCTTGTCCAAAATATCGGGCCAAAGGGTGCCCTTTAGTAGGAGATACCATGAAACTGTGGACAGATAAGAACTATCCCATCATCATTTCGTGCGCCAAGCATCTGGCTCCCTGGACGATTCAGGAAGTTGAGGGCATGGGATACAAGGTGATCGACAAGAGTGACAACACCGTTGTCGTTCGCGGTGCCATGCGGGATATGCTGCGCCTTAATCTTCGTCTGCGCACGGCACACCGTGTCCTGGTGCCGCTCCTGCGGGGGACTTGCCGCCATATCCGCGAATTGTACGACAAGGTGGCCTCCATTGACTGGGAAAACCTCTTTGATGCGGATGGCTATTTTTCGGTTTCGTCGATTGTCCATAATGACACCGTGCGCGATACGCGTCTGCCGGCGCTTGTGACCAAGGACGCCATTGCCGACCGAATCCGCAGCAAGGTGGGGCGGCGTCCGGACTCGGGTCCCGACTATGACCTTGGTGCCGCCGTTTTCGTGCATTGGGAAGATCGGCGTGTGATCATCTATTTGGATACAAGCGGTTCCCCGCTTTCCAAACGCGGCTACCGCAAGATTCCGGGCTCGGCGCCTATGCAGGAGACCTTGGCGGCCGCCTGCATCGATGCGCTCAAGTGGGATCGCAAGACGCCTTTCATTTCCCCGATGTGCGGCTCCGGCACGCCGGCCATTGAGGCGGCACTGGCCGCCATCGGCCGTGCGCCGGGCTCGTTGCGCAGCCGTTTTGCCTTCATGTCGATAAAGGGGTGGAACCAGATCATTCCCGGCGAAACGGCTCCGCGTTCGGCTCCGCGTCAGCGTTTTGGCGTCACGCCCGAGCAAATCTGGAAGGATATGGTCCTGGAGGCCGCCGAAAACGAGAAGACGGACAATCTGCCGCCTATCTACGCGACGGACATCTCTCCCGAGGCGGTTCAGAATGCGCAGATCAATGCGCACGCAGCGGGCGTCAACGAGTACATCACATTCAAGGCCTGCGATTTTGGCGACACGCCAGTGCCGCCTTTGGCGAACCCTGAGGCTGACTGTTCCAAGAGTTCACCCAACGGAGTGGTGTTCTTCAATCCCGAGTATGGCATTCGTCTGGGCGATGCCGCCGAGCTGGAGCCGATCTATACGCGCATTGGCACGTTCATGCATGACAAGTGTGCGGGAATGACGGGCGGCTTGATCACCGGAAACCCGGATCTTGCGAAGCTTGTGGAACTCTATTACATTGCGCGCGTGCCGTTCTTCAACGGACCGATCGATTGCAGACTCTTTGTGTATCCAGGCTGCAAGGCCAAAGGCGAATAAGCCGGTTTGATTGGCACAAACTGTAGCGTCTGGCTTTTTTGGACGCATTGGGGCACTATCTCAAGTAGATGTGCCCCATTGTTATTGCTTAGCCAACAAAGGATATACAACTTATACACAAGGTTATAAACAGTTGTTTATAAGTAGGTTATAAACATGGTTATGAAAGGTTGTTTATAACTCATATTGTTTATAAGGCTGTTTATAACTGTTTATAACTCATGCTTGCTTTTGGGCGGAAAAAAGAGCATACTATTAGCCGTCCGACGAAAGTAGACGTAACGTGAAGAACATTTCTCCAGAGATTTGCCGCAGCATCGGCCAGGCACGCCGCGAACAGGGTATTTCCCAGTCCGCGTTGGCGCGTGAACTTGGCTGCAAACAGCCGGCCATTTCAATGTTCGAAGCTGGAGACGGTACAAAACTCTCGGAAGAGGTAATCAAGAAGTTTGCCGAGAAAGTGGGCGTGTCTTTGGAACCCGCGGCCAAGAAAGTGGCTGATGCAGTCCAGAATGCAATGCCCGCCTTGCCTTCCATGGTTTTGCCTGCGGATGCGCTGATTGGCTTTTGTCCGTCCGCACATTGCCTTTCGAATGCACCCTATGTGCTGGAGGGGCGTCTTTTTCTCCGCCCGATTGCCGGCATGGCTGCGCCATTCGTGGGTGCCAAGCGGTGCGCCATTTGTGGCGAAGTGCTTGAGACGAGATGTCCCTCTTGTGGTGCTCCGCTGAACAAAGGTGCCTGCTGCGCAACATGCGGCATGCCTTATGTGACGCCCACATTGCCGCCCGAAGTCGATGTGGCGGCTTGGGCACGCGCACGTCGTGCGGAAATGGCGGAGCTTCGTTCGCTGCAGGCTCTTTGACCATTTTTGCCGCCTGAAAATTCTGTAAACGCAACTACTTGCGGTTCAAGGCACTTTATGTTATAATGGGTGCTTTCGAACAAATGGAGATACTGTAAATGGCAATTGTTCTTGGTCTGCCGAAGGGTAGCCTTCAGGAATCGACCTTCGCGCTTTTCAAGCGCGCAGGGTTTAATGTTTCCTGCTCGTCGCGTTCCTATTTCCCCACGATTGATGATGCGGAGATCAAGTGCCGCCTGCTCCGTCCGCAGGAAATGAGCCGCTATGTTGAGATGGGTCTCCTGGATGCGGGCATCTGCGGTTGGGACTGGGTGTACGAAAATGGTTCGGACGTCGAGGACGTCTGCGAGCTCAACTATTCTAAGGCCACGTCCAATCCGGTTCGTTGGGTTCTCGCGGTTCCGAACGACTCCAAGATCAAGAGCGTGAAGGATCTTCAGGGCAAGCGCATCTCCACGGAAGCCCTGGGCATCGTGAAGCGTTATCTGAAGAAGAACGGCGTCAAGGCCGATGTCGAATTCAGCTGGGGCGCCACGGAAGTGAAGGCGCCTGAGCTGGTGGACGCAATCGTCGATCTTACCGAGACGGGTTCGTCGCTGCGTGCGAACAACCTTCGCATCGTCGACACGATCCTTACGTCGACGACGCGCCTCATCGCCAACAAGAAGGCGTGGGCCAACAAGGCGAAGCGTGCGAAGATCGAGCAGATCAAGATGTTGCTTGTGGCGGCGCTTGAAGCCCAGAAGCGCGTGCTCATCAAGCTCAACGCGCCTGAGAAGAAGCTCGATAAGATTGTGGCGGCGCTTCCGGCGTTGCACGCGCCCACGGTGAACAAGCTCAATGACGCAGGCTGGTTCGCGGTGGAGTCGGTTGTCGAGGAGAAGCAGGTGCGCGATTTGATTCCGGTTCTGAGCGCGGCGGGCGCTACTGGCATCATTGAGCTGCCGCTCAACAAGATCATCTTCTAAAGCAACGGGCCAATAGGCATCTGGGCTAAGGGGCCTCAGTTGCTTTAAACCCTCAACCAAGGAGAACAAAATGGGTTCGATCAAGAAAAAACGGCGGAAAAAAATGTCGAAGCACAAATACGACAAGCGCATGAAGGCGCAGCGCCACAAAAACAAGTAATCCTTATTATAGGATAAGATGCTTCAAGGCATCAATCAACAAGCAGCTCGTCAACCGACGAGCTGTTCTGTTTATGAACAAGAGAGTTTTGCATTTGCATTGTGTATGGTGCGCTCATTAAATAGTCTTACAAGGCAAATCCACCTGGTGGCGTTGTGACAAAGAAAATGAAAAAAAAATTGATTTCCCACTTGCAAGGCAAAACGACTTTTGATATGATATGCGCGTTTCTCCCGTGGAAGGGTGGCTGGATTAGTCCAGTACCCTAGGAGTAATGGTCGAAAGATTGTTACGTGCTGGGCTACTGAATGCAGCCCCGAAGCGTGAGAGATCAGGGTAGCTCCTGTAAAAAAGTACGGGTATACTAGTGTGGCCCGGCCGAATATCTCAGCGGTTTTCATCTGGGAAACGATCGACCGTCGTAAAGGCACGGGATTCTACCCGGTTAAAAAAGGAAAAAAAATGAAGAAGTTGATGATTGCTGCCGCTGTTGCAGCTGCTGGTATTGGTGTTTTTGCAGGTGACCTCTGCACGATTGATCCGAGTTCGGATTGTCAGGCTTATGATCTTACGATCAAGCTTAAGACGCTCGCTCCCAAGACCCTTAAGTGCAAGGGTGGTAGTGCGTGCTTGGGTGAGACGAAAACGTGTGTCTCCTACTACAAGAATGGTAAGCGTACGCTGAAGGGTATCATTTGGAACTGCAAGTCGGCTTGCGATTTTGATGGTGCCCAGTACGTGATTTGGCGTACCGATAAGGGCTTCCAGCACGTGATTGGTGATTACCTCACTACGGAGACTGTTGTCGAAGGCGGTAAGACTGTTGAGAAATACAAGGCTAATGACTTCAAGTCGGCTGTTGGCGATGAGGTTTATCGTTACGAGAAGAAGGCCAACAAGGTTTCCATGGTCTGGGACTTCGCTGGTAAGGAGCAGGTGTACGCCAAGGATGAGAATGGTGACATGGGTTGGATTGACTATGCTTGGCGTAATGTCTCGGATGGGGCAGGTGGTTTTAATGCTGAAACGGCTGATTTCAGTGATTACGACCTTAAGCTCGCTGGTCTTGGTTCGTTTGATGTCAAGAAGGGTGTTGTCAAGAACGTTTCTGGTAGTGTTGCCGGTTCGGTGACGGGTGATCCTACCATTCGTGAGTGTGACTATCACTGGGCTGGTCTTGTTGGTATCTGCGATGATTTCGGTGCGGTTTGTGACGATCTTACCGAATCTGCTGGTTCTGAACTGCTTGCTGCGTATGGTACGTGGAAGCTGAAGTACAGCAAGAAGATTGCCAATGGTACTAAGGGTGTTGCTGCCTATATGCCTGCGTATGCTAAGTAAGGTTATTCGCCGAAGGGCGAATAATTGAGACAAGGCGGGTGGATGCATGAAAGTGCTTCCTCCCGCTTTTTACATTTGAGATAGCAGTGGAAATGAAAACTTATACTCCATTTAAAATTGTTCGTATAGTTTTGTTGTTTCTTACTTTCGGGATAAACAATGTTTATGGTGCGAAAGGCACGAGAGAAACATATAGTAGCCTCAACTCTGACTCGGTGCTTGTAGAAGTCAATGGTATAAAGTTGACCAAGGGACAATATGAGGGTCAAATTATGGCAAAATTGAGTTTTGCCAAAGCGAAAGTCGGTACTATAGCAGATCATAAGTTTCAAATGCTAAAGACGCGGTTTCGGGAGAAAGAATATCAAAACTTTTTTCCGATGGCATTGTTGGCAAGTGAAGCAAAACGGATGAATTTTGTGCCAACAAAAGAAGAAAGGTTGAAGCTTCAGGAAAAATATGCGTTAAGCTATGGTAAAAAAGGAATGTCTTTCAAACAACTTTGTTCCTTTGATAAAGGTGTTAATTGTCATGTGATTGAAGAGATGCTAGAGCTGGATTTATGGAGCCAGCACTACATTAAGACGGCATTGGCAACTCAAATGCTGGTATCTGCCGAAGCAATTTCAAATCAAGTGGCGCAAACGATTGCATACAATGCGCGTATGGTGCAGACAAATATTCACATTTATGCAGAAGCAACTAACGTTTTGGCAAGGGCAAGGGCTGGTGCAGATTTCTCTGAGCTGGCTGATGATTTTTCACAGGATGAAGAAAAAAATCCAGGAGGTGACTTGGGTTTTTGCACGGCTGATGACTTCTCAATGGAAGCCCCAGTTTATTGGGAGAGCATAGTATGTTTAAAGCCTGGTGAGATTACAGATGTTATGACAACCGATGATGGGATAGAGATAGTAAAATTTTTGGGCGATAAAGAAGATGTGAATGGTGATGGAACAGTATTTGCTCGCCATCTTGCCCGCATTGTTTGGCGAACAGCCATAATATTTGACGAGGATCCTGAATTCATAAAACGTGAATTGATTAAGGAACGACAGGAAGAGGTTATCGGGAATACTATTCGCGATTTGCGTAAGAAAGCGATTATCAAATATCCTTATGGAGAAGGTATCGTTTTCCCAACGCGTAAAAGGAAGAAGTAAAATGAAAATTAAGATTTTTTTAGTTTCAGTAATTTTATTCACGATAGCCATTTTCATTTTCAATATTTCAACCAATAAAGAGACTGAGGGGCAAACTAATAGATCTGGAACTGGAATGCGTATATCAAGGCGCAAACCGGCAAATGTTAAGCAACTAGTTGAGATAAGGGATACGAGCATTAAAGTTAATACATTAAGGCGGGAAAAACGAAAAGTTGATCGATCTCAAATTCCTGATGAGGTTTCGCCACAGGATCGACGGTTGTTTGATGAAGTTGATAAAGCTCTTAATGCCGAGGATTTCACTACAGTTCAAGAACTTGCAAAACTAATGGGAAATTCCACAAATGAGATTGTTCGCCTTAGAGCCATTGAGGCACTTGGTTGGTTTAATGAGGAAGCCCTTCCTGAGTTGACGCCTTTTCTTGTTGATCAGGATGAAAATGTTCGTGATGCTGCACAAGATCTTTGGTTATCTGCTTTAGGTCAAGTCGAAGATGAGCGTGTTAAGGCTACAATTATTGAAGCTACAATGGGTGTGATTAAAGACCGTGATATGTTGGAAGATATCGCTTTTAATTTGAATGAACTATCAACTTTTACGGCGATTGAGTCAGTGGTAGCCTTGATTAATAGTGAGAATCCAGATGTTGTGGATGTAGCACTTGAGTCTTATTCTTTTCTAACAGGGGAGGAGTATACGACGTTTGAGGCTGCACAAGCCTGGGTCAATGAGAACATTGATTTGTCAGAAGAATCTGATGACATACCAGTCTATCGAGCATCTCTTCACCCAGAGGTATTTGACCCAGAAATAGATATTTCTGGTATGAAAATCATAAACGACACAGAGTACGATATACCAGAGAGAAAAAATTTTGATAAAACGATTTCAAAAGAAGAAGGGCAAAATTCTGAAGGAGAGTAGCAATGAAAAAAATTTTGGTACTGTCTTTTAATATCATTCTAGTTTTCAGTGTATGGGCTTTTTCTTTTTCTAGGGGAGAGATATGTTTAGGTGAGTGGAATGCGGGGTTTTCCAAGGGTCTTAGCTATGCTAACGAGACATGCACTCCTATGTTGTTATTGTGGGCACGTAGCTCATGTCCAATGTGCAATCAGATGAAGTCAGCACTAGATAGTGCTGATTTTCAGGAATGGCTTTATGACCACCGCATAATAATGAGCGTATGTCATGATGGCGATTCAGATGCAAAAGCAGGACTTAAATTCATACGATCTATTAATCCGTGGATTAATGAGTTGCCGTTGTTTTGCATCTATTGGCCAAAAACAGATGGAACGATAATTGAGAGAGCTTTTGTTGGTCGCGATGGATACATGCCGGTGAAACTTGGGCCCCTAGCGTTGCAGTTGACTAGTTCAGTTGAGAAGGTTTTGGTTGATTCGGGCTTTGCATTTTCCTCTACTTTAGATTCTCCTAGACCATCGGCACCTATGGATCAGCCAATGCCGGCGTTTGCGCTTCGGAATGCAACTGTTGAGTCAGTTCAGCATATTCCTTTTGAGGAATACTTTCAAGTAACCAATACGGTAGGTGGGATGGTGCAGGTAAAGAAGGCTTCTGGAAGACTCCCTTCGGGAATAAAGGTATCCTATGATTCTGTCTCTAAACGGGTTTTGTTTAAAGGAAATCCAACTAAAGCAGGTACGTTTACCAGTTCTTGGATTCTGGCTGAAAAACGCGATGTAGGAATAGAGAAGGGCAGTCAGACATTTACCCTAACGATTACTGTGGTTCCAGTTTCTAAAGTCTGTTCTGCCTTCACGATCACAAAGTCGGTGAAGACAAGTGGATTTATATTGTCAGAGGATGGCGAGATGCAAGGAATAATATCCTTAACACTCTCGGAGAAAGGACAGGCAAAAATCCAGTATGATGGTGTCGATAACAAGTTGAAGGCGGTTTCTAAAGGGTGGAAAAGTTTGTCATCGGATGGTATATTGGAAATTTCAGGAACGGGAGTGGGATGTTCATTTTTGTTAGCTGTTACATCCGAAGGGCAGCTGATAGGAAATTTCATATCTACAGATGGTGTGTCGCGTAGAATTTGTTTCTCTCATACACTTTGGACAGCAAAGTCTCCTGCGAGTCTTTATGTTATGGACCGTAAGATTATCCTTGAAAATGAAACAGAACTACAGTTGGTAATGAAGAAGGCGGCAGCGAAGACAGGTGTAGTTTCAATAAAGGGAACGTTTCCAAATAGACTTCGCATCAATACCAAGAGTGTGTTGGTTGAGAGTACCGATTGCGTAACGACCTGGTTGCCTGTTTTCAGGAAATCTGGGAAAAATGTGGTCATCGGTTTGTTAAGTCTGGATTTGAATTCTGGCAAAATCACAGGAACAATAAAAATTCAGGGTCAAGGCAACGTTACAGTTCTGGCCTCATTGCCATGAAGGTGATAGAAATGAAGAATATAGTCGGTATTGCTGTTGTTGTTTGTCTACTTAGCGGTTGCGGCAAGTCTGAACCCGATAAGGAAATGCAAAAGAATGTTGTAGAGACATCAGAATGTACGGTTAGCGAAGAGAAGCAGGTTTCTGATCTTGAGAATGCTGTAGAGAAGGAAGATTTTCAGGAGGCATTGTCTTATGTAGAAAAGCTCAAGAATTCGAAAAATGCAGTAGTTCGCTTGCGTTGTGTTGAATCCATTGGCTGGTTTGGAAAAAAATCTGTACGGGCGTTGATGCCGTTTTTGCTTGACCGCGATGAAGACGTTAGATCAGAGGCACAGGATCAATGGGATTCGGCAATTAATGATATTGAGGATGAACATGAAAAGGGTGTACTCATTGAGGAGACCATGATGTTGGTTCGTGATCGTGAAGTTATGGAATCAATTTCATTTCAACTGAACGATCTGCGTCCTACTTTGTCTATTGATATCATCGTTCATCTTATTGCCAGCAGTAATGGTGTTGCGCGTGCGGCGGCGAAAGAAGCTTATGAATACGTGACGGGTGATGATTGGAAAAATGTTGCCACCGCTCAGAAATGGCTTGAGGAAAATCAAGAAGAAGAGGATGACGAATAATCGTGAATATGTTTAAGTCATGGTCAATTCGTCGTATTTTTATGATTGCAATAGTTCTGTTGCAGTCATGGGTGTCATTCGCCTACTATGGGTTTCGAACTGACCCAACTAAATGGGGTACTAATGTAGTTGAATCCACTTTCGTCCCGATAAATTATGAGGTTTGCCGATTGACCCAACCCGACCAAACGGTTCGCTATTTGTATCGTGATCGGGAGAATCCTTCCCGTTTACTCGCCCAAGATCCGTGGGAAGGTTATTCTGAATATGGGCGGACAACCGTTCGTACGCGTGATGACTTTACTGGGGGACAGACGGAATTTGAGTTTTATAATGGAACGTTGCGCAAGATGACCTTCGATCGGGAGCAGATGGTTGTTAAGCGCATCAAGCCTGTACAGTCGGATGAAGCCATACCTAAGCTTTGGGAGCAGAAACAAAGAGGAATGTTGGATGATGTCACTTCTGTAGACATCTGGAAAGAATCAGGTCGGTTCCGGATTCCTTTTGGGGAATTCATCAATCCAAACAAGACGGCAGCCATCTTTATGATGTTGTCGGTGATGTTCCTATCCGTGGCATTGGTGTTGTTTCATGGTCGTCGGTTAATTCTCGGGATGGTTGCCGTCATCCCTTTCTTGGCGTCATTGGTCTTCTTGTTCCTTACGCAGTCGCGGGGATGTCTTCTCGGATTCGTTTTGGGTATTGTTTCCCTTATTGTACCACATTTTAGGGAATTCAAGGATTTATTTTCGTTCCGCAGAATTCTGGTAGCGTTGTTGCTGCTGGTTGCCCTTGGTGGCATTGCATTTAAGTTTGGTGGAACTAGGTTTACCAGCGGTTTTCTTGCCCAAGACCCCCGCACCGATCGGCGAACAATGTGGGCTGCTGTACCGAGAATGATGGCGGATGCTCCCACAGGTTGGGGCTATGGTAATGGGGGTCGTGCCTATGTTGACTGGTATCAGTCCTTTGATACGCCGTTGGCGGTGTCTGAGCTGCAGAATAGCCATTTGACATGGCTTGTAGAGATGGGTTGTATGGAGCGTGTTGGCTATGTGTTTGCTTGGCTGTTTTTCATGTTCCTGTTTGCGGTGTGGGCGTTTCGCGACAAGAAATCTTTGCCGTTTGCGGTCTTTGTGGCTTTTGGTGTATCAGCCTGTTTCACACATGAGTTGGAGGAGCCACTTCTTTGGGTGTTGCCGATATTTTCACTTGTTTCTGGGTTCAAAGATTTTAGACCTTTTGGACGGCGGGTGATTTTGGTGGCTGTATGTATGGCTGTGGTTATTTCTCTTGGTGCCGTTGTAGTGGTAGGTATATGGGGAAGGAATTGCAGACAGTTGGTATCCATAAAGGGATTCCCAGATCACGTTTTGCTTAACGGAGAAGATCCCAAAGTGTGGATTGTAGGCGATGACGCAGTTCTTGATGGCGGATATCAGATTTATCAAGGCAAGGAGATGCGACAGTTTTTCCAGTCCCATACTAATGCCCCAGCAATTGCGTTCGTGCGGAAACTTTCGGCTTTGCCAGATAAGACACGAACGTTAGTACTTGCTGGATGGAGAGGTGCTGAATACCTTGAAACGTTTAACCGTCAGGATCATGGTCTCTGCATCCCTGAAAAACTGATTTTCCTTTCTCCTCCATTCTCATGGAAAAAAATAGATGAGTCTTTACAGAAGAAAATGGAGGTGCGGGTTATTCTTGGTCGTCTGGCAGGGCGGTTGTCTTCTGATTATGATTTGCCACCTTCTTGGGTTGAACAGGTTCCAGGGGCAGAACTCTACATACCGAATTGGTTAGATTTGGTTACGAAAGAAGGGAATTAATGAAGATGAGTAAGCTCGTGGTATTCATTTTTTTATTAGTAACAGCCTTGTGTCATGGACGGGATGAAGTAAGCGCCAAAATACCTATCGTACATGAAGTTACGCCAGGTGTATGGAGCGATAATTTCACTAATGCACTAGCGGTTGCGAAATCAGCTCATAAGCCGATTCTAGTTATCAGTGCTGGAACTGAATGTAGTTTCTGTTATCGCTTGAACAAATCCATGAATAGTACGGATTTCAAGATGTGGCAAGATGACCGTAAGATTTTTATGGTACATATAAATGACAAGAATCCTCAGTTCAAGCAAACAGAAGCTTTTCAACGAGAGGGGTTCAAGGAGGTAACTGGTATACCGATAGTTTGCGTATATTGGAAGAAAGAAGACGGGACAGAGGTAAAAAGGACTTTCTCTGGTCGTCGTGGAACGATGCCTGGAATTCGACATAAATTTCTTCAGATGGAATTGATTTCCGCTCTGGACAAGATTTTGATTGATTATACGGCAAAATTATCCAATCCCAAAGAGATATTGCATAGTCCTGACTCAAAGTATTTCAAATTCACTCAAACAGGAGGGAGTGGAAAAATTGAGATGGATCCAGTCTCTGGGGAGCTTGCGGATGAACGTGGTACAGTTGTAATCACGGCAATTGCCGATGATTCTGGTAGCGTGTTTTGGGGATGGATGGATCCTAATGGAAGGTGTGTAGGTTATGCTCGTAAGCTAGTCATTGACTCTGGTATGACTGAGGGAACCTATACAGCCAATTTCAGGAATGTATCTGCTTGTAGGCCGCCGGTATTTTCGGTTCCAGAACAACCGATCATTGCGAAGGTAGGGAAGAAATTCAAGTTCCGGTTAGAAGTTGAAGAGGCAACGCGGCCGATGAAATTCAGCGCAGAGGGTATGCCATTCGGACTTTCGCTGGATTCAGAAGAAGGTGTTTTTTCTGGTACACTTTGGCGAAAAGGATGTTATAATATTACCGTGACCGCTGAAGGGAGAGATGTGGCGGCAACCAAGGTAGTTCGCGAGTTTCAATTGGTGGTAGAAGCCAAAAGGGCTGAAGATTGATTTCTTACAAAAAAAGGAGAACTGATCATGAACAGGAAATGGGTAAAGACAGCAATTGGTGTTTTGGCGTTAGGATTGGTGCTTGCGCCGATCTCTTCGGCTTTTGCCAAAAATAAGGACAAAGATGATGAGAGTTATGAGGATTCCGAATTCACATTCACACTGGATGATGGATTTGATATTTCGGATGATGAAATCGAAATTCAGTCTGATCTTTTCCCGGATGGCGAGCCTGTCTATTTCACAGGCAAGAAGTTGAAAACCGATAAGGCCCTTTCTGTCAAAGTGAAAAAGGTTGATGGGGATTACGAGTTGGTGCTCAAGGATTCGGACAAAAGCTCTAATTATGCCGGTCTTAAGCTTTCCTACAACCGCAAGAAGGGAACAGTCAAGGGATCCTTCAAGGTCTATGGTGTGCAGGAATATGAAACCAAGAAGGGTGTCACCAAGATGAAGCTCAAAAAGTACACGGTCAAAATCAGTGGTACGTTTGACGGCAGCGAGGGGTATGGTACAGCTTCCTCCAGCAAACTTGGGACATCCGAGTTCTCCATTGATTAAGCTAGTAAAATTGAAAAAGGATGTAAGACAATGAAGACAATCGTAATGTTGTTTGCGCTCCTGCTTTGTGGAGCAGCTTCTGCAGATGCTCAGTTCTACGAAGTAGACATTAAGGTTAAGACTACGGTTACGCAGTCGGGAACTCCCAAGATGGTTGCTTGCGATATGCGTACTGATCAGAGTACGTTGTATCGTAAACAGGGATCTGTCACAATCAAGGGTGTGATCTGGGGATGTGACTGCGATACGTTGATCAAAGGTGAGCCCTATACGAGCAGCACCAATGCTTTTGGTTACTTCTTCTGGAATGTGACCAGTCAGAAACCTTTGAACGTCAAGCTTGAGTGGCCAATTGCCAATCGTATTGACAAAAGCGCCGCCAAATGTGAACTGACATGGATTCTGAGTTCAGAAGATGGTACATTCTATCTTGTTGGATCAGGATTTGGGTCTCTGAAGGACAATGTGCTCAAGGATAAGAATACATGCACGCTCCTTTCTTCAATCATTTCACCTGTCAGCGGTAGCTTCGCCGGATGGATGTTGCCGGGTGCGGTAGTGACCACTAAAGCCACTTCAGGGACTTGCAACTGGTGTGAGAAGATTGAGGGAACGGAGGCCGTCACTGCTACGGCACCTGGCTGGCCTATCTGTCTGGAGTGTGGGGAGACTTGCTCGCTGAATCAAGGGTCTTCGGCATTCGGAACTTGGAAGATCAAGTACAACAAGAAAATATCCGCCAAGTTGCAGAAGGCAACCAAAATCACGGAAGCGTATACCTTCCCGGCGTATGTCAAGGCTGTGATGGATTGACGGTATTGCATTCAAGAATCGGCACGCTGATACTGTCAGTGACTGTCGCCTTGGTGGCGCTGGATGCGCAGGCTGATTCGCCAGTCCAGGTTTCGAACGAAACTAGGACTGGCGTTTGGCTTGAGTCGTTCACCGCGGCTACCAACCTGGCACAGAGTCTTAAGGCTCCACTGGTGTTGTTTTGGGCTAATTCCTCTTGTGGCGAGTGTGAAAAGCTTGAGACGGCAGTCAATCTCGAGTCGTTTCGCACTTGGCAAACGAAGCATTCAGATTATGTCTATTGTTATGTGCAAGGTACCTCTGGCGCGGATATTGAAGTAAATGAGGGGACGGGCGCCTGTGATTTCGCTCGTAGTGCCGGATTCACGAAATCTGTAGGAAATTGGCTCACCAGTTTCCCGTTCATCTGTGTATGGTGGCCAAAGAATGGGGTTGAGACTTTGGCTGAGAGCTTTGTTGGAAGATCTGGACGCATGCTTGTGCCGCGTGACCCCGCGATGTCTCTTTCCGCGCTTGCGGAGCATGATCCAGAAATGTTGGAATTGTTGGCGATAGAATTGGAACAGAGCATTCAGAAACTCTGCGGGTCCTACACCACAAATCGTACAGTTGCTGGTTTCCAATGCTCAGACGGAGAGGGTGATCGCCTTGAGATAGAGTCGAATACGTCGTTTGTTGATATTCCGTTGAAGCGTCTTCCAGGTGTTGCCGACGATAATCTGTTGGTTGCTGCATGGCCTGGAAATGTTCTGCCCCCAGTTACAAATGCGATTCATTGGGCAATGGGACAGACGAATGCCATCGTATCGCTCTCGCTTGAAAAGTTTCTGGGATGTGAGTTTCCCACAGGAAAGAGCATAGAGCTGTCTCTTATTGACTCTAAGGGGGATGTGGTCTCTTCTTCATTTGTGCATTGCGTTGATGCCCAGGTGAATTCGCCAACAAATCCATATTTTGTGGGGGAAAGCACAATAGAGGAGTTGAGGTATTCGGATTGGACACTTGATTATGATCTTGCGTGTCGTAAGGTCGTCGAGGGTAAAGCTAAAGCAATCCTGGCGATTTATTCAGGAGTCTTATGGTGTCCCTATTGTAAAGGGATGGAACAATCACTTTTTGCGTCGGATCTATTCCGAGATTGGCTTGAGGACAATCGGGTACAGTTGGTGTTGTTTGATCAGGCATTCTCAGAGAGCGACACTTACGCAGATGCAGGGCATCTTCTTTCCTATGCCGCGGGTTTGGAGCACATCCATACAGGGAATGAAAGAAAGATGGTTAGTGGTGCTGCATATTTGTCTCGCCATGGGTTGCATGCTGATGATCCTTTGGTGTTAGCCGCCCACGAACGAAGTGTCAGAAATTCAGTTTCTGAGTGGAAGGCACCAGAAACATCTGCGACTCGTCTCAGCACACCAACGCTGTTGTTGATTGACGGAAAGGGACGTGTTGTTGGTCGTTGCTCAACATGGCGAGACCGTAATGGTGAAATAGGTTCTGATGTTCGCTACTATGATCCAGAGGAAAACATCGCCCGGCTTGATGATCTTCTGAAATTGGCTAATCGTGCTGATGAGTCTTCTGATTATGTCTCCACAACTAGACGGGAGCTGTCGGTAGCGGGGGGACGAGCCCAAGTTGATTTCCAAATCTGTGATGCTGCTGAAGCGTTTATTCTGCGGGGATTCTCAACAGGTAGTTTCTCGGTGTCGGTGTCTTCCACGCATGACGTGATGATATCTCTGGTCTTAGACGGAGTTGTGGTGGCCTGTGGAACTAATTCCCTGGAATTTGCAGTTAGAAAATCACATGCACAATCACTACGACCGGTATTGAAATTGACTGGAACTATGCCTGCTCGTGTGGCGGGAGGCTCCTCTTGTTATGCAGCGGAGGTGAGCTGTGAATTTGTCCCAGGGAGCGGTAATGAGGAGGCCTCCGCGTACGTTGGATTCCAAACGAAGTGCATTTTAGAAACTGTTGAGGTTGACGGTTGCTCTCGGGTTACGGTAAAGAAGAAATCGGGGCAATTGCCAAATGGGCTTAGGCTTTACGTTGATGAGCAGACGGGAGCCGTGTGTTTGCGTGGCCAGGCAAAGAAAAAGGGAATATTTGATTTCTCGTATGAGGTGACGAGAAAGATTGGCAATGCCAATATTCCTTCGGGCGTTGTGGCGGTTACGGTAACTATCATGGATCCACGTGAGTTTAATCAATTTGTTGGCGTTGGCGGCTTGTGGACGGTGCCTCTTGTGAAGGCATCAGGTGACGGAACTTCGGATGTGGTGGGAATGGTAACCCTAAAACAAAGCAAATCGGGTAAACTTTCGGCCAAGGTTGTTGAATTATCGAGTCAAGCAAAGTTCTTCAGTGGTTATTGGTCATACATGAATACTGATTCAGGAGAGGCGTCGGCGCAACTCATTTCCCCCAAACATAGCCTCAAGTTGATCTTATCTGCCAGTGGTGTTTTGAGCGTTGAGTTTGGTGGTGCCTCTGGATCTTCGGCAATGGGAGAGCTGAGGTCGTTTGCTGGTTACTACACGATGGCATTTGGAGTGGAAAATGTGTCAGGCGGTAATTTCACAGGTTCCGGATATGCAATGATTTCGGTTTCGAAGACTGGCACTGTTAGGTTGAAGGGGTCGCTTCCTTCAGGTACGAGATTTAGCGCGAAATCAATGTTGGCAATTGATCCAGAGGATTCGGAATACGCAATCTTGCCGATTCTGCATGCGGAAAGGAGAGATTCTCTTTCGGCTTTATTGCGAATTCATGCTAACGGAGAAAAGTACTATGCAGACGAGACCACTGCTCGGGTTGTTCGTCCAGTGAGAGGAGTAGCCGCACGATGGCGGCATGTGGGTGAGTTTGATGCATTTACATCCGACTTGGACTGCTATGGCATATATTATGCAAAGCGTACTACCCTTGAATCGTGGCTTGGACTTTTTGATTTGAAATCCGTAGTTTGTTCAATCATGGGTCAAGAAGTCCCCGATGCAATTTGCCGGATAAATTCATCTTCAGGTTTGGTTTCTGGGAAAGCCACATTTAACTTTGGAGAAGAGGAAGTCAAAGGGAACTTTAGCGGAGTATTGACGCCTGGATGGATCGACTGCGGGTGTATAGCAGAGAGTTTTCCAGGAGAGTTTGCAGAACGGCCTTTTGCGAGCGGCTATTTCAGCTACAAGACAGAAGTGAATGGGAAGCGAATGACTTCTACGGTTCCGTTT
This sequence comes from Kiritimatiellia bacterium, assembly GCA_024405395.1. Lineage (GTDB taxonomy): Bacteria > Verrucomicrobiota > Kiritimatiellia > RFP12 > UBA1067 > RGIG6720. Next base: position 8,305 of record JAKSOW010000001.1, on the reverse strand, counting down.
AACATGTTTGCAAAATGATCACAAGCAGGGAAAGAAAGGATAAAGACATGAAGAAAATGATAATGGCGGCATGGATCCTGATGGCAACAGGCATAACCATGGCCGCAACAATTGACGTATTGTTTGTATACGACAAATCAGCTCAGGATTGGCTAAGTGATGCTGGCGTGTCGCCTTCGGAGCTTACGGCCAGTTCGGTAGAGAAGCTCAACCGCGTCATGGCGAATTCTGGAATCTCTTCTGCAGGTGATTTTCGTTCGGTAGGCGAATTGCTGGTGCCGTCCTCGGGTACGGGCGACGTCGTTTCGATGCTGACGGATGTGGTGTGCGACAATACAGGAAAAGGTCATGTCCGAGATGGGTATGACTGGGATAAGGTTCATCAGTACCGTGAAAAAGTGGGTGCTGATGTGGTTTGCGTGCTTACGCGGATTGCCGCTGGGGCTGCAGGTATTGGTTGGGAGTTTGATGCGGGGTGGCCCAGCCCCAGTCTATATTCGACGTATGCCTACTGTATCGCAAGTGTTGAGGCTGCTGCCCATGAGGATGGCTATGTCGTCCCGCATGAGATAGGGCATCTCTTGGGGGCGGGTCATGCGGATGTTTCCACATATGGAGATGGTGATGGGACAGATGGCCCCTGCCATGATGCCTATTCCTCGGCATTCTATCTGTCGACGTCAAGCGGCAACTATGCGACATTGCTTGCCTATACGCCAAAACCCGGAAGCTCTGAAATTTGGCAGACGATCCCCTATTTCTCCAATCCGGACATTGATTTCGAGGGTGTGCCGATGGGTGACGCCAATCACAACAACGCCAAGACCGTCAAGGACAATTTTGCGATTGTTGCGGCGTTTCGCAAGAGTGTTAAGCCGAAAGATCCTGTGGTTGACCCCAAAGATCCGCAGGATCCCAAGGACGATCCCACGCCTGCGCCGATTCCTGACGTGACGACAGCCTACACCAAGGCTGTGACCGTTTCGGGCGCTCTCATTGATGCGGGTGATGAAGTTGCGGGAATTGTACAGCTGAAGCTTGGGAAATACAACCAGAAGAAGAATGAAGTCAAGGTGTCCGGATCCATCATTCTGCCCAATGGCAAGAAGGTTGCCGCCAAGGCCAAGTCTTTCACTCCGAAGGGGAATCGAATCTCTGGCCTGCTCTCGTTCAAGGCGCCAGTGAACGATGTGGCGATTGTTGTGGACTATGATCCGGCACAGGGATATGTGCTTGAAAGCGATGGTTTGCACACGGAAGGTTATTCCGTCAAGAAGGCAATTGTCGGAGGATTGGAAAACGGTACGGCGATCCTTTCCGTTGACGCATCTTCTTCTGAGGGATTTGATTGGTTGTCTAGCCTGACGCCAGACGGAACGGCCTTTGATGTCGCGGGCGCCAAGTGGACCTTCCCCAAGGCCGGTAAGGTGAAATACGCAAAGAATCGCGAAACCCAGGAGATGGAGCTTCAGTATGATCCAGAAGCTGAGAACAATGCGGGTGTGAAGCTTTCGTTCGCGGCCAAGACGGGAATATTCAAGGGCACTTTCACAATTTATGCACTAGAGACGAATAATGGCCGCACCAAACTTGCGAAGTACAAATTTACGGTGAATGGGCTTGTTGTTGATGGCGTTGGTCGAGGTGTTGCCGTATGCAAGAAACCCGCAATGTCCTGGCCCGTGGTGGTGAAGTGAAGTCGTCCCGGAATATGCGCATGAGCAGGCTGGAAATTTCTTTTTGGGGGTGGCGATTCAATTGGATTGTTGTGGTTGCGATTATCGTGTTGGCGATGCTTTTGGGCATCGCCAACAATCTGCGCGTCTACGAAGAGCAACGCATACCGTGGACGGGACCGGAAACACACCAGAGCGGAGAGTCCGAAACAGGAGATGAGCCATGAAGCAGAAGCTTGTTCTTGTTGTTGAGGGCGTGTTGCGAATTGGGATTGCCGCAATCTTCGTCTATGCGTCATGGGACAAAATACAGGATCCAGCGCTTTTTGCCGATGCGGTACAGAGTTATAGGATTCTGCCTCCGTTTGTTGCGGGGATTGTTGCGCTAGTTCTGCCTTTTGTTGAGTTACTCGCAGGATTGGTGCTCGTTTTCACCAAATGGACACGAGAGGCGGCCCTGCTCATTTTAGGTATGCTGGGCATCTTTCTTGTCGGGCTTACGCAGGCGTGGTTGCGGGGTCTTGAGATTGATTGTGGGTGCTTTGGAGCTTCTGATGGGACGCCACCGCCTCTTTGGGTGGATATTCTTCGTGATTTGGCAATTCTTTGCCCAACGATTTGGCTTGCCTTTAGGCCGGGCAGATGGATTTGGGCACGGACGTAGGTTCAGTTACCCATGTTCACCCACGGTAGATTGCGCGTAATGGCGCTTGGGTTTGCGGACATCACCTGTATCAGTGTGATGTGGACTGTGGTGGTGTTCCTCTATTGGGCACTTGGCCAAAGTCTTACTTACATGGGTGTACGCACTGCGGTCGGTGGTTATTCACCCCAGGACTATTTTGCGTTCTGGCCAGTTGCGATCTGCTTCGTCGTTGTCAATGCCCTCTTCGACAACTATCACGGTAACTGGATGTACCCTTCGGCCCCCCTGTCGCCGGTAGAGGAGTTCCGTCGCCTTTTTGGCGCATCTGTGCTTACTCATCTGGGAGTCATCGCATTCATTGGCCTGAGGTATCAGACTACCGAAAGCATAGTCTCCCGTTTTGTGGTTGCCGCCTCGGGCATTCTAGTTGCCGTTTCCGCTCAGTCCTTCCGCAATTGGATACGTGCCATTCTCTTTCGTCTGAAGTGGGGTCAGATTCCTGTTGTGCTCGCGGGTGCAGGCGATGCCGCTGTTAGCGTGGCCACCGTGCTGAACGATGATCCCCATTGTGGACTCCACATTGTTGGTTATTTCAACGGTACGGAGCGGTTGGGTCGCAGAAAGCGCCGCTGTGAATGGAACGAGCGTGAATTTCAGGCATTGGGCATTCCCTATCTCGGTACGCTTCGCGACATTCTGCCGGAAGCGAAAAAACGCGACATCAAAACGCTCATCGCCTGTCAGGATGACCGCCTTTTCCGTCGCCAGATGGAGGAATTCACCTCATGGTTCACCTTCATCGAATATTTGCCGACAGCTCGAACTTTTCCGGTGTTTGGATCGCGAGCGGTGGTCTTTGACGGTCTGGGAGGCCTGGAGATGGTCAATCAGGCGCGCATGAAGGCCAAGCGTTTTCAGAAGCGTGTGCTCGATACTGTTTTCGCCGCCGTGGCCTTTGTCGGGCTTTTGCCTTTCTTTGTGGTTTTACCGGCCCTAATCAAATTGACCAGTCATGGCCCCGTGTTTTATCGCCAAGAGCGTCTGGGAAAAAATGGCAAGCCCATTCGCGTATGGAAGTTCCGCTCCATGTATGCTGATGCTGATGCGCGTCTCGCGAAGCTGCTGGCCTCGGACTCGAAGATCGCCGCCGAGTGGAAGATGAACTTCAAGCTCGCGCATGATCCGCGGGTTACGCCGCTGGGCCGTTTTCTTCGGCGCACCTCGCTGGATGAACTGCCGCAGCTCTTCAATGTCTTTTCCGGCGAGATGGCGCTGATTGGGCCCCGTCCCATTGTGGAAGGAGAGGTCGCCTACTATGGCGATGCCTATCCTGTGTTCTCTTCCGTTCGTCCGGGCGTCACAGGGTTGTGGCAGGTTTCCGGCCGCAGCGATACGGACTATCCCCGGCGCGTTGCGCTTGACACCTACTATGTCCTCAACTGGTCGCCCTGGATGGACATCTGGATTCTGGTGCGAACCGTCTATGCTGTGCTCTTCATGCGTGGTGCGCGGTAGTTCTTTGTCAGTAGTCAACAAAACAGGAGTAATAAATAATGAAGATAAAGTCTATGGCAGGAATCGCCTTGTTGGCGATTTGTTGTTCTGCAGGTGTCGAAAACGGAATGTTCTACCCGGATTGGGTGGAGGATCCGTCTGCGTGTGCAGTTTGTGGGGATGCTGAAGGTTATTTGTCTTTTGGTCAAGCCGTTGCAATGTATGGCCTGGTTGAAACATATGATCCTTCATCAGATTGTTATCATTATACGGGCAGTTGTTCGTTGAAGGTGGGCAAATCAAAGAAAGGATTGACAAAGTGGACGAGCGGCGTTGTATCAGCGCAACTCGGTAAATTTACAATGTCGGCAACGGAGAAGATTACTTGGAATGAGGGAGAAGGTATCTATAACAAGGGTTTTTGGTTTTCTTCGTTGATGGTTGAATGGTTCCCACTCTATGCTTGGCATGATTTCCAAACGGATCGTGGGGTATCAGGATATGCGTCGTATGCTATCTACGATGGCAAGCAGAAGGGACTTGCGACACTAAAGGACAAGACTTACATCGTGTCTTTATATTCAGATGCTGGCAGTGCGATTGTCAACTTGGCGATTGGGGCATCGGGGAAAGTTAAGGTGTCGGGCACGGATTTCTCGGGCGCTAAGCTGAAGGCCGTCAACACGTATGTTGTTGGATACTACAAGGATGGGGAAGACGAATGGGCCCAGATTCCTGTTTATGTCCAGACGGGAGATGGGCGTGGAAGCATAGGATTTTATCTTTCTTTGTACGTGGATGGTGGCCGTTGGTATGCATCGCCAGAAGAGGTGTCTTGGTATTCGCCCGCATTTGGCGCTCTGCATGTAGATGTTTCGGTTGGCGAGATTGGGGGAATGTCGGGCATTTATGGGTTTGATGCGAGTGATATTGAGAATGCCCTTTCGGAATATGCAGAATCCCTGTGCCGCGAAAACGACAATGGTGGGACGTATGCCTATGTGATGTCAGACTTCCTGTATTGCAATGATATTCAGTTCTTGGGTTCAAAGGTGATCGTTCCCAAGGCTGGAGCTGTCAAGATGCAGAAATTTTCGGAAGACGGCGAAGTTTGGTATGAGCCGATCTGCACCAGCGAAGAGAATCCAATGGGCCTCAAATTGAGTTATAAGCCTAAAACAGGGGCCATGACGGGATCGTTCTCTGTCTACATTGCTGTGGACACCGGGAAAATAAAGAAGGTGCGTATTGATGGGGAAATGGAGGAGACCGAAGTTTGGACTTCTTCCATCAAGAAAGTGTCAGTGAAAGTGTCGGGGTATGCTGTAGACGGATATGCGATATTGTGGGCGACTGTCAAGGGCAGTGAGCCAGCAAACGTTTTTCTATATCAGTAACAAAGTCGTGAGAATGGGGACTACCCCCATGGCCTATCGATAAATAAATCGGTAAGTTCGACGTGATCAGATTGTCGGCATAGTGAATGATTGGCACTATGCCGACAATTGTCTTTCCTTTCTGCCTGCAAAAAACCATACTAAAGATTTACTTGACGACTTGACTTGACTTTGCTGCCGCGTTTGGTATACTGTCTCCCGTTCGACGGGAGAAAGGAGGACTGCATGATCGAGACGCTTGGCGGAATGGTGCATCGGCTTCGGGCCGAGAAGGGGCTTACTCTGGAGGCGGTGGCCAGGGCCATCGGCACGTCGAAGGCGTATGTGAGCCTCCTGGAGAAGGACCGCAGCGGCATCAGTCTCGAGAATGCCGGCAAGCTCGCCCTGGTGCTGGGCTGTGACGCCGCCGCCATCATCGATCTGCAGGACGCCGCCCGCGGCGAACACACTGAGCCCTGGCTGCGCTATCTCGTCTCGCGCCACAAGCCCTCGGACTATGTGGTGGCCATGTGCCGCAAGTTCATTCTCGACTCGGGGCTCCCCAAGACAATCCCCGGCGAAACCGCCGACGAGTTTCGTGCCCGCTGGGATGGTTTCTATGCGATGGTGAAGGGCGTTCTCGACAATCCCAACATCCGCATCTTCGCCGACGCCGATGTGCAGCGCGTCTTGCGTCACCTGGGGCTCGCCGGCTGCAGCAGCTGGGTGGCCATACGCAATCGTGTGCGCGAAATCATTGCCGAACGTCTGGGCGATGGCGGCAGTTGCAGCTCGGTGAGCGCCTGGCGCGCCACCGTTGCCCGCACGCTGGGCATTCAGGTGATCACCCTCGACAAGGCGCGCATCTCCGCCCAGATGATTCAGGCGCTCACCTCGGGGGCGTCGCAGGATGTGATCGCGGGCATGACGATGGTGGCCGCCTCACCGCCTCTTCTGGGTGCCGTCTATCGTCTGAAGGATGCCGAGGCCCGGTACTGTCTGGTGGAGGATGCGACGGGCGGCAAGGCGGCGCACGTCGGGCGCGCCTTCTGGCATGAGGTGGCGCGCACTCTGGTGGATCCCGAGCTCGCCCTCGGCCGCGGCTGCGAACAGCTGCCCGACGCCACGGAGGAAGCGCCGTTTGACTTTCTGCTCACGCGCATCGCCGGTTGGCTCGCCCTTCATTTCGCCAAGGGTCAGGCGGCGCTCGCGAAAATCGGCCAGGCCAAGGAGATTCTGCCAAGCGATCTTGCGAAGGCTCACCGTCAGCTGGCGGCGGAACTGCCGCCGCGCTTCTTCACGGGTGCCGCCCTGGACGCGCTGGCGCGTCCGCTTGTCTATCTGCATTGCTACCCGCGGCTGCGGGAAGCGCAATGCCGCGAACGGAACATCGCGTCTTCGGATGAGGCGGGGATGCGGGCCGATCCGGCGGCACGCCTGCGCATCGCCCATGTGTTTGCGAACGTGGTGGCGGCGGCTGGCGACGTGAACATGCGCCTCATGCTGGAAGTGCCGCCCACCTCGCCCATCGCCGCGAGCCGCAAGCGGTGTTGCGCGCGCACCGGCATCGAGGACCTAGCGTCCTGGGGCGAACGCTATGCGCTTTCGGGACGCGTGCGCACGGCCGCCCTCTGCACGAAGGCGGCACGTGATGATGTCCACGCCATTCTGGAGGTGCTGTGAGATGACCCTGCTCTCGCCCTCGGACCCCAACTACGAATGCCCGCTGGTCGAGGCCGCCGTTCCGATTGGGCGGCAAAGCCGCACCCTGTGCGACGGGCTGCTCATGCAGCCGGACTTCCAGGCCGGCATCGAACTCGACTACACGCTGAACGGTGCCGTGAATCTGCTGAACCATTTCTTCGAGGTGGTCTTCCGCTACGAACAGGGGAAGGTGCCGTGGCAGACGATTGTCGATGTGCTCAATGAGAATGACACGCTCTTTGACGTGATCTGCATGAAGTATCCCATCGCGACCGCCCGGGCCGTGGGCATGGCCTTCCGCAAGTGCCGTGCGCTTTGGCAAATCACCACGCCTCATCCGGAGCTGGAACGCGGCGTGTATGGTCAGCGCCTGTTCGCCGCCCGTGACGATATCTTCTCCGCGTTGGGGCAGTTCAATGCGGAAGTGTTTGTGGCGGAGGAGCAGACGGCCATGCGGAAGCGTCCTGCCGCCCGATCAGACGCCGCATTCAACGACCGTCGTGTGGCGGAACATCTGAAGGCCGCCGCGTTTGGCATGTTGTCGCTTTCGTGGGATGACCAGCTCAAGGCGATGAAGGCGCTCAAGAGCGCCGCCCGCATTGGCGCGTGTCTTACGCCGCCGCTGTCGAAGTCGGTGATGTTCCGCATTCTCGACACCACGGGGCATCGCGGCGGCGGGTCGCTTGTGCCGCAGTTCTGGTACGACGTCTGCACGAAGGTGGACAACTTTGACGCCTTTGCCGCCGTGGTGAAGGCGAAGCGCCGTCCGCTTGACCGCTATTCCGCCGACGAACTTCATCGGGTGATTCTGGCGGAGTACAATCAGCTGTTGGGCGCGAAGCGCGGCTTGATGTCCGCTACTTCCCGATCACGGTCGTGACGGGCACGACCTGATGGGTGGCGTTGGTGGGGGCGTTGGTGTCGCCGCCGTAGTTCTCCGCCATTTGCGAGGAGTGCGAAATCCAGGCGATGGCGGGGATGCCGCAGGCGATGATTTCGGTGGTCTGTCCGCGGGGCTGGGCGGCCATTGACGTGCAGCCCGTGGCGGTCACAACGGTCGCGCCCGTAAGCGCCCCGGCGAGGACGGGCCAAATGGCCTTGAGGATCTGAAACCCGAGTTCCTTCCAGTTGATGTTGAGCTTCATGATGGTTGTTTCCTTTCGTGGTTGTTGTGTTGGGTGAGGTGAGTGGTGTGTGCTTTCCGAGTCGCGCCGGATTCTGGGGCAACCGTCCGTTCTTCCGCGGATGGTTGTGGCGCTCGTCCCCGCACGCGGCCGCAGATTGACATCTGGCGGCCGGTGCGTGGGCTTCCCGCCACAGCCATCCGCGATAGACAGGTCGGCTGCGGCCCCAGTATCCGACGCACTGGCACCCGGGCTGCTTCCCGGAGGCGGAACGTTCGTCTTGAC